>CAUZOL010000043.1:0-31250 GCA_963581435.1 Planctomycetota bacterium
CAGCCGAATCCGCGGTTACGTCTCGACGCTCCGCAAAAACGACCTGAAAATCCTGGACGGCATCCAATCCGCCTTCCACCAGTCCCCCAACCTGCCAGCGCACATCTTCGTCACTGGGTAGTTACAAAATGAGGTAGACTTGTCTATGATTATACCGTTTCCGGCCGTCGTGCGCGAAACCGATTCGCGAACAATTGGCGGCGACAGTTTCGGTATTTGTGTTGTTTTGTGATCGACTGGCACAATCGAGACAGGCAGGAAATACTGTTTTGTTGAATAACTTACATACTTGGACCAGTTCCCACACCGATACTGAAGAAAGCGTAGGAAGAATAAGGCGACCCTGCCGATTTTCCGTCCCGCGCCCACATCCTGCTACAATTTCGGCCAATCCCACCCCCCGTACCCGTTTCGCTGGAAACACCGAGATGCCCAACTCCCGCCTCTTTTCTCATCTCGCGATCATTGCTTGTGCATTCGTTGCATGCGTCACAGCCACCACCGGCCATGCCGACGAACCTCTCAAGATCAACCCGTTGCTCTTTGAACAGCCGGGATTTGACATTGGCGCATCCGATGGCGAGCCGGAAATCAGCGTTTCACTTACGCCCAGCAACGCTAAGCCGGGTGATGAAGTTGTGCTGTCAGTGAAGTTGGGAGTTCCGTCGGGTAGCTACACCTATTCGGTGAATCCCAAATTGCTGGGCAGTACGAAAATCGTTATCGGGGACACGGTTGGTCTCGAAGCGGTCGGTAAGAAAACGTTCACGCCGGATCATGCACCGAAGGCCCTGTTCGACGAGACGCTTGAACAACAAGTTGAAAAGCACCTCGGCGATGTCACTTGGAAGCGCGTGTTCCGAATTCGCCCCGATGCCGATCTCAGCCAGGTTGCTGTCAGCGGAACGATCCAACTGCAGGTATGCAACGACCGGCGGTGTCTGCCCATCAAGCAGAACTTCAACGTCGCGCTGCAAACAGTGACGGCTGATCCCGGAAGTGAAGTCTCGACGACGCCGATCACTTTCGTCCACGAGGAAACTCCCGAATTTCGGGGTAAGCCGGGAGCGGCAACTGTTCGCATTGAAATCTCTCCGACCGATGCCAAACCGGGCGACCGCGTGACGATGACAGTGAGCATTACAGTGGAAGAGGGTTGGCACACGTACTCCACCACTCTGGAGAAAGGTCCCGGCGGACTGCCGACGACGATTGATCTGAAGCAACTCAAAGGACTGGTTCCAGTCGGCGACAATTGGAAGGCGAGCGCGAAACCAGAAGAAAAGCTTTTGGAAACCACCGACAGCAACCGAATACTGGAAGTTCACCACGGGACAATTCGCTGGACTCGCGATTTTCGCGTTGCCGATGACGCAACGTCGTACGGTGTTGGCGGCCTCGTTCAGTATATGACGTGCGAGAAAAAACGATGCCTGCCGCCCAAACGCGTCGCGTTTGCGTTGGGCAATCTTCAAGGTGCTGCAAAGGTTGCGATATCATCCTATGGCAGTCCAGTCGCTACGGTGGGAACCGAATTTCCGGACGAGTTCGAGGTGACCGATGCCGATTCGGCCGGTGGCCTTCCGTGGTTCCTGTTCTCGGCCTTCCTGGGCGGGATGATCCTGAACATTATGCCCTGCGTGTTGCCGGTGCTGGCAATTAAGGTGATGAGCTTCGTCCAGCAAGCGGGCGAAAGTCGCAGTCGAATTCTGACACTCAATTTGGCCTACGCCGGTGGCGTGATTCTGGTCTTTTTGATTCTTGCCAGCCTGGCGGTCGGTGTCGGTTTGGGTTGGGGTGGACTCTTTCAGAATTCAACGTTCAACCTGGTGATGGCCTGCGTCATCTTTGCGATGGGGCTGAGCCTGCTCGGCGTGTTTGAACTTCCCGTACCGGGTTTCGTCGGAGCATCGGCCAGCGGTCAGCATCGCGAAGGCCTGACAGGCGCATTCATGACAGGCGTTTTGGCCACACTGTTGGCAACTCCCTGTAGTGGCCCGTTTCTCGGTGCAACATTGGGATGGTCGGTTCGACAATCGCCGCCGATTGTGTACCTGGTTTGGACAACGATGGGACTGGGAATGGCGTTTCCCTATGTGGTGTTCGGCCTGTTTCCGCATGCCATCAAATGGCTGCCGAAGCCCGGCAACTGGATGGTGCGAATGAAGGAATTTGCCGGTTTCATTTTGATGGGAACCGTCATCTTCTTCATCTACTTCATGCAGCAGGCGTATGTCGTTCCGCTGCTGGTGATGCTGCTCGGCATCGGGCTGGCATTGTGGATGATTGGCAACCTGTACGATGTCACCTCGCACATTAAGCACAAGATGACCGTTCGCATCACGTCGTTCGCATTGGCAGCTGTGATTTGTGGGTTCGGATACAGCATGACGACCACGGGCGTCGATACGGCGAAGCTGCCTTGGGAAGAATTCAGCGAGGCGAAGTTGCAGGCCGCCTTGGCGGAAAAAAAGACCGTGCTGGTCGACTTCACAGCCGACTGGTGCATGACTTGCAAGACCGTCGAGAAGTTCGCATTGAACACACCGGAAACCAAAGAGCTCATCGAACAGCACGACATCGTGACGCTGTACGCCGACTACACGCACCAATCGCCGGAGATCAAACGGTGGCTCGAAAAATTCGATAGCGTCAGTGTCCCGTTGACGGTGATCTTTCCCGGCAACCAACCCAATCGGCCGATCGTCATTCGCGACGTTTACACCAAGACGAAGCTATTGAAAACTCTGAACGCCGCCGTCGGGACGCCATCGCCGGCAACCAAACAAGCCAGCCTACCGCAATCGGCATCGCGGTAGGCAGTGCCGATGCATTCGTAACCCGACGCGTAAGCTAGGGCGATGTTGCAGCCAGCGACGGCCTGCCTCGCTTACGCTTCGGGTTACTATCTCTGCAGTCGCTACTTCAGTGACTCCAGATACGCGAGCAGGTCTGCGAGTTCTGTCGGCGTCAAATTGTCCGCCAACCCTTTGGGCATCATCGACAGTTTTTGCTTCACACGTTCTTCGATGGTGTCTTGTGGAATCACTTTTGACAGGCCGTTGATTTCACGCAGGATGACGCTCTGGGCGCTTTCGCTGACGACGAAACCGGTCACCGTCTTGCCGCTGGTGAGTACGAACAGGTAGGTGTCGAATCCCTGCGCGATCTTTGCGCTCGGTTTCAACACCGACTCGACCAGTTCGGGCCGCTTGTATCGTTTGCCGATATCGACCAGATGCGGACCCTTCGGATTTTGGCCGTTCGCATACGTGTGGCAGGCGATACACGACTGGCGTTTGAACAACTGCAGGCCGCGATTGGGATCGCCTTTTGTCTTCGCCGCGCGTTCGCTGGCCTGTTCCGGCGACATGTTGGCGATCTGATTCGGGTTATCAGGATCGACCTTCGGCACCACAATCGGAGTTTGCGGCTCTTTGTTGGCCATGGCTTTTACGAGATTGTTCAAGCCATCGATCTGCACCTTGTGCCGCGTTAGTTGAGCAAGAATGTGCGCGGCGGTTGCCTTGTCCGCTTCCGAGAGGGCGGTGCGGATCGCTGCGGCAATTCGTTCGCTTTCCGGCCAGGTTTTTCGATCATAATACGGCCCACTGGTATCCGGCCGCGTCCCCCACCAGCCGCCTTTGTAGCCTCCTTCGCGATGATACAACCGGATGAGAGTTGTCAGCACTTCGAGCCTTTGCGACTGATCCCGCGTGGTACTGAGCCGATGCAGTAATCCACTGACGGCGGTTTGATTGTGCATCGTTTTGAGCGCCCACAACGCGCCGTTTGCATGATCTCCATCGAGTGCCTTGAGCGCCGCCTCCGCTGCCTTCAGTGCGACAAGTGTTCGCACGGCAAGATGCGGAAGCACACGGCCGGGATCGGGCTGGTTCCAAACCGGTTTCTTTGTCGGCAATGCCGATTTATCCGATCGCCGAGTGAGCGGCAGAATCTTGTCGGCAATTTCCGGCCGCCCCAATCGTCCCAAACTAATTAGCGTCTGAGCGCGCACGCGCGGATTTCGATCGGCGAGCGCTTCGACGAACGGTTCGAGCGGAACGTCGTCCAACTCGCCCTTACGGTCGGTCATCGCCCGCAGCGCGAACTCACGCACGGTCGCATCGGCAGCGAGTTTGACAAGTGCCGCCGTCGAAGCGGCTCCATCGATTTGCTTGAGTGTGAAGATAGCCGCCACACGCCCGAACAACGGAGCATCGGCATTCGCAGCGAAGTCGGTAATGAGATCCGTTCGCGCGGCACTCGATTTGCGCCGCAACAATTCCCGCTGACCGTGCAAGCGGTGTGCAGCACTCGGTGACGCAAATAACCCCACCAGTTGTTCGTCGGTCGATTGAGCAAGATCAGGAAACGGCTTCGGCACGAAATCAATCGGCGTGATTTGCGCCACATAGCCAACATTGGGACCGCTGTATGCGAATTGTCCGTTCTTCCAACTGCTGACGTACATACGCCCGCTGCCATCGACGTCGATGTCGGTCGGCCGCTGCAGTTTGAGGAAGACCTCCTGGTGCGGCGCGAAGGTTGCGGCCGTGGGAGAGAGGTTGTGTCGGTACACTTCGCTGCGTCCCCAGTCGCAGGTGTAGAGCGCGTTGCCGTACGGTGCCGGCCAGCGCGTATCGTGGAAGTACATGGTCCCGCAGCCGGAGCCACCGCCGTAATCGGCCAGCGGCGGCATAATCTCTTCGGGAAAGTTCTTGTAGAGCGACGGGTAACCATATTCGGCACTTTGCATTACGTGGCTCACACGAATGTCCCAGCCCCCGCCATCGTTGGTGTTATCTCGCGTGAAGATATTCATGTAGGGGTCGATGGACACATCGAGAATATTCCGCTGGCCCCAACTGAAAATCTCCATGTCGGTGCCATCGGGGCGAATGCGAACAATCCCACCACCACGGCGGCTGAGTACTGTCCCATCGGCACCCTCGGCGTGCGTGAACCCAAAGTCGCCCACGGCAATGTAAATCCAACCATCGATTCCCATGCGGATGCCGTTGGTGGTGTGATCGGCCCCGCGGCGGTTGACTTCATCAGTACTGATGCCAGTAATCAGTGTCTTCTGTCGATCGGCCGTTCCGTCGAGGTCGTCATCGTGATAGACGGTGAGAAACGGCGGATGTAGCACCCACAGCGTGCCGGCGTCGTAAATCAGACCGCGCGGATGATCCATTTTTGCGAAGGTGTTGATCTTGTCCGCCTTGCCATCGCCATCGATATCGATGCAGCGGAGAACTTTTCCCTCACCTGGCTTCTTGCCCAGTGAACCCTGCAAATCGACGCCCACGAAAACTTCGCCGGTCGCAGCGGCGGTGAGACAGACGGGATAATTCACTTCGGGTGGCGTGCCGAACATTGTCACGTTGAACCCGGCCGGTGCCTGCACATCGGAGACTCCCGCCGGTGCCGCACCTTGTGGCTTATCGATTCCGGCAGGTAGCTCCGGCAGCGTGTCCGTCGAGGCTTCAAACTCCCACAGGCTGCCCCAGTACGCCCCCTTGTCGGTGCCGAGAAACGTCACCCGCAGAAATTTTGCGTCTTTCGCATCGACCTTGTGCGGAGTGATTCGTGCTGCTTTCTTGTTCTTCGATTGATCAACAATCGTCGCCCACTTCTCACCGTCGGCCGAGGCATCGACTTTGTAGCGATACGCGGCGTCGGGCTTTTCCCAGTGAAGTCGCACGGCACGAACGTGTTCGGGCTTCTCAAATTCCACCTGCCAATTGCTCTGACTGCCGTTCGCAGCGCACCAACGCGTTCGCAAGTCGCCATCGACGGCATGGCGGGCGAAATTCTTCTTCGCGGTTTCCTCCGAACTGGCTTTCGTCTTTGCGCCAAAGGCGAGGTTTCCTTCACCGCAGCACTTCAAACTGGCGGGAGCTGCGCCCACAGCCGGCTGTGATTTCAACAGCGCCTTAACTTGTGCGTTGGATTCGGCACTCGCCTGCTGAAAACTCTTGTCGTCGAGTTGATCGACCGACCACAGCAGGCCACGCGTCACCATGTCGAGGTACTGCGGTTCCGACATGGTCTCGTTGTAGTGGCCGATGGTTGTCCCGAATACGCGTCCCTTGCCGTACTGGTTCGTCCAGACGCAAATCTGCGGTTTGTTGTCCGGCTGACGTTTGGCATGCGCGAGCGGCCGAGCCGTCGGAAACAGTTTGATGGTGTGATACAGCTCTCCCTTGGGGGCTACCCAGGATTTCCCGAAGCCGCGCATGATGGGGTGATCGGGCTGTGAGTTCTCGACGGTGTACGCGTAGTGTGCACCATGCCGGGGCGACTGCACGCCGACGAACTCAAACCATGCATTGTCGCCAGTTCGGTAACTGTGCATCGCGCAGTGGATCAGTAATGCCGGCAATCCTTCGCGATGCGGCTTCAGGATTCGCTCGACCCACTTCTTGTCGGAGACGGCGGCGAAGCACTCGTTGTGAACGACGACATCGAAGCCGTCGGCCCAGTTCGGATCTTCGTACAGCGGAATCTTCGCATTGGTGCCGGTCCCCCCTTGTTGCACGACCGTCCAGATGACGTTGGCCCGAGCCGAAATGCCTTTGGTCAAAATCAGTTTCTGCCGCGAATAATCGTGACAGCAACCGCCGGTAATCAACAGCGCACGAATTGGCTTTTCTGACTTCGGCTCATCGGCAAATCCCAAACCGGGAGTTAGCAGCAGGGCAACACAACAGAATCGCAGCAGATGTTTCATAGGTCACTTTTCTGGTACATCTCGTTTTTCGTGGGCCGTAATCCAAACACGGCGCGGAATACGCGTCATGTTACCATGTTGCTGAACCGCGTGCGAATTCAACGAGAGCGGGAGTGGAGGGAGACACACTTCCCCCGTTCTGACCGCCCGAGAGAGAGTTCACGGCGGTCAACACAGCAACAGCAAACGCGATCTAACAGCTACCGCCAGTCTGACTGCTCAGACTCGGCCGTCTGTGATTGCCCGTTCTGTTTTGGTGAGAGTCGAAACACCAGATAGCCGCTATTCTCGTAAACTGTGGGAAGTGAGAATGCCTGGGTTCGCGGCGTGCGAGCATTCGGGCCGACTGCGATTGCCGCACGTCGATCGCGCGCAACTCGACCTTGCGTTGTCTGATCCTCAACCCGCGTACCAATGGCACCGCGATACCATACATAAGTTTCAGAGCTTTCGTACGCTCGCGTAAATCATGAACCCCAGTTGTCGATCCAGCAGTCGATGAACGAATTGTGGTAGAGGGAACGGAAGCGTTCGTGCGGGAAAGAAGTGAAGAAAAGTCTCGTTGACTTGGAAATGCGGTCGAAGAATTTCGATGAACTCATTCCGATCATAACACTTGCCTATGGGATTGTCGGCCCCATCGTAGCATCGAACAATTTCCTCAACGTCGTCGAGTCGGTAGATTGATTCTCGTCCTCGTCCACGCAGCGATGCTCCCATGCTCGCTAGCAATTTCACGGGCCATCGCAGGAAAGGCCAGGATCGTAGGATCCTATTCCGATAATAGACGGAAATACTGGCCGTACCACCTGGTTTCAGCACTCGAGCAATCGATTCGATACATGCCGTCGTGTTGGGCGTGTGATGAATCACGCCTTGGCAATTGACGTGGTCGAAAGTCTGATCGGGGAAATCGAGTTCTTCGGCGTTTTGTTGACTGAATTCGGCCGTCACACCGAAGAACTCGCACCTTCGTTGGGTAAGACTCAACGCCTGTTTCGTGAGATCGGACGCGACAACTCGTTGACAACCACGCCGAGCGAGTTCGATCGTCCAGAATCCTGGGCCGCATCCCAAGTCCAGTACGTCGCCGCGGTTTTCCGGAGGAGGTAACGTCCGCTCGTCGAATCGACCAGCCAGACAGTCCCTGATGACCACGTTGCGATGCTCTTCGAAATACTCGATCGTTCCCGGTTCGAATTCCGATTCACCGCTCCACAAAGGATGCGAATTCCAGAATTGGCGGACGTCTTCGATTCCGCTGGCAACCACAGTCATGTCACTTACCCTGCTGCTGAGTGATATTTCGCTGTTTTGGACGGCACAAAACTCCGGCCAATTGCCAAGCTCGGAAAAAAGAGGGGGTGAACTCGATTCAGCAAGGTGTCCCGCGGTTTATCGGCGAGGGAATCTAGGTCACCTCTTGAGGTAATGTCAATAGCGGTCAGGTGTTTGCGGACACATGGTTTTCAGACCAATGTCGCCAAGTTCCCGAGAGACGCAACATCTCGTCAATCGCCCGATTGGGACTGACATTGACGAACACTTGAGAAACGCCTATTCCGTTCTGTTTCCCAACTTCACTGACGACCGAACGGATTCATGGAAGCACCGTCAAAGGGCAATTCTTCGCTGCGAGTTGTCTGGCGATTGCTGGGCCTGCTGGCTGTGGTGGCTTTGGTCGTTTTTCTGGCCTATCGCAACCACAGCCAGCTGGCGACGATCTTCAGTCAGCCGCCGCGACTGTTCCCGGCCATTTCAGCCCTCGTGATCGCGCTGTTTGCCTATTTCCTCGCGGCCCTTCGCTGGCGATTGTTACTGCTGGCACAGAATATTCAAATTCCCTTTCAGCAAATCCTATCGTGGACGGGCCTGGGGTACTTGTGCACGTACGTTTCCGCCGGACTGGCAGGTGGCGATGTTGCCAAGGCAATTTGCATTGCTCGCGTCGAACGTCCACGCCGAGTTGTCGCCATTGCCGCCATTTTTGTTGATCGGGTGATCGGCTTGATTGGGCTGTGCGCGTTTGGCTTGCTGGCCACGATTTGCGTCCCACACTTACTGACGAACCCGATGGTGTTTTCGGCATTTGTGGTGATTGCAGTGGGAGCCTTTGGCGGCTTGGCCGGCTTGGCAGTGCTGCTGAGTCCACGAATCTCCCAATTGCGCCCGGTCGCGGGAATGATTGAACTTGGGAGAAGGCAGAACTGGCTCAGGCAGTTGATCGACTCGGTACCCTTGTATCAATCGCGTCCAGGTATGGTTTGGTTGACGATCGTGATCAGCATGCTGATTCACGCATCGAACGTACTCATATTCTCGACCTGCGCGTATGCTCTTCACGTTGGAGAATCGTCCCCACCAGTGCCCGATCAGATGCTGCTGGTTCCTGCAGCAACATTTTCAGCCGCAGTTGTACCTGCCCCGGGGGCTATTGGTGTGCTTGAGGCGACGGTGCAATACGCCTATCAAATTGGCAACGAAATGTCGGCCCGTTCGGTCAACACGAAAGATTCAGCCGCCGCGGGCATCGCGGCCGCGATTGGCTATCGAGTCTGCATGCTGCTGGTTGGAGCTGTCTTGGCTCTCAGCCAGCGAAGAGCGACACGAACGCACGAAAACCCGGCAACTCTCGAGTTGAATTCGTCAGGCGAGTCTTTGCGAGATTCCGACGAATCTCAGGGAACGGCTGCGTGAGTTCTTCACAATTGCCAGGTCCTTCGACGCCTGTGGTGTCAGGCGGCCTCAGCCTCCCGGTGTGCTAACAACGAAGTGAGCAATTCGATGCCGGCCAGATAGGCCCGGTCTTCATTTTCTTGGTACGAATGATCGAGGGAAAGTTGGTAGGGCCGCGTGGCAACGATTTCCCCGCGGTCGATGTTTTCCGTTACGATATGGGCCGTCGCTTCCTGATTGAAGGCACGGTCTTTCAACGCGCGGCTGATGACACCGATTCCTCCGTAGTCGGGTAGCCTGGCACAATGTACGTTGACCAGAACAACATCGGCGTCAAGCAGTTTGCGTCCGATAATCAATCCGGCTCGAAACAGAAACAACCGAGAAATCTGTCGGGACTCCAGGAACTCGAGAAGTTCCTGGTTGCTTGAGATTGAAGGATATGAGCCGGAGATTTTCGTATCCTGCCTTCCCCAATCGGCCCAGCCCATCTGCAGCAGTGATCGTAGTGACAACGATCTCCGCCGTAAGAGCCGGTAGACACGCGACAACGATTGCGTTTGATCGATCACGATTGTTGTATCGTTGACGCTTTCGAGCCGTTGGATCAACCGTCGGCCGAGTTTGTCGTCTCCGATCAGAACGGCAGACTTCATGATGATGGACTCCGTGGTATGTGCATGGATTTCATGCGGCTGAGCGGTTGGTTGCGAGATTGCTGGCAACGACATCGGTGTCGATTTTCTTTGAGTAAATGAAACGTGTTATCAGATTGAAGTCGATGAGCGGAACGCGGAACGGGTAATACTCCAACGTTTGCCGATTCAATTGAGAATCCATGCACGACAGAATCGTTTCCGCAAAATTCGGATGCTCCCAACAAATGAGTTTGTCGGGATTAATCGTCGTATTTTCTTGAAGCCAGCGGCGGGATGTTAGAAATCGGCCGAGTCCCCAGGCGAGTCCACCTTCGGTGGGAATCGCGCCGGCCAGAATGCCTTCGGGCTTCAGGCATCGCGTCATTTCTTCGATGTAGGGTTGAAGCGGATACAGATGCTCCAGCGAGTAGAACGACAGGATTACGTCGAATTCGTTGTCCTCGAATGGCAGTTGATTGCCTTCCAGTAGCACCGATGCGTTCGGCACACCTGCCTTTGTCAACTTCTCTGATGACAAGTCGAGCATTTGCTGTTGGATGTCGGCAAGCGTGTAGAACGCCGGCAGCGTTTTGAAGAACTCCCAATGCGGCAACGATCCAGGACCGATTTCAAGAATTCGTTTACCCGAAAAATCGATCGACTCCAAGATTCGGTAGCCAGCATCGTTCACCGTCCGTCCGATGGTCTGTTTCTGTTTTTGGGTCGCTTCGTAGAAACTTAAGTAGACCTCTTCCGTCCACTCCTGCCAGCAGGGGTCATCCTGTTGTATGACGAGGCCGAATTTTCTGCGATCACCAAAGAGGCGCTTCGCGAGGAACTGTGGCAGTCGATGTCCGAAGGAAAAGTGCTTCATGTTTCGTTCTTTCAGGCGGCGCGCGAAATCGGCAGCTGTCCCGTATTCGAGGGGAGATGGCGTTTGATGAGTTGTCCGATGCGCGTTGCTCTCGTGACATCCGTGTGAAGCGGGAGATTGATTGTCGAGGTTGCCATCGCTCGCGCCACTGGGCAGTCGTCGCGTGCTCCTGGTCGCGTTCGGTAGGCCTTCATATCGGGAATGCTGTATTCGATCAGCCGTCCGAGTTGGACACCGTGCGGCAACAACGCAGCACACAGGGCGTCGGGTTGGCTGACACGCGGGACATAATGCGAATAGGTTGCCCCTTCCAGCAGGGGCGGCCGACTCAAACCGGTGACGCCTTCGAGTTGTTCGTGATAGAGCGCGGCGATTTTTCGGCGTTGCGCGAGGATCGATTTCAGTTTCTTCAACTGAACCTGTCCGACGCGGGCTTCGACGGCCGTCATTCCGCTTAGATAGTCGGCCGGCATTTCAATCACGCCTTCGTCGTAGTAACGCACGAAGCGGTCGAGAAACCCACAGCGCTCCAGCCAGTTCACCAGACCGTAAATCGGCGGCGAAAACGCCGGGTAGGTGGCCAGCAAATAGGCACGACGCATGAACGACTTCATCCACCCGGCCGATTGAACCGACCGTTCGCGTTCGCGCAGCAGGGCATCGCGGAGCGTGTCCGAATCGGTCGTCACCATGCCGCCCAAAATCGAGGTCATCAGCTTGCTGATGTTCAAGCCGAAGATCGCAGCATGGCCGGCCTGTTGGACCGGACGGCCCTGCCATTCGGCCTGAAAACTGTGGGCGCAATCTTGAATGATCGCAATCTTTGGATGTCGGCGGCGAACATCTTCGAGGTGATCGAGATCGACCGGATATCCGAATATCGAAGTGGCAACAATCGCAGCGGTCTGTGGGGTGATTGCTCGTTCGACCAGATCCAGGTTCATGTTGAAATCGCTGTCGAGGCTATCGACAAACACCGGGTCATTGCCGCTGGTGACAATTGCATGTGGGACCACTACGCAGGTGTACGCCGGACAGATCACCTCTCGCTGCTGAATTCCCATTGCGCGCAGCAACAGCGAAAGTCCCGTACGACCATAGGGAAACGCGACTGCGTGCGTTTGGCCCATTTCCGCGGCGAACTGCTGCTCGAAACGTTCGACGTCGTCTCGACGTGGCGGCGAGAACGCTGCCGCCAATTCGCCGAATCCCAGTTGTGGTTTGAGTCGGGGAATCATCGTTTGTCATCCTGACGCTGCCAATATCCGCTGCTGGCCATGTGGATTGCCTTGAAGGAACCAACATCCTGCGGACTGAGTGACTCGCTGGCATCCACACAGCAGTCTTCAATTGTGAGATGCGGCCCAAGGCGAATCGTGCGCCGATTCCGACCGGGACTTCGCGATGTCCCCGTAATCAAATAACGCACGAGAATTTGCTTGATCCGCTCACCTGCAGGCCGCCAACGCATCACAGTCAGGCTCAATAGTCGCAAGATGAGAAATTTCAGCGGCGTGATCGATTGATTGTGCATCTTTTGCAGCGGGGCGGTGACAGTCACCGTCTGCTCGGCGACATCGACTTGCGCGTTGGCGGTGTAGGCCTGCGAACTGTAGAGCGTGCCGCGCGAGTCGCGGTAGACCGCGCCGGAATCAATTGTCTGCTCGCTGTTCTTCGGATAGTGATAACAGACTCCGCCCTTGTTCAACGCAATAATGGTGTAGTGTTCCGGACCGTTCTCGATAAACAGGCCCGCTTCAGCGAACGTCTTTTGCCAGCGGGTGATGTCGCCGGCGGGCAACTCGACCGCGGTGTCCGGTTCAGACTGCGACGATTCGTATTCGGCGGCAGCCCAGCAATAGGCGTTGAACATTGGAATCAGATTGGGCGCGTCCATTGTTTCGAGGGTGACGGTTCGCCGTGCTCTGATGGATTGTGCCATCGCCTGTGACAGCGTCGCTGCGATTGGCATCGTGTTTGCGAGCATCTGGATTCCCGCCGGATAGAAAAACCTTGTGTTTCGGCTGCCATAATTTCCTGCGAATGAGCCGTCCGGGTGGGCAAAGTGCGACAGAAACTGCACGGACTGTTCCAGTGTGTCGCGCAGCCCGAGATTGGGCCGCATGCGGTGGACGTCGGCCAGATAATACATGGCCAGAGTCTGGTATCCTGGGTCTGCTCCTTCGTATTCGCGGAACCAGCCTTCGGGCGAGGCTTCTACCAGAATTTGTTCCAGCAACTGCGTTGCACGCCGATCACCCTCTTCGCCGGTCAGGTCGGCCCATTTGAAAAGTGCCGCGACGGCCGTTGCAAGATGATTCGAGATGAACGCGTGCGTCTCATCGGCATGGTGCAGGAAACCAATCATCGGACGGATAACGTGCAGGTATTCTTGACGCCGGGCGTCGGATAGCCGGTCTGAAAGCAGTTCGATTGTAGAAAGCAAATCGTAGGCAACCAATGCGGTCACACAGAAAGAGCCTTCGTAGGGAAGCGCTTCTTCGAGACTGCCGTTGTTGCGGCGGATGCGGTTGGCGGCTTTGAACATCGCGTCAATCCGCGCGAGTACCGATTGCTCGGAAAGATAATCGGGCAGCAGATCGGCAGCGAGCAAACGCGATAACCCGTGAGCCGCCCCTTGAAACGTTCCATTTGCAAAATCGATACACTTCCACGCCCAGTGATACCGATCGCCCAGACCAAAACTCGGGCTGGTCTGTTCCGTGTCGAACATCGCCAGCAGCCGGGGCAGTACCGCGTGTACTTGTTCGAGATACGGATTGTCCGTATCGCGCGGCGCAACGTGATCAATGCGGCGCGTGGGAACTGTGTTTAGTTTTTCAATCATCATGGGACACTACGCAGGTCGAAAAAAACAGAGAGATCAAGCAGCATGACGAGAGGATTGGGACACGCCGGTGATTGCCGACAGAAGTTCGTGGAAGCCATCGTTCCATCCGTAATCGGAACTGAGAACTCGCTGATGCCAGATGAACGTTGCCGTTCCACGCACGGCACGCACTTCGTCAACCCAGTGTTGAATCAATCGTTGCCGGGTGTCGGCATCGATGGGGTTGTAGTCGTAAACGTGAGAATCCATCAGCACCATTGGCAAGGCGGTGAGCTGCATGGGCGATTCCGTCTCCGGGTCCCAGGGATTCCAGGGCAATGCCGCCCCGTTGCGAAAGCCCGGCCGATCGTTGAAACCGAGCGTTGTATCCTGCTGCAGGCCAGCCGACTGTTGAGCCTTCCACGTCTCTTCCCAACTGAAACGAAGCCAATGTTGGCGACAACTCGTGATCGGCAATTCCAACGCGGCTTCAAGCCGCCCGCGCTCGGAATTCATGCGATTGACGTCGGCGAAACAATCGAAGGATTGATGCAAGCCAATCGTCCAACCGTCGGAGTGCAATTGTTGCAGCGTGCTACGTAAACGTTGTCCGTGCGGCGAATACGATGGATCGAAAACAAATTCGCGAAGATTTGGAAGGCGGCGAGTGGAACCGGCATACACGTTGAAATGGCTGCGAATGCCGTGGGCTTCTTCCAGCTGGCGAATCACATCGACGCACCAATAATCCGCGGGCCGTACTCCGAATAAGATGCCGTCCCATAGTTTTTCCAGAGCATGACCGATTCGCCCCTGACGCAAGGCGCGCAGTGCGTTGAACGAATGAAATGCAGTCTGCTTCAGACGAATTGCAGCGGTCTTGCGAATGGCATCGACGTCGTGTGTCACAATCAACTCGGCCGACGGGAGCGGACCGAACAGTGTTTGTTCGTTGACCTCTTCGCAGCGTGCTGCCCAGCGGCGCGCAAACAATGCGATTCGATTGACCCAGGCTCGGTCCCAAAAACGGTGATCCCAATTGTGGAGCCGGAATGAGTACGAGTGAATTGGCCCGGCGGCGGCTTCGACTTGCCGTTCTGCGACTCCGTGCAAATACCACCAAACGACATCCCACCAGGCCACTCGCCGCCACACCGGTGCATCGCCTGTGGCAATCAGATGGCTCGGCACGGCCAAACCGCCGTCCGCTTCCAGATCGCGCGCCCAGTCGGGCAGGGACACCATTTCGCAGAGCGGCGGTGTCGGCTCGTCCTGTGTGGCGGCGGTGCGTTCGATCGGCAACCGGCTCAGTGCATCCTCATTGCGAGACCAGTAACGACGCAGGTTTCCCAAAACCCACGATAGCTGTTTCTCTCGCAGAGACTCCAACATGGCGACACCGTCTCCGTGACTTCCCATGTTACGATGCCAGCCGCAACGTCGGCGGCGGACCGGTATGCTTGGTTGGTTCTATTCCGGAATACGACATCCCGTCGAGAAACTGCTGATGCCAGAGTTCCAGGCAAAGCGCTCCCCAGAGTTGGCGGCCAAACGGCTGTTCGCTGTCGAGTAGCGTCTCGATGGCTTCCGGCCGAAACAGGCCGCGCTGTCGGCAGGCGGAGCCCATCAGCACGTCTCGCACAAAATCCCGGACGGGCGCTTGACGGAACCATTTGTGAAGCGGGACGGGGAACCCCATTTTGTCCTTGCGCTGCAGTACCGGTTTTGGCACGATGTCGCAGACGGTTTCCTTTAAGATGTGCTTTGTCTTGCCGCCGTGAAACTTCATTTGCGGGGGAATGCTGTTGACCAGATCGACAATGCGGCAATCGAGCAGCGGCACGCGCGATTCCAGCGAGACGGCCATGCTGACGCGGTCTTCAATTTGCAGCAACGCCGGCAGCAACGTCTTCAAGTCGAAGTGCATCATCTTATTCAAATACGAGCGGGTATCGGGCCGGTGGAAAATTGACTGAAACTGCCCAAACACTTCTTCCCGATTGATTGCCGCCAGCGCGTCGTCGGTCAATAATGTTTCAAGCTGTTGCGATCGATCGACCAACTGGAAGTAGCGTTGATCCATTTCGCCGAACAATCCGTTCTTCCAGAAACGCTGCATCAACGGCCGATATTGGTCGAGCAACGGGAGATTCGGAATGATGGAGGCCAGCGTCACAACATGCTGGCCTTCTTCAGAAGTCTGCATGATTGCGCCTTTGAGCGCTTGCTCCAGATATCCCAGCAAGTAACGCGCGTAACCGCCGAACATTTCGTCGCCGCCCTGTCCGCCCAACATCACCTTGACCTGCCTGGCAGCGAGCTTCGAGACGCGGTATTGCGGAAACAGCCCTGGCCCACCCATCGGTTCATCCAGCGCATAGATCAACTTCGGCAGGTCTTCAATGAAATCTTCCGCGGTCGGCGTGACGGAAAACATCTCGCTATTGCTGGCATCGGAGACGATGCGGGCGTAATGCGATTCGTCGTATTCGGGGCCTTCGTCGAATTTGCCGTTGAACGTTTTGATCGGTCCACTGGAATGTCCGGCGGCAAGCATCGTCACCAGACTGGAATCGAGACCGCCCGAAAGATATGTCCCCACCGGCACATCGCTGCGAAGTTGTAACCGTACGGAATCGTCCAGCAACTGTCGCAGGTCGTTTTTGAAATAGTCTTCGGTGTGGTCGGCATCGATCCGGTAGGTCGGCTCCCAATACCTCGCCATTCTCTCGCAACGGTCGCCGTGGCCCTTCATGAAGCTGCCGGGCGCGACCTTCTGGATTCCCCGAAATAGCGTTTCTTCGTCCAGGCCAAACTGGAACGTCAGATACTGCTGCATCGTACTCCAGTTGAGTTCTCCCGCGATCGACGGGTGGGCAAGCAGCGCCTTGATTTCCGAAGCAAACACCAATCCCTGTTTGGTCTGGCTGAAGTACAACGGCTTGACGCCGAAAGGATCGCGGGCGAGGAACCAGCGGTCTTCCTGCAAGTCGGCGAACACAAATGCGAACATGCCGTTGAGTGCGTGCAGTGCCTCTTCGCCTTCGTGGATGAGCATCTGCAGCAAGACTTCGGTGTCCGATTGCGTGCGAAATGCGACGCCGCGGTTAATGAGCCGTCGGCGAAGTTCACGGTAGTTGTAGATTTCGCCGTTGAAGCTGAGGACGTAACGTCCGCATGCCGATTGCATCGGCTGCGCGCCGCCTTCCAGATCGATGATCGCCAATCGGCGATGTCCCAACGTGTAGCGGCCACGGCTGAAGACGCCTTCGCCATCGGGGCCACGATGCACAATCTTCGACAGCATTTGTCGGGTTATCGATTCCCGCCTTTCGATGTTGCCCACATCGCCCGACAATATTCCGGCAATCCCGCACATCATCCCACCCTTTTACTGGTCGTCAGCGTTCGACGAATTCTAGCCAATCCTGGTGTGACGCTTTCCGTGCAATTCTCCCAGCAGCGGCAAGCCCCCCCGGAAACCTGTCTCTTTCAGGCGGCCCGTTTCTGAGGCTCGTCTGACTGTATGAGTTGAGTTTCCGGCGCGACGCGAAACTCGGGAACCGGCTGTCCTTTGTAGTTGCGTCGCCAGCCCCCCCAGGGCCAGTGATAACAGACAGCCATCGTTAAGTAGCCGAGCGTGGTCAAACTACTGACCATCTTGCTTTCACTCTGCTTGAAGTCATATCTCAATACGAAAGGGACCTCGGTAAATCGTGCACCGATCAGGTTCAGCTTGACGAGCTTTTCCAACGTGCAAGTGAATCCAAGGCCCTTCAGTTGGATGAAATTATTCCCGTAGAACGCAATGGCCGACTGAATGAGGCTGGCACGGTACGCCCGAAAACCGCACGAGTATTCCCATACGCCGCGCATCGGAAAGACGACCTTCATGAACAAGTTTGCACATCGGCTCAATAAGGCACGGTGAAACACCACGCCCTTCTGTCCGCCACCCTTCTGGAAGCGCGAGGCAATGGCGACATCGTATCCCTCGTCGATCTTGGCAACGAGATCCAGAATCGTCTCGGGATTGTGGGTGTCGTCGCAGTCCATGCGGACGATGATATCGTTGGGGCCGCATAACTCCGTCACCCGCTCGAACAAATCGCGGCTCGTCTCGCCCAATCCGCGATTTCGCTTGTGTGTCACAATTTCCAACGGATACTTCGCCGAGTATCCCAGCAACATGTTGCTGGTCCCATCGGAACTGCCGTCGTCGCCGACGATGAGTTGATAGGGAAGTCCCGCATTCTGCATGGCCGCATCAATTTTTGGCAACAGCGGCGGAAGCGACTTCTCTTCGTTGTACGCGGGCAGCAAGACGAAAATCATAGGGCCAGGGTCCATCCCAGTTGGCAGGTCATGCGAAAACCAAATAACCGAGCGTATTCTCTCGAAATGCCAAATCGTGTCAAGAAGTATGTTTGGAGCGGCGTTTCGGGGACTCGATCCCTCGGACCGCAGCCCGAGGGCTTTGCAGCGTGACGTCGGCAAATCGCGGCCGAAGAAATCGACCCATGCACAGACATGCATGCCGAGTACAGTACAGAAACCGGTGTTCAGGCGGTTTTCAGCAACTGCATCACTTTTTCCCCGGCGTGTCCGTCACCGTACAACTCGGGGTGCGATTCGGGTGGGCCGCTGCGCAGGATATCGGCTGCGGCAGCCATCAATTGTTGCGGATCGCTTCCGACCAGACGATTCCAACCGGAGTCAATCGTTTCGGTCCACTCGGTATTTTCGCGCATCGTCAGGCAGGGGACGCGCTGCATGTAGGCTTCTTTCTGCACGCCGCCACTGTCGGTGAGAATCAGTCGCGAATTCCGCTCCAGCTCCAACATTTCCAAATAGCCGACCGGCTCGACGACATGCACGCCCTGGGGAATGGACAAATCAAGATTATTGATAACCTTGAGCGTGCGGGGATGCAGCGGCAGAACGACTGGCAACACAATGGCCAAACTGCTGATGGCCTGCCAGATCGCACGAAATCGATCGGAGTCGTCGGTGTTTCCAGCCCGATGAATCGTACAGAGAGCATACGCATTTTGATCGACGCCAATCTCGCCGAGCACGTTTCCGCCCGCTGCTTCCCGACTGTAGTAAAGCAGCGCGTCGTACATGACGTCTCCCACGATGGAGACATTTTGCACGATGCCTTCCCGTTGGAGATTGTTGGCTGCCACCTCCGTTGGGCAGAAATGCCAAGTCGAAAGATGATCTGTCACGCACCGATTGATCTCTTCCGGCATCGAACGGTCGAATGACCTCAAACCGGCCTCAATATGCGCGACCGGAATCCCCAGTTTTGCGGCGGTCAGCGATCCAGCGATTGTCGAATTTGTATCTCCGTACACCAGCACCGCATCGGGGGCTTCCTCCATCAGCAATTGCTCGATGGCAATCATCATCTCGCCGGTTTGCCTGGCGTGTGTTCCAGAGCCAACGTGAAGAGTGTGCTGCGGTCGAGGCAGCTCCAACTCGTCGAAAAAGATGTCACTCATGCGGGCATCATAATGCTGCCCGGTATGGACGATGCTCTCGGTGACGTCGTGAAGGTTGCCGATCACGCGCGAGAGAACGGCAGCCTTAATGAACTGCGGGCGAGCGCCGACGATGGTGACAACGTGCATGGTTCCGTCTCGTATCGACTGCGCGAGCCTCGTGTCACGCCATTTCTAAAATGAATCGCCGTTGACCAATCACGCTTTCCGAATCTTTTCCCGACCTTCGGCAACGTTGACCGTCGCGTTGCGGGTGTCGAGTACCATTTTTGAGTGCTGCACAATAAAATCGGCGTCGTAGGCCGTATGATCGGTGGCAATCAGCACGCAATCCTGTTCGGCAAGGTACTGCGGCGTCAGCTCGCAACTGGTCATCTCCGGGAAATCCCAGTGACGCATTTTGGGCAACGAGGGGATGTGCGGATCGTTGTAACTCACGTCGGCACCGCGATTCATCAGTAAATCGAGCAACTCGAACGATGGACTCTCGCGCGGATCGTCCACATCTTTCTTGTAGGCCATGCCCAGCAACGCGATTTTGCTTCCTCGGATCGGTTTGGTTTCCTCGTTGAGAAAGTCAGCCAACCGGGAAATGACATACTCCGGCATCCGTGAATTCACTTCGCCGGCAAGTTCGATGAACCGGGTTGCCAATCCTTGCTTGCGCGCCAACCACGTCAAATAAAACGGGTCGATGGGGATGCAATGCCCGCCCAGACCCGGTCCCGGATAGAAAGGCTGAAACCCGAACGGCTTGGTCTTGGCGGCATCGACCACTTCCCAAATGTCGATTCCCAGACGATCGAACAGAGTCTTCAGTTCGTTGACCAACGCAATATTCACCGCGCGGTACGTGTTCTCCAATATCTTGCAAGCCTCGGCGATCTCGGGACTCGACACAGGAACGACCTCCACAATGGCATGGCCGTACAATGCTTCGGCCAACTCGGAACTCTCCGGATCGATGCCGCCGACAACCTTGGGAATTCCGGCAGCCGAATAGTCCGGGTTACCCGGGTCTTCGCGTTCCGGACTGTAGACGAGGAAAAAGTCTTCACCCGGCTTCAATCCGCTTTCCAGCAGAATAGGCAACAGGACGTCGCGGGTGGTGGTGGGGTAGGTTGTGCTTTCGAGTATGACGAGTTGGCCCGGCCGAAGCGTTTTCGCAATGGCCCGCGCTGTCCCGACCACGTAACTCAGATCCGGATCACGGCTGTCCGAGAGCGGCGTCGGCACGCAGATGAGTAGAACGTCCGCCTCGCCCAATCGGCCCATGTCGGACGTTGGCTCCAGTTGATCGTTCGATATCCACCCCGCGACGGTCTCCGAAGCAATGTGTTTGATGTAACTCTGGCTGGCGTTGAGTGCATCGACTTTTTTCTGATCGACGTCAAAGCCCATACAGCGAAAGCCTGCCGTAACGAAGGCGCTTATCAACGGCAGCCCGACGTACCCCAATCCGATCACGCCGATGGTCGCCGATTTGTCGCCGATCGCTTCTTTTAAGCGATGATCCATTGTCATTTCCTGTATTCCAGAGTCGAGAGTTCAAAGCCCATTTCGGACGGTTTCTCTCGTGCATGTGCTTAATTTGTAACCACATCCATTCAAGCTGCCGCTTTCAGTGTGCGTTCGGTTGTCGATGCTGCGTGCAGTCGTTCGATGTGTTCGGCGTATGCGCCGTAGATAGTGTCGGCCGTGAATCGTTCCTCGAAAACCGACCGGGCATTTTGTGACATCTTTTCGACAAGATTGCCGTCTGCAGCAATTTTGCGAATTCCAGCGAGCAAACTCGCATGATCGCCGTCGCGATAATGATAGCCAATCCGGCACGATTCGACGAGATCTCGTAACTCACCGCTCAGGCAGGTCATCAATGGGAGACCGGCGGAGAGATACTCGAAGACCTTGTTCGGCATCGCATCGGGAATCCCGTCGTAGAAGGGAACCAGTCCGACGTCCGAATGCTGCAGCAAGGCGTCGATCTGTTCTTTCCACAACCAGCCGGGCATCGTCACGTTGGGAAGCCCTTGGGCCTGCGCTGAAATATCTTCAAACCGTCGCCCCGTTCCTGCGAAGACGAAATGTACCCGCTCATCGCCGTCGTCAGCCAACACTTTTGCCGTTCGACAGACCGTTTCCAGATCGTATGCGCTGCCGAAAATCCCAACAAACGTGAAGATTGTGCGGTCGCGAAACGGCTGAAGATAGTCGGGGCAATCGAGTGACTCCGCGTCATTTGCCGCAATCGCTGAGGGGTATCCGAGATGAAACGGCCGGTCGAACTGCGTTCGTTTTCGTCCACCGGTTTGCAGTGCCCAGCGGAGAATCCCTTCGGTCGTCGCGACAACGCTGTCGGCGTTTCGGATGATGTATTGCTTTTGACGGAATGCGCCGCGCAGGGCAACTTTGGCCAGCCCCCGCAGTATCCTTGGTACGTGTTCAAGAAAATAATCAGGCCACAGATCCCTGACATCAACCACGATTGGAATTGCGTGACGTTTGGCGAATTGCATGGCCTGGCTGGCGACTTCGATGATCGGATACGCACTGACAATGATGTCGGGGGCGTCCTCGGAATCAGCGCAGTCTGCGAACCGCTGTGCCAAAGCGCGGTGGTGGAACAATCTGCGAACCGAGACATTTCGACGATACGATCCGGCGTGCAGCAACTTCAGTATGACTCCGTCGCAAACCGGAAACGTGTCATCGCTACGAGCCACAAGCTCTTTTCGCTGATGGGAAAACGTACTCGACCACCAGACGACATCGTGGCCTCGCTTTGCCAGCGCTTCGGCCAACATCCACGTGCGCATTTTTCGGCTTCCGTCTTGAACCGGAAGCGTTTCGCCGTCCTTAAGAAGCCAGATACGCACGCCGACCTAGCACTCCTTTGGCTTGCTCAGAACAAAGAACATCCGCCAAACCATCAGTCTGACATCTACAAAACCGGGATCAAAAACTCCGCCAACAGCTCATTGCAAAGAGCTTGGGGGTTCTACAGGTAACGGGGAAGTCTGTCAATAAGCAAAACGAGCATCGGTTTTGAACGCAGCATGCGATCACCTCTTCGGCATTGACCCTCCGGACCAGTCAACATATAGTCCCGGCCCGCTGCAGAGAGTGGCCCGTGTGACATCGGTCGGGTGTCGTCGTCGCTTCGTTTTCTGCCGACAAAATGCTTGAGTTCGGGAATCGTCGGTACCGTTTGATTGGAAATCTCGGCGGCCCGATTCATGGGGCTATTCAGACTGCGCGATCTGGCCATATTCGACCGCGGCTCGATTGCATTGGGCGCAAACAAAGAATCGGAATGCATCGCAATGCCCCGTGAGCGTATCAGGTTGTTTGCGAACAAACTCCTGGATTGGATGGTCGAGCCACCTCCCGAAGATTTTCCAGCCGCCTTGTCGGTCCGCAGCGAAAACACGCCTCACGTACCGCCCGCCAAGTTACTCATCACCGTGTTGATCATTCTCTGCGCCATCCCGCGTCTGCTGATGATGTGGCGAATCGACGCGGTGTGTAACGACGCCTATTACTACATCTCCATTGCCGACTTGCTCGATCGTGGACAATTCGAAGACGCGTTCCGGTATCTGAACCTCAACGTCTATCCCGCCGTTTTGCTTCTGTTTCATAAACTCGGTCTCGATTGGGTCACCGGTGGACAACTTTGGGGCGTGTTCATTTCCAGTCTTGTCGTGGCCCCCATGTTCGGTTGGATACGCTACGCATTCAACAAAAAAGTCGCGATCGTATCGTGCTTCCTGTACGCCATTCAGCCAGAACTGATTGAGGTCAGTGCCGAACCAATACGTGAGCCGATGTTCTGGTTCTTCTTCAATCTGTGTCTCTATTTCGCCTGGCGATCTGTTACCAGTGCGAAGTGGTGGATGTTCATGGCGTCGGGTCTATCGTTCTCACTCGCCAGTTACACACGCAGCGAGGGTTGGCTGCTTCTGCTGCCGATCCTGCTTTGGCCGCTCGTATGCCGAGCCGAATCGTGGTTCGTCCGCGCTCGACTGATGGCAGGCACTTGCTTGAGCCTTGCGGTAATTCCGACATTGCTGGTGGTTGTCAACGTGACGCTCCTGCACGGTCACGATCACTGGGAATGGGGGCGATCGGGCAACTTCAGGTCAGGCTGGAAATGGCTGTCAACCGAGACCGACGCCCCAGCTGGGCCGAAACCAACTCAACGGAAGGCCGTTGGAAGCGTCTCAGTCATCGACGCTAACACGGTGCAGGGTGAGACGGCAGCCAGTGGCGCAAGCAGCAATGTGGCAGCGACCTTCCTTTCATCACATGGCTCCCAACTTACCGCCATCAACTTCACTCAGGATGGTGGCACGAAGAATCCAATGGCTTCAGCGAGTTTCGCCCTTAACATTCTTCCACAACATACGACGCAACTCCTGGCATCTTCAGAGACATCCAACCTGTCGGCCATCCGTGATTACCTGGACGACCTGCTGAATTCATTGGGGCTAACAGCATGTGTCCTCCTGATGACCGGCCTGTTTGGTTGGCGCCACCTGCTGAAAAGACGTGAGTACATCGTGTTTTTCATGACGGCGATCTGCGTATTTCTCGGCATCTGGGTGAAGCTTCGTTTCAGCGGCGGCATCAATGGCCGGTATTTCTTTACCGGCTGGTTCGTGTTGGTTCCGTTTGCGTCGCTCGGTTTTCTAGCAATCGCACACCGCATTTCGCGGCTGCGTCGGCCCGGATGGCTCGCACAACGAGGTCGCACGGTTGTTGGCGGACTCGTTATCGTGATGGCCTTGGTCTCCTGTGGCGATGCGATCACATCGTCACACAAGAGCCGCCAGAGACAGGCATCACTTGGCCGATGGCTGAACGCCGAGTACGGCCCGTTCGACACGGTGATGGTAGATACCGCTGCAACAAGGATTGGTTACTACTCAAGGGGAACGATTCCAGGAGTCTGCTACAATCTAGTGCAGTTTTCTGAACGTCTCGATCAGCAGCAGCCGACGCTTATTATCCATTCAGAGGGTTTTCGAGATGTCGATGACCCTTCTTATGAACGGGATTCTGCGAACCTGAAGCATGCCTATCGCGTCCCATCCTCAGTCTTGCATCCGCACGACGATGGCTTCGTAATCTATATTCGCAATCAATCTCCCCGGCACACGATTCAATCCGCCTTGGGCGACATTTCACCTAAACACTAGAACGGTTTGGTCGTCTTTTTTTTCACCGGCGGAGCGGGCCGTCTACCTGGATTTACGCGTATGGGTACGCGATTCCGCGACAGGATTCGGATCGGCAGTCGTAGTTTTGGCGTGGACTTGCCGGAATTCTGCCCAACCGAAACTCTCGGGAACAGACGAATCGGCGGCGATGGGCCGTAACAGATTGTCCTGCCATGAACTGCCGCGATCAGCTAAACAGTCCCTGAATGGGATCGGTCTGATACACGTGGTACGGTCGTCCCGTGGCGTCGTACCAGTTGGCATCACGGGGTATGCCCATTGCTTGATAGATTGTGGCGGCGAAGTTCTCCGGCGTTTGCAAATCGGAAGTGGGGTACGCTCCGTTGCGGTCGGACGAGCCGATAACGTTTCCGCCACACACTCCCCCACCGGCGAATAACACCGATTGACACGGTGCCCAGTGATCGCGGCCCGGAAGCTTGTAAACCTTGGGTGCTCCGTTGAAAATCCGAGGCGTGCGACCAAACTCGCCCGCCATCACCACCATCGTCGAATCCAACAGCCCACTTTCTTCGAGATCGTCCAGCAGCGCCGAAACCGCTCGGTCGGTGGGCGGGAACAGGAAGTTCTTCAGCAACGGGAAGTTGTTGCCGTGCAGGTCCCAGCTCCCGAAGTTGCCAAGATTGACCTGCACCATGTTCACTCCGGCTTCGACCAACCGCCGGGCCATTAACAACGACCAGCCAAAGGAATTGTCGCCGTAACGGTCGAGGAGTTTTCGGTCAGCATGCCGAACATCGAACGCACGGCGCACCTTGGGATCGTTCATCAGCGAGACGACACCCTCCTGGATCCGTTTGTAACGGGAGACGTTGGTCGATCGTTCGAGTTCCCTGCTTTGCGCATCAATTGTTTTCAGCAACGTCAGTCGGTCGCGAAAGCGTTCTTTCGCGACTCCTTCAGGCAACGCCATGTGCGGAATTTCAAACTTCCAATCGTCCTTGTCCGACGCCACGCCGTCGTGCAGGTTGAACAGGTACTTGGGAAACGCCCCGGAATAATCGTGATAGGCGTGCGGCTTGTCGGTGCAGTGAAGCAACCACGGCTCGTTTTGCGGTCCCAGCAATCCGGCAAACTGTCCCGAATATGTCCCCGAGTTGGAGTGGTGCAGTTTCTCGGGCAGGATCGCGCTGGTTGGCAGGTTGACGCGACGCTTGCTGGAATGCCCGGCGATTGCCGCAATGCTTGGCAAATCGATTGGCAGTGGACGATTCGAACGAAACGTGGGCGGAACGACCGTGTTCCCCGTCAGCATGACGTAAGTGCCTTTGCCGTGGCCGCTCTCCTTGTGCGAAAGCGATCGCACGAGCGTCCACAATCGGCTTCGCTCCGCAAGCATCGGCAAATGTTCGCAAATCTGCGTGCCGGGCGTTCGGGTTGCAATCGGGCTGAACTCGCCCCGGTACTCCGACGGGCCGTCCGGCTTCATGTCGAACGTATCGTGTTGCGACGGGCCTCCGGTGAGGAACAGATAGATGACCGCCTTGGGCCGCGGGAGTGTTGTCCCGGCATCGGCCGCTTGGCCACGCCATGCAGCGACGTCGGCCATCGACATCAACCCAATTGTCCCCGCTTTCAGAGCGTCTCGACGAGTGACCGACGAGAGTGTTTTCGAGCCTTCTTGACGTTCCACAACGCACCTCGTGATCGTAGGCATTGGAGTGCAATCTATGTTACTGTTGCCCTCGGATTGTCGCAATTGCGATTGGCGAACGGCCGTGATTGACGGGTCGTGAGTGTGTTGCGACGCCGCTTCCCCGCCCCAAGGGTTGACGGCGGTGCTTGCAGGCAACACGCTGGGAAGAAGCAACACAACAACAAGCACGACGCGCAGCAGAATCTGTGTTCTGGCGCGTGAGCGAAAACGTCTACATCATCGGAGTCAAGTCACATGAGAATCATCGCCAGACACTTCCTGTTCTTCACGGCGATCGCAGTCGCGATCGCACAGTCGGTCACCGCGGTCGCGGCCGAACCGAAACCACCGAAGGGGTTCCGCGCGATTTTCAATGGAACGGATCTCAGCGGTTGGCACGGCTTAAACCCGCATCGGGTGGGCAAATTGACCGGCCAGAAAAAAGAAGACAATCTGGCCCTGCAGCGTGCCGAGTTTCCGATTCACTGGACCGTCGAGAACGGTGAACTGGTCAACGATGGTCACGGATCCTATGCGACGTCCGACAAAGAATTCGGCGATATGGAGTTCCTCATCGAATACAAAACCGTTGCGGGGGCCGACAGCGGCATCTACCTGCGTGGCACGCCACAGGTTCAAATCTGGGACTGGCATCAGGTCTTCAATCCGAAAAGGCCAACGCGCAGGCCGCATCTCGGTTCCGGGGGGTTATTCAACAATACGCCCGGGACGCTCGGCCGCGACCCAATTCGGATGGCAGACAAGCCGTTTGGTCAATGGAATCAGTTTCGCATCCGTCAGATCGGCGCCCGCACCTGGGTCTGGCTGAATCGACGCGCGGTCGTCGAAGGCGCGGTGATGGAGAACTACTGGGATCGCACCAAACCACTGCCGGCCAAGGGGCCGATCATGCTGCAGACGCATGGTGGCGAGATCCGCTGGCGAAACATTTTTGTGCGCGAGATCGGCGCGGTTGAAGCCAAGCGATTCGTCGCAGCACATCCGCCGTTGCCAAACCCGACGCAATATGACGTCTCCTACGGCCCGCATCCGAAGCAACTGATTCATTTCTGGCAGGCCGAATCGAAGGAACCAACGCCCGTACTTCTCTTCATTCACGGCGGCGGCTGGATGGGCGGCGGACGACTGAGCGGCCTGACCGCCATCTTGCCCGAGATTCTCGAAGCCGGCATTTCCGTCGCCAGCGTCGAGTATCGTTTCATTCCCGAGGCAACGGCCGACGGTGTTGTGCCGCCGGTCAAAGGGCCGTTGCACGACGCGGCGCGGGCTTTACAGTTCATTCGCAGCAAGGCGAAGGAATGGAACATCGACAAGCAGCGAATCGGTGCATCGGGCGGCTCGGCCGGTGCCTGTTCGAGTTTGTGGCTCGCCTTTCATCCCGACATGGCCGACCCAACCAGCGATGACGTGGTCGCTCGCGAATCGACACGGCTGTGGTGTGCCGCCGTTCGGGGCGCGCAGACGACTCTCGACCCAAAACAAATGAAGGAGTGGACGCCGAACAGCCGTTACGGCGGCCATGCCTTCGGTTTCACCGGAGACCCGGGAAATAAGGTATCGCAGTTCGAGGAGTTTCTCGCCAAACGCGACACCATCCTGCCGTGGATCGCCGAATTTTCCCCCTACGCATTGGTCACGTCCGACGATCCGCCCGTCTATCTCTCATACTCCGCCCCACCTGCGCTCGGTAAGCCGCAGAAAGATCCAACGCACACCTCCAATTTCGGCGTGAAGTTGCAACAGCATTGCCAGAGCGCCGGCGTCGATTGTGAGTTGGTCTTTCCCAATGCGCCCGATGTGAAGTACGCAACAACGACCGAATATCTGATCTGGAAACTCAAGGCCAAGTCGTCGGAATGATCACGCTCGACGAACTCAACAAGAGGACAACCATGAGAATTGATACGCGAAGAACCGTGCTGCAAACTTTCGCCGTGGCGTTACTGGCCATTTCGACAATCGCCCCCGCGCTGTGCGCCGAACCAGTCGATATCGGCAATCGGTTGGAACTGTTTGTTGACGATCACGTGATTGGCAAGGTCAGCGGCGACGTTCAACGAACGCTGTTACGGCCCGAACCCAAAGAGGTTGTGTTCGTCACCGACGAACCCTGGGAAGGCAACACCAGCGGCTACTACTCGTACTTTCAATCGGACGGCTTGTACCGCATGATCTATCGTGGCTGGCAACACGACGTAAGCAAGAAGGCCGCCCACAAAGAAGTGACCTGCTATGCCGAAAGCAAGGACGGTGTCCACTGGACAAAACCGAAACTCGGCCTGTTCGCATGGAATGGATCGAAGGAAAACAACATCGTCTGGCTCGGCCCGGGCACGCACAACTTCACGGCGTTTTACGACACCAATCCTTCGACGCCGCCGGAGTCGCGATATAAGGCGTTTGGCGGCGGACGCGGCGGCTTGTTGCCGTTCGAGTCGCCCGACTGCAAGAATTGGAAGTTGATTCAGAAAAAACCGGTGATAACGAACGGGGCGTTCGATTCACAAAACCTCGCATTCTGGGACGCCGATCGCGGCGAGTATCGCGCCTACTGGCGTTACTTCGGAAACGGAGTGCGCTCGATTCGCACGGCGACTTCCAAGGATTTCATCCACTGGGAAAACGAAGCCGACCTGAGTTACGCCGAAGGCACACCCACCGAGCATCTTTACACCAACGCGATCCAGAAGTATTTCCGCGCACCACATCTCTTCATCGGATTCCCCACGCGGTTCGAGGCGAAAAGCCAGCAAGTGGAACCGATTCTGATGACCAGTCGCGACGGTCGGAAGTTTCACCGGTACGGCAATGCCGTCGTCCCGCGGGGGGCTCCGAAAGATCGCAATCACAATCGCAGTAATTACATGGCTTGGGGAATGTTCCAGCTACCCGGCAAGCCGAATGAAATCTCGGTCTACGCAACGGAAAACTACTACGAACCCACGCCGGGCCGCGTGAGACGATTCGTCTATCGCGTGGATGGCTTCACCACATTGCGCGGCGGCGGCGCTGGCGGTCAGATGACCACAAGGTCGCTCAACTACACGGGCAAACGGCTGCTGCTGAACTATGTTGTGAAATCGGGTGGCACGCTTACGGTGGAAGCCCTCAACAAGGCAGGAGACGTCATTGGCAAATCGAAACCACTGAGCGGCGACGCAGTGGACTCCCCCGTAATTTGGCAGCAAGACCCCGGCTTCAGCCGCGGTGTTGTCCAACTGCGTTTCACACTCAAAAACGCTGACGTCTATTCACTTCGTTTCAATTGAATTGATAAATGGCTTGGCAGATAGATTTCGCCAACTCAGATGAAAGTATCTCATGGCCCGGTTACAACTGCTGCTCATCGCGCTGCTACTTAGTTTTTCATGGCAAACGACGACCAATGCCGCCGAACGTCCCAACGTCATTCTGTTCATCTCCGACGATGTGAGTTGGAACGATCACGGTTGCTACGGCAACAAGGCGGCACGCACGCCGGTGATCGACCAATTGGCCGCCGATGGGCTGCGGTTTGATCAGGCGTTTCTGACGGCAAGCAGTTGTTCGCCCAGCCGTTCGAGTATCGTGACGGGACGCTATCCGCACAATAACGGTAAGGCGGCCGAACTGCATCAGCCCATTTCCGCAAATCTCGACTGGTTCCCGGCGCTGCTCAAGAACGCGGGATATTACACCGTACTCTCCGGCAAGAATCACATGGGCGTGGGGAAGTTGCCGAAAGGCGCGGCGGCATCGAAATTCAACAAGGCCTGGCATCACACCAGCGGCGGCAACGGCAAGGGCAATACGGGAGGGCATGCGAACTGGGTCAAGGAAGTCCAGGAGCGCCCGCGCGAGCAGCCGTTCTTCTTCTGGTTTGCTTCCACCGATGCCCACCGGGGCTGGAATGGCGACCGCGAATGGGATGCCGAGCGATACGGTCCCAAGCATCGGCCGGCCGACGTGATTGTCCCGCCGTTCCTGGTCGACTCGCCGCAGACGCGCGACGACATCGCCTCGTATTACAACGAGGTGACCCGATTCGATTTCTTCATTGGCGAAGTCGTCAAGGAACTCAAGGCGCAAAAGGCACTCGACAACACACTGCTGTTGGTGATGGCCGACAACGGGCGCCCGTTTCCTCGCGCCAAAACCCGATTGCACGATTCGGGAATGAAGACGCCTTTGATTGCACACTGGCCGGGCACAATCAAACCGCACGACATCTCATCCAGCCTCGTCAGCGTGATCGACATCGCCCCCACCATTCTGGAAGCGGCTGGAATCAAACCAGCCGCGTCGATGCAGGGCATCAGCTTCGGTCCGATCTTGAAAAACCCAAAGGCAACGACGCGATTGTTCGCCTTCTCCGAACACAATTGGCACGACTATGAAGCGCACGGTCGCGGGGTCCGTGGCGACGGGTATCTGCTGATTCGCAACTTCCGTCCCCAATTCGCCTGGCAAGGCCCCGCCGATTCGGTTGCGTCGCCATCTCACAAGGAGTTGCTTTCCCGACAAAAACAAGGAACGTTGACGGCAGCCCAGGCGGAAACATTACTCGCACCCCGACCTGCGATTGAGTTGTATCACACGAAAACCGATCCCAATCAACTCCACAATCTTGCCGGAATGCGAAAACACGCGGCCATTCAACAACGGCTTGCCAACACGCTCGATCGATGGATGGACGAAACACACGACAGCGTTCCCGCGGAAATTTCGCGCGACTCGTTCGATCGCCGAACGGGCCAGCGACTCAAAGATGTCAAAGACTATCGCCGCACCACGCCCGGCGAAGATCGCCAAGCCGACCAGACAAACGCCCCCGGCCCTCGCTGATGTGATCTCGGCACCATTCAACTGCAATTCACTCCAACTGGAATTCTCATCGCCGTGAAAACTATTCATCGAACGATCGTCGCCGCATCGGCCTTGCTGCTCTGCCTGTTTCTTTCCGCCGACGCCGAAGCACAGTCGAAGCTGAAGTTTCGCGATCCTTCACCACAGCACTACAAGCTGACCGCGCGGGCCAACAAGATTGATTCACGCGTCAAAGCGCACCCGGAGATTGGTTTCCTGATCGACACAAAGAATGGCAAGCCGG
>CAUZOL010000044.1:0-30894 GCA_963581435.1 Planctomycetota bacterium
GTACAGCACAACGCCCAGACTGTAGATGTCGGCGGGCGGGCCGATCAACTTGGTATCGCCGAGGACTTGTTCGGGCGGCATATAAGCGGGCGTTCCCAGTATACACCGGTCACGCAGCAAGTACCCAAACAAATCTCGATTGAAGTGTTGGGTGCCACTGGCGTGTCGCCAGTGGCACCCATGAGCAGATAGTCGCAGCCGGTGAATACACCGGCGGCCAGCGTTGAGTAGGAGAAAACATGGCGAACGTCTTTTGACGTGGAACGCGGGCCCCGTGTGTATTCACACGGGGCTAATTGGACGCGTTCGCGATCAATCCAGTTCTTCACCAATGCGATAGATCGCTTCGGTATCGAGCACTTGGCCGTTCGAGTCGAACAATCGGCCAATTGCCGCCTTGTGGATCTTCATCTTCGTGCCGCCGACTCCAATCGCGCCGTAGCAGAGCGTTCCGTCGCGTTCGACGGCCTTGTCCATCGGCTCGACGCCGGCCAAGCCGACGGGGGGAACGGCATTCAGATCGATGGCGACTTTCAGTGTTTCGCCGGAGGGCCACTGGTTGTCGGCGAGAAGTTGCACGCCGGCCGCGCCGCCGGCAATGATGAGCGCAACGCCGTTGCATGCCGCTGTCACACTTGCCGGTGAGGACGTCTCACAGGCCGTTATTTTGGCGTCGCTTCTCACTTTTGCTTTGATGGTTGCACACGCGCTTTCGGCCCGTTCCAACGAGCGTGACGCGAGGCGAACGTTTGCGCTGCGTTTGGCAAGCAGCTGAGCGGCCCGCTGCCCAACCGGCCCGGTTCCCGCCAGCACAAGGGCATCCAACGCGGCGAACTCAACGTGCCGACTGGCCCGCAGAACTGCCGCCGCCGCCGTCGTGTTCGAGCCGTTGGAGTCGATCATCACCGAGACACGCATCGGCCCGAAGAATGTGGAATTGACTCGTTCGAACAGCGCTTCACCTGCGGCGACATTGCTACCGCCGATGAAAATGGCCGTGTTCTTCAGGTCGGCCGGTCCTCGGGTGAAAATTGCCCCGTGGACCAGCGATTCGACGTCGTCGGGCGTCACAGCTGCGTAACTGAACAATTCATCGACGCCTGCATCCACCGCCACCATGCGATCAAACGCACTTGCGTGCGCATCGGTGTCGAGTTGAATCAAGATCCGCCGCATGAGATTTCGCTCGCATTTCATAAGAAAAAACCCGTGGGTGGAGACCCACGGGTTTCTCGATCAATCGTTTTTCGGACTACACACCAGAGAACGGGTGGCTGGCGGTGTCCTTCTTGGCAACCATTTCGTCGGCGCTGGGCTCGTCTTTCATGGCCCGTTGGATCGACAGTTTGGTCGCTTCGTAATTGTATTCGAAGATTTTCTTGTCGTCTTCGGCTTCCCAGTGAATGAAAACGCCGCAGACAATGACGAGATCTTCACACTGATCTTTGGGGATGACGCCATCGGCGACACAGTCGGCGACCGCTTTGGCGACGGCGAACTGAGCCGGGCCGAACATTTGGACCGCTTGTTTTGCACCTTTGATGGTCACCTTGGTGATCATCACGGTTGCCGGCTTCACGGCCAGGTTCGGCTCGAGCACGGCGAGCAGATTGCTGTGACCATCCGACTGCCGCGCCAAAGCATTTGCGAATGCAACGCCGACCGGGCCATTCTTGTCTCCAACGAGAAGGTCGATATGTGCAATTTCATTGCCATCTCCGACCAGTGCTTCCCCAACGTGCATCGACATCTTGTTCTCCTGAGTGTGTCTGTGTCTGTGCTAACTGTTGACGAGTGAAAGTTAACTCGTGACGATTCGGTATTGTGAACGTAACGACCTCGAATCGTCAATCGTCAGAAGGTGATGATCGACCCGCAATTCTAATTTTTGGGGCCAGCGTGCGCGCAGCGGCCCAATCGGCGCGTCTTGCGGGGCTGAAACCGATTGTTTCCGACTTGTTCTGTGATCTCGATTTGCAAGAGGCCGCTCGGGTGCTGCCGCTCGATTCGTATCCGCAAGACTTTGTCCGCGTTGCCAAACTTGCGCCGCCATGTCCCTGGATGTACACCGGCGGATTGGAAAACCATGCAGAGATCGTCGATGAAATCACCGCAGAACGGCACTTGTTGGGCAATCCCGGCGATGTCCTGAGGCGGGTCCGCGATCCGAATCTGGTGTACGAAACGCTTCGACGGGCGGGATTGCTGACGGCGGAGATTCGACTGGCGGACCGGCCACCATTGCCGTCGGGAGACTGGCTGCTGAAACCGACAAACGGTGCAGGGGGCGGAGGAATTGCCGTTTGGGATGAAGCGGCCAGCGACCATGCGACATTGAATCGGCCCCGTTTCTTTCAAAAAAGACTGGAAGGGTTACCGATTTCGGCCACTTTCGTCGCAACGCGGAACATTGCCCATCTGGTGGGAGTGACGCGACAATTCATTGGCACGAAGTCGTCGGGGGCAGCACAGTTTTCCTATTGTGGGTCACTGGGGCCTTGCCGTTTTTCTGCGGCACAAGCTGAGGGGATCGTCAGGATCGGCCGCACATTAGCCGAAGTTTTCCAGCTGCGGGGTCTTTTTGGCGTCGATTTGATCTATGACGGACAATCGGCGACGCCGGTCGAAGTGAATCCGCGGTATGTGGCATCGATTGAGGTGCTGGAACGCGCGACGGGCATGCCCTTGCTGGACTGGCATCGACGCGCATGTGAGTCGTACGAAGACACGGCTGGCAGTTCGCAGGTTGACGAGGAGTTTGTGTTGCAACCGGCGAAAGCGGTGAATGGACGGAAAAAAGTGGCGGGCAAGGCAATATTATTTGCTCGCGACGATCTGATCTGTTCGTCATTCCATCCGATTCGGGAAGCTCTGCCCCGCGACGGCTGTTTCCTGGCCGACATTCCTCAATCTGGCACTCATGTTGCGGCCGGACGCCCAATTTGCACGGTTTTGGCGACAGGACACAGCGAAACGGAGTGCTTGCGGCGTCTGGGGCGAGCGCGTCAACGTGTGGGACGATGCATTTCAATAGGCCGTTGTTCTTGAACCGTTGGAAGCTCGCAGATAAGATCGTCTCTCCGGCAATCCTGAAATCACCCGGTATTCCTGAAATCACACTGGCACCTAACTTCTAATACAAACGAGCATGTCCAAAACGACCGACATTCGACTGCAGGAAGTGAACTGCAGTTTCGAAGCAGTTCCATTTCGCGCACCCCTGAAATTCGGCGGACGTGTCGTCGATGGGGCTTTCTTAATCAACGTCGATGTTGTCGTCGAGACCCGAAACGGTCGGCCGACTGACGGCATGGGCAGCATGCCGTTGGGCAATGTGTGGGCGTGGCCGTCCGGCAGCCTTGAGCCCGAGCAAACAGAAGCGGCGATGAAGAAATTCGCCGAAGAAATCTGCCTCGTGGCCGGCGCGTACACAGAGTTCGGGCATCCGCTCGACATCATGTACCATATTTCCGGCGAGTATCATCATTTGGGCAAGGCGCTTTCGCAGCGGTTGGGTCTGGAAGACGCGATACCCGAGTTGGCGCAGCTCGTTGCGGCCAGTCCCCTCGACGCGGCCGTGCACGATGCCTACGGGCGTGCGCACAACTTGAACAGTTACAACACGCTCTCCAAGGAATTCGTCAGTTACGATTTGTCGGAATACCTCGACGAGCAATTTGCAGGCGAATACCTCGACCAATACACACTCCGCCAACCGAAAGAACGGCTGCCGTTGTATCATCTGGTCGGCGCGCTCGATCCATTGACCGCTGCCGACATCGAATCACGCATTAACGACGGTTTGCCAGAGACATTACCCGAATGGATTGCTGCCGACGGCTTGACGCATCTCAAGATCAAGCTATCCGGCGATCAGATCGATTGGGACGTTGATCGGGTGTTTGCCGTCGATCGGGTTGCGGGCGAAGCACAATCGGCACGCGGCGTTGATACGTGGTATTACTCGTGCGACTTCAACGAGAAGTGCGAAAACGTGGCGTATGTACTCGAGTTTCTCGAACGCATTCGCAAGGAGAACCCGGCGGCGTACGATCGCATTCAGTACATCGAGCAACCGACCAGCCGCGACCTCGCGGCGAATCCCGATAACAAAATGCACGAGGCGGCCAAGCTCAAGCCGGTTGTGATCGACGAATCGCTCGTCGATTACGATTCGCTGTTGTTGAGCCGCGAACTGGGATATTCCGGCGTCGCGCTCAAGGCGTGCAAAGGGCAGACCGAGTCGTTGTTGTTGGCCGCCGCCGCACAAAAGTTCGATATGTTTCTGTGTGTGCAGGATTTGACCTGCCCCGGTTATTCGTTCCTGCATTCGGCCAGTCTGGCAGCGAACATTCCCTCGGTGACGGCAATCGAAGGCAACGGTCGACAGTACTGTCCCGGCCCAAATAAGAAGTGGGCATCGCGCTTTCCGTCGATGTTCAACATCACCGACGGAACCGTCGGCACGGGAGCGCTGAAGGGCGTGGGCTTGGGCTTCTAGCAGACCTGTTTAATGGGGGCAGCTTGGTTAACGCGTGCCACTCAGTTAACGGGTGCCACTGGCGTGTCGCCAGTGTGTTCCGCGATGCACTGGCGACACGCCAGTGGCACCCTTGTCGAACGATTTGGCAGGAAAGTTCCTAGCTGTCTTCGGCCTGCAGATCGTCGGCGAATTTCTCGGCGACGCGTTCGCGGATTCGCACGAATCGGCGACGGACGGTTCGCTCATCGACCAGCAGATGGGTCGCTATCTCGCGCTGTGTGTGGCCTTCCAGCCGAAGGTGGATCAACTGTTGGTCGCGTGGTTCGAGGCAGTCGATCACCGATGTAAACAGGTCGGAAAAAGCAACGGTTTCGACAATCGTTGGCTGTTGGGTGAGACGGCTCATGATATAACCATCCGGCTGGCTGGTGCCTGACGAAGCCACCTCGCGAGACGTCGATCGCTTCTCGGCTTGGTGATACCGTACCTTGTTGCGAACCTTATTCAAGGCGATGGTCAGCAACAGCTTCCAGAAGTCGCCATCGTCCTCAAAGGTGAAATCGCCTTTTTGTGCGCGGCGGAACAGCGACTTGAAGACCGATTGAACGACGTCTTCCGGGTCGAACCGGGGGTTAAACTTTGCCGACAAATGCTGGCCAACCAGATTCAACAGCTTTTGCAGGTAGCGTTGATACAGAACCGTCGCGGCATCGCCGTCACCGTCACGCCAATTGTCGATCAACTCGTTATCGCTGGCTTGATCGTCCATACGCATCTCGTCGGGCAGGGAATCGGGGTGCCCGTATCCTACCGCACACAATCTCCCGCCGCAAACTCCCGCCGTTTGCCGTCAGTTTCGAAAGGGGCACGACGCATTTTGCGCGCTCGATCTAAACGCAAAGATGCAAAGGACGGCAAAGAAAAAGGGAGAACAACGAGAAGAATAGGAGCCTGAAGCGCAAGCGAAGGAGTTTTCTGGAATCATCCTTCGCTTGCGCTTCAGGCTCCTGTTTTTCCCAGACCGTTTCCTTTGCGAACCTTTGCAGCTACGCGTCTTTGCGTCAAAAAACAATGTGTGTCGCGCATCCGATTCGAGTCTTCACTCGTTTTGCTGCGACAGCATCGACGTTTCGATTGGCTCTGCCCAATTCGATACCATGTCAAAGTCGAGTCGCCGTTCGTCGGGGTCTTCTTGCAGGCATTGCTCGACGACGCTGCAAACTTCGGCGTCAAGTTGTGGGAAGGCGCTTCGGATGTTGGGAACTTCCCAGTTGGAGTGTCGGCGGAGCAATTCGATGACGTTTTCATCGTCGTTCAGCACCTTGCCGGTCAACATCTCGTAGCCGACGCAGCCAAGAGAAAAGAGGTCGGCCGCGGTCGTCAACCTCCCACCGACCAACTGCTCCGGGGCCATATAACGCGGCGTTCCCACAACTCGGTTGTTGGCCGGTGAAGTGCCAATCGCAGGTGTCGCGAGACCGAAATCCATCAACTTAATCACGCCATCTCGGGTCACCATAATGTTGGCCGGTTTGACATCGCGATGGATGATTCCGGCCTGGTGTGCATAGTTCAGCGCTTTTGCAATCTGCCCGAACGACTTGCGAAATTCGTCAACCGGCACCACACCGCACCGATTGATGTACTCTCTGAGCAAGATGCCGTCGGCGAACTCCATCACTATGAAATAGGTGTGAAACGCAGAAAATCGTCCGAAAAGTTTGACAATGTTCTCGTGATCGAATGACTGAATGATGTCGGCTTCGGCCTGAAACTGATCGAGCGCATCTCGATCATAAACCAGGCGATGGCTCATCATCTTCAGGGCAACATGTTGATCGCTGTCGATGTGGCGTGCTTCGTAGACGACGGCCATGCCGCCGCGTCCCAATCGGCTGCAGATGCGGTAGCTGTCCAGAGTCTTGCCGGCGAGTACGTCATCGCGGCCCGGCACTCCCAGTCGTTCTGCCAGCATCAGAGTCAGGACTTCGCTGATTTCCGGGTAGCGGCCGGCGAGTTCGTGGAACTGCTCGGCAGGTAGCACGAGGGCGCGAACGGTTGCCAACGCCACAACGTCTGCGTTGCGTGGCTGTCGCGTCAGCAGGGCCATTTCTCCCAGCACCTGCACGTGACTGGTGCGGGTGAGCACGCGCCGATTGCCTTGGTCATCGCTCGTACTAATTTCCACTTCGCCATCGCACAAAACGATTAATGAAGTGCCGGGAGTGTCTTGTTGAATCAGAAACTCGCCCGCCTCAAAACTTCTGATTTCCATGTTCGACTCAATCAGCCGCACGACCGGTGCAGGGAGCAGCGAAAACGGCCGGCATTCGGCAAGCAGGCTTTCGTGAACGCTTTGTCCCGTTGCCGACAATTGCACATCAAAGCCTGTCCAATTGCTCTTCCGTCCACCCCAAACCGTACCCGGCGAGAGTCCGTCGACGAGCAGGTGTTTCGCAAGTTGGGGGTACAGGGGGAGTTGGCCGGTATCGTCTCGTTGCGAGAGGGCGGCACGAATCGGCTCTTCAAGTGTTTCGAACCGTTCAATGTACTCGTCAATCGTCGGTTCCAGATCGAGTTGATCGCGAATATCGAATTCGGCAGTGATCAGTTCCAGCGTCAGTTCCCGGTCGGCGGCGATTTCCTCATCGGCTGTGAGGTACTCCTCGACAGTCATCAGAGTGCCTTTCGACCAGCATCGTGCCATATCGACCAACATCACATCGACGCGCTGCCGACAGGTCGCCTTTGGGTAGGCCGCCAGAAATCGGCTTGCTGTGGGCGCAACCACTGCCTTTTCACACAGTGCGGCAAAACGCCGCACGATGCGATGGCTCGATCGTCCCGCCTGCGGCAAGTTCGACATGGCCGTATTTCAGTTCTTTTTGACTGACGCGTTGTCCCCCACTCCGGTTTGGAGAGGGGCGTGTTTCCGTGCATCCATCACGCGGCGCAGGCGACGCTCTTTAATGCCGCTTTAACTCAATTGATTGAGGAAGCAAAACGAACCGCACGGAATCGAGCGGCACCAGCTGCACAGCGGGAGTGTCCACCGGCAGCATTGTCTAACATTGCACGTCTGCGTGCAACGGGCGTTTCGGCCAGTTTCAAATGTAGGGTCCAGCCGGCAATCCGAATCCGCCGGTTGCTCATCTCGATTCGCCTTCGCGCATTGGTTTGCTGCAGCTGCTCAAAATCACCTCGCTTGAAAACGCCAAATCGATCTGATACGTTCGGCGCGACCTTCACCAACGATGATTCTGCCGGATCGGCACACTACGGAAAACCGAGGAAACAATGCATAAGGTGACACTCATTCCCGGCGACGGCGTCGGTCCGGAAATTGCCGAAGCAACTCGTAAGTGCGTCGATGCGACCGGCGTCAAGATCGACTGGGATTTCCAGGAGTGCGGAATCGAAGTCATCGAAGCCGAAGGGAAAGTTCCCGAGCGCGTGATGGAGTCGATTAAGGCGAATCGCGTCGCGCTGAAAGCCCCCATCACCACGCCCATCGGCAAAGGGTTCCGCAGCGTCAACGTTTTCCTGCGGCAGGAATTGGGTCTCTATGCCTGCGTCCGCCCCTGCAAACAATACAAAGGCGTGCGGACGTTCTATGAGCAGATCCCCGTTGATCTCGTCCTCATTCGCGAAAACACCGAAGACTTGTATGCCGGCGTCGAATTTCAGGCGGGCGAGGCTGATACGGCCACGCTGCTGAGTACGATTAACGACATGACCACCGGCCGCAAAATTGGCACGGGCAGCGACACCACCGGCGTCAGCATCAAGCCAATTTCCTACGAGGGCACCCGCCGCATTTGCGATTACGCGTTCGACTACGCCATCAAGAACGACCGCAAGACCATCTCGTCGGTCTGCAAGGCGAACATCATGAAGTTCACCGATGGTTTGTGGTACGACGAAACCCGTGCCGTCGCATTGGCCTACGGTGCCAAGTTCGAGTGGGATGACCTTGCCGAGGGCGTCGCGCCGGATGCCGAGTTGGCCGGAAAAGCCGGCAGTGGTGCATCGATCACCTACAACGAACGACTGATCGACAACATGTGCATGCAACTGGTACAGAAACCCGAACTGTACGACGTCATCGTCACACAGAACCTGTATGGCGACATTCTCAGCGACTTGTGCGCCGGTCTTGTCGGCGGACTGGGCGTTGCCCCCGGAGCAAACATCGGCACAGAGGCCGCTGTCTTCGAGGCGACTCACGGCAGCGCGCCGAAGTACAAAGGGCAGAACAAGGTCAACCCGACGGCATTGATTCTCTCGGGCCGAATGATGCTCGAACATTTGGGCGAACGCGAAGCGGCGGCCAAACTCGAACAAGCCGTCACCGAGGTCATCGAGGAAGGCAAGAATGTCACCTACGACATGAAACCGGACCGCAACGATCCCACCGCCGTCGGCACCCAGGAAATGGCCGCCGCAATTTGCGCAAAGATGTAATGTCTCCCCACCAAGCCCACGGGCCGCGCCCCGTGGGATCTTAACTCCGGGGACGCAACATGGACGAATCCGCGTTCCGCGAAATTATCTCCGGCGACAAACGCGGCGCAGTGCCGACTGTAACTCGCGGCGCGCTCGCGGGGTTGTCGCTGTTTTACGGCGCGGCTGTCCAGCTGAGAAACCGCGCCTTCGATGGCGGCCTGAAACGCATCCACAAGGTCGCCGTTCCGGTTGTTAGTGTCGGCAACATCACCACCGGCGGCACCGGCAAGACGCCGATGGTTGCCTGGCTGGTCCACTGGTTTCAGGACCACGGCCTGCGGCCGGTTATTCTCAGCCGCGGGTATCGTTCGTTGCCTGGCGAAGTCAACGACGAAAAACTCGTACTCGATCAACTCTGTCCCGGTGTGTCGCATCTGCAGAATCCCGATCGCGTTGCATCGTCTAAAGTCGCAATTGATGAACACGCCGCACAGGTGCTGATTCTTGACGACGGTTTCCAGCATCGTCGAGTCGTCCGCGACCTGGATATCGTACTCATCGACGCGCTGAATCCGTTTGGCTACGGGCGGCTGTTGCCACGCGGATTGCTGCGCGAACCGCTGACCGGACTGCAACGGGCGAACCTGATCATCATCACGCGCGCCGATCAATGCACCGACGTTGAGAAACGGAGAATCGTCGACTGCATCAAAGCAATCCGAGGCCATGAAGAACACGCGGAAGTCGCCTTCACGCCCGATTGTCTCGTCAACTCGGTTGGTGAAACAGCAGGCTTCGAGTCGCTTGGTGACAGTCCCGTCATGGCATTTTGCGGCATCGGTAACCCAACCGGATTTGCCCGGACGATTGCGGATTGCGGTTTGCGGATTGCGGAATCCCCGCAAGTGTTTCCCGATCATCACCACTACACGATCAAAGATATCGATGCTGTAGCGGACATGGCGGGAAAAAACTCAGCCGCCGCCATCCTGACGACACAAAAGGACCTCGTGAAAATTAACCGCGACAATCTGGCCGACGTTCCGTTGTGGGCAATCAGAATCGGCGCAAAAATACTGGCCGGCGAGGACTTGGTGAACGACTATCTCAATCGAACGCTTCAATAGCCAGCCACCAACGCTTGCGGTTTCGCGGCCCCTCGACATCGAGCATCGAAACATTCATCCCGGCGCGATACAATCGAGCCGTCTCTCGATTCAGGATGAAATCGCTTATGTCGTCATTCTTCGGCTTCCATCCCATCATCGCGCAGTGGTTCCATTCGCGGTTCGCCGCGCCGACCGAACCGCAGCAGTTGGGCTGGCCCAATATCGCCGCTGGTGAGAACACCTTGATCGCCGCACCGACCGGCAGCGGCAAGACGTTGGCCGCCTTTCTGGCCTGTATCGACCGCTTGCTCAAAGAGTCGCTCGAACAGCCGTTGGAAAACGAGTTTCGCGTCGTCTATGTGTCTCCGTTGCGTGCGCTCTCGAACGATATGCATCGCAACCTCGAAATTCCGCTGGCCGAAATTACTGCGTTGGCCGAAGCCGAAGGCTTGTCGCTACCGCCAATTCGCGTTGGCTTGCGAACGGGCGACACGTCGCCTTCGCAGCGTGCGTCGCTCGTTCGCCGTCCGCCGCACATTCTGGTCACCACGCCCGAATCGCTGTACCTGATGCTGACGGCTGAAAAGAGCCGCCAGAAACTGCGAAACGTCAACACCATCATCGTCGATGAAATCCACGCGCTGGTCCGCGACAAACGTGGCTCACATTTGTCGCTGACACTCGAACGCCTGGCTGCTCTCTGCGAAGGCCCCGTCCAACGTATCGGCCTCTCGGCAACACAGAAACCAATTGAACGCGTCGCAGAATTCTTAGTGGGGAGCGGCGAGGGACGGGGAGAAAACTTAGCGGTCCAGAATTCGCATTCCGAAGCCGATTGCCAGATCGTCGATGTCGGCCACCGCCGCGAATTGGACCTCGCAGTCGAAGTGCCGCCGAGTGAACTCGGGGCGGTCTGCATGCACGAGCAGTGGGATGAGATCAACGCCCGCATCGTCGAATTGATCAACGAGCATCGCAGTAAGCTGATTTTTGTGAACACGCGGCGAATGGCCGAACGCGTGACGCATCAGTTGACCGAACTACTGGGCGAAGACGCAGTCGGCGCGCATCATGGATCGCTATCGACGGAGATTCGTCTGGAGACCGAACGTCGGTTGAAGCTGGGCGAGCTGAAAGCCGTTGTTGCCACCGCTTCGCTCGAACTTGGTCTCGATGTCGGTTACATCGACCTCGTCATTCAGATTGGCTCGCCGCGATCAATTGCAACATTTCTGCAGCGGATCGGCCGGTCCGGGCATTCGTTGGGACTGGTCCCAAAGGGGCGGCTGTTTGCACTCACGCGCGATGAACTGTTGGAATGCATGGCGCTCATTCGCGCCGTTCACGCCGGCCGGCTCGACGTTGTACCGATTCCCGTTGCGCCGCTCGACGTCCTCGCGCCGCAGATCGTCGCCGAAGTCTCGGCCGAAGAGTGGGCAACGGATGACCTATTCTCGCTCTGCTGTCGGGCGCATCCGTATCGCAACCTGTCGCGCGAGCAATTCGACCGCACCGTCGAATTGCTCAGCGAAGGGATGACACGTTCTACCGGTCACGGCAGGGTTTATCTGCATCACGACCGCGTCGGCCGTCGGCTGCGCCCGCGTAAGGGGGCACGCATCGCTGCGGTGACCAACGGCGGAGCGATTCCCGAAATCGCGTCGTACCGCGTTGTCGCCGACCCCGATGGCACCGTCGTTGGTTCGCTCGATGAAGACTTTTCGATTGAAAGTCAGGCCGGCGACGTCTTTCTGTTGGGCAACACGTCGTGGCGGATTCTGAATGTCCGCGGTGGCGATGTGAACGTTGTCGATGCGCAGGGGGCACCGCCGTCGGTCCCGTTCTGGCATGGCGAAGCGCCCGGTCGCACGCTGGAACTCTCAGAAAAGATTTCGCGGCTGCGTGACGATTTGGAGGCATTGGCTGGCGAAGCGTGTCTCGTTCCGAACACAGAGTCGGCTGCCGAATCGGGTGCCACTGGCGTGTCGCCAGTGGCACCCATGTGCCGGTCGAGCAATCAGAAACCCGGTTTCTCGCTTCCCTCGCCGAAGAGACCGGCACCACTCAATCCGCTGCCTCACAGGCGTTGCATTACGCGGCCGCAGAGAAGGCGGCCATCGGCCTGTTGCCCACGCAGAAGCGGATCGTCTTTGAACGATTCTTCGATGAATCGGGCGGCATGCAATTGGTGGTGCATGCACCGTTCGGCGCGGCGATTAACCGCGCGTGGGGATTGGCGATGCGAAAACGGTTCTGTCGCTCGTTCGATTTTGAGCTGCAGGCGACAGCCGACGACGATGGATTCATCCTTTCGCTGGGACCGCAGCACAGCTTTCCCATCGAAAGCCTGTTCCCCATGCTCACTCCGCGCAACGTGCGATCGTTGCTTGAGCAGGCGGTGTTGGCGATTCCCATGTTTCAGATCCGCTGGCGCTGGAATGTCACCCGCGCGCTGCTGGTGTTACGGCGGGAATTTGGCAAAAAGGTGCCGCCGGCGTTTCAGCGTTTCCGGGCCGATGACCTGCTGACTTCGGTCTTCCCCAAACTGACCGGATGTCAGGAAAATATTACCGGCGACCACGAGCTGCCCGATCACCCGCTCACGCGGCAAACGATGGACGACTGTCTGCACGAAGCACTCGATATCGAAGGTCTGGAGCGAGTGCTTGCCGATATCGAACGTGGCGAGATTACGCTCATTGCCCGCGACACGCGCGAGCCGTCGCCGTTCAGTTACGAGCTGCTCAATTCAAATCCGTATGCGTTTCTGGATGGTGGCGAACTCCAGGATCGCCGCGCACGGGCGGTCTCGACGCGGCGGTCGATGACCGTAGAAAGCGTCAGCGATCTCGGCCGGCTCGATCCAGAGGCGATAGCAGTCGTGCGTCAGGAATCGCAGCCGCCCGTTCGCAGTGCCGACGAACTGCACGACGTGTTGTTAAGCCGCATCGTGCTGCCCGTTGATGAGCTTCCATCGGAGGAATCGTTCTACCGAGAATTGGTCGAATCGAATCGGGTGACGACGCTGACGTTGCCGGAGAGCCGTGTGGTTTGGGTGGCGGCGGAGCGATTGCCGGCGGCGATGGCAGCGTTTCCCGGTGCATCATGTCAACCTCCCCTCGAAGTGCCTGACGGCGTGCGCACCGAATGGACGGCGATTGATGCGCGATTGGAAATGCTGCGCGGGCTGATGGAAGTCTGTGGGCCGATCACCACCGCCGATGCTGCAGCACGGACATCGATGACAGCAGAACAGGCCGCCGCCTCACTCGAAGCCCTCGAAGGCGAGGGGGTGGTGCTACGCGGTCGCTTCACTCCACACTCGGTTCCAGGCGCCGACACTCCGCAATCCAAAAGACCGCAATCCGATATCGAATGGTGTCATCGGCGCTTGCTGGCTCGGATTCATCGGCTGACGCTGCAAGGGTTGAGAGCGCAAATTCAGCCGGTCACGGTGGATGTTTTTGTGCGATTCCTCACTCGGCACCACCGGCTGCTTGCAGCGGATCGACGAGCCGGATCGAACGGATTGTACGACGCGATCGCGATGCTGCAGGGCATCGATATGCCCGCGATTTGTTGGGAGCGTGACCTGCTGTCGGCACGCGTCGAGGGATACCGCTCGCAGTGGCTCGACGAACTCTGTCTGGCGGGGGAAATTGGTTGGAGCCGGCTGTTTCCGCCACGGCGCGATCCCGAACGCAGCAAGCCGATGGCCTCGCTGACTCGCGTTGCACCGTTGTCAGTCTACCTTCGCAGCGATCTGGCGTGGCTATCGTCGAATGAACGGTCGCGCCATGACGCGACGGAAACTTGCGACGACACACTGAGCAGCCCCGCCCGGGAAGTTCGCGATTTGTTACACCAGCGCGGAGCGATGTTTGCAGGCGATCTAATGGTCGAGACTCAGATGTTGCCGGGACAGATCGACGATGTCCTGGGTGAGCTGGTGACGCGCGGTGTGATCACGGCCGATGGCTTCGGCGGTTTGAGAAAACTGATTACCGGAAATCGAACATCGGCATCGCGTCGCCGACGCGTGCGGCCGGGAATTGCGCGGCAGCGCGGCGATGTCGGCGGCACTGGGCGATGGTCGCTTCGTTTGAACACGCCGACGGATGAGGGGCAAGAACTGAAGGGCAATGAGTCGGTCGAACAATGGGCGTGGCAGTTATTACGCCGTTGGGGAGTCGTTTTCCGCGATTTGCTGGTACGCGAGCAGGGAACGCCGTCGTGGTTTGAGTTGTTGCGGGTTTACCGGCGGTTGGAAGCGCGAGGCGAAATTCGCGGCGGCCGATTTGTCAGCGGTGTGGCGGGGGAACAATTCGCGTTAGGTGAAACGATTCGGCAACTGCGTTCTTTGCGCGACGAAGGACCGCAACAGGAACTGGTCTTCCTGTGCGCTGCCGACCCGCTGAATCTTGTGGGGATTTTGACCGATCATCCCCGAGTTCCGCGAACGGCATCCAACCGCGTGGCGTATCTGGATGGACAACCGGTCGCCGCTTTTCAGGGCGGGGAGGTTGTATGGCTGGGCGACGTACCGGAAGAATCGCGGGCGACGATTGAATCGCGATTGGAGAATCCGGGCGCACCGCTGGCGAGCGATTTCACGCCGATCGCACCCGAAACGGACAACGGTTCACCGACCAAACGTACGAGCCGGCGATCCAAACGCCGCGGCATTCCGCGCCCGATTATTTCGTGAGTGCGAAACCGCAAGCGATTACTCGATTGTCTTACAAATAATCGTTGATGACGTTTTCGAGGTATTCCTGTCGTCCCGATTGAACTCCGTCGGGCGTTCCTTTTTCGAGCATGTACGATTCCAGTTCGGCGAAACTGGTCTCGCCGTCCTCGATTTTCTTGCCGATACCGTCGTTGTAACTTGCGTAGCGCTCGGCCACGAAGTTGTCGAGTATGCCGTCGGCGCGGATAGCGGCGGCGATTCGCGTGCCGCGGGCGAAGGTGTCCATCCCGCCGATGTGTGCATGAAACAGGTCAACCGGCTCAAAACTCTCGCGGCGGACTTTTGCATCGAAGTTTGTTCCACCGGGAGCGAGGCCGCCTTGCTTTAGGATCACCAGCATGCACTGCGTTGTCAGGTAGACGTCGGTCGGGAATTGGTCGGTGTCCCAACCCAACAGCAGGTCGCCGGTGTTGGCGTCAATCGAGCCCAGATAGCCCTGCATGCGGGCATATTCCAACTCGTGCATCATGGTGTGGCCGGCCAGCGTGGCGTGGTTGGTTTCAATGTTCAGCTTCACCACGTCTTCCAGACCATAACTGCGAATGAAGTTCAAACAGGCGGCGGCGTCGAAGTCGTATTGGTGTTTCGTCGGTTCTTTCGGTTTCGGTTCAAACAGAAACTGTCCGGTGAAGCCGATCGATTTTGCGTGGTCGTTTGCCATGTGCATGAAACGCGCGAGGTGATCCAGTTCGCGTTTCATGTCGGTGTTGTACAAATTGTGATAGCCTTCGCGACCGCCCCAGAAGACGTAATTTTCGCCGCCCAGTTCGTGCGTGACTTCAATTGCCTGCTTCACCTGTGCGGCGGCAAACGCAAAGACGTCGGCGTTGGGGCTGGTGGCGGCTCCGTGCATGTAACGCGGATGCGAAAACAGATTTGCCGTTCCCCACAACAGCTTGATTCCCGTTCGCTGCTGAGCTTCCTTCAACTTGGCGGCGACGGCGGCGAAGTTCTTTTGCGATTCGGCGAGAGTGGCTCCTTCGGGCGCGACGTCACGGTCGTGAAAGCAGTAAAACGGAGCGCCCAGCTTTTCGATGAACTCAAAGGCCGCGTCAACTCGGTTGATGGCGTTCTCGACCGACTCGCTGCCGTCGTCCCAGGGGCGTTGCAAAGTGGCCGACCCGAACGGGTCGGTTCCTGTCCCTCGAAACGTATGCCAATAGCAGACGGCGAACCTTAGAAAGTCGCGCATCGTTTGGCCCTCAACGATTTCGTCGGGGTTGTAATGCTTGAATGCCAACGGATTCTTGCTTGTGGGGCCTTCGTATTCAATTTTGGGGACGTCGGGGAAATGGGCCATGGTGTTGTCCTTAGTATTGTTGGTTCAGTTTTGTTGATGGATCGATTGGAACAGGTGAGTTTAACGAAGGCGGCAGACGGAAAAAAGCGGCTTCGAGGCGTACTGACGCTCCGCTGCGCAAAGCCTTCGCGTCGCGGCTAACCGCCGCGGGAACTGATCTTGCCTCAGATGCCCATTGTTGCGACACTTCCGGCTCATTTCCTACTGTCGGCTCGCCAATCCAGGTGAATCCCCGCCCGATGCTGCACATGTTCCGAATTCCAATCATCCTGTTTGTTTGTATTACGGCGACTGGCTGCGCGCTGCCGCGGTACGATTGGATTCTGGGGCAGGAAGAGGCGGCGAACATCAACAACACGGTATTCGTCCCTGCCGACAACTTCGAGGCAGTGTGGGAACGGACCGTCGATGCGATCCACGATTACCGGTTTCCGATTCGCCGGGAGAACAAGCTCGACGGGATCATCGAGACGGAATACAAAGTCGGCGCCAGTGTACTCGAGCCGTGGCATCGCGATTCAGTGGGGATTGATGCGCGGCTGGTCAGCACGCTGCAATCGATCCGACGCCGAATGTTTGTCAGCGTGACTCCGGCCGACGGCGGGTTTCTGGTGTCGGTTGAAGCGTTTCAGGAAATTGAAGACGTGGTTGGGCAACCGACCAACACTGCCGGCAGTGCGACGTTTCAGGACAGTTCCCCGCTGCAGCGCGAGCTGTCGGTGGTGGGCGAACGCTCGCGGCCATCCGGTTGGGTTCCGCAGGGCCGAGATATTCGACTCGAACAGGCGACGCTGGCTCGACTGCAGAAAGCCTTCAGTCGCTGATTCTTGACACGCCGCACTGGCGACACGCCAGTGGCACCCCTTCGATTGTGGATCGACGGGATACTAGCTGGCGCGTCATCTGACCAGTATTTTCTGACGTTGTTACTCTTGCTCAGGCGTTTCTGTGGAGTCACTTTCTTCGGCTGTTGCCGGGGCCTCCTCGCCTTCCTCTGCTGCTGCTTCTGATTCGCCGGCGTTCGAATCAGACTCTCCGACGTCACCGCCGTCGGCTGCGTCAGAGTCATTGGCCGCTTCAACAGTATTTGTGTCTCGAAAATCATCTGCGTTTCTAGTTGTTGCTCGATCGTCATCGTCGTCGTCGTCTCGGCCATCCAGTCGCTCGTGCAGCTCGCGGACTTCGGCGTTCAGACGGCGGAATCCGGCTTGGAGTTCTTCGATAGCCCTGTGGACGTCGTGCAAGCCGTCATGCTCGGGGTGATGTTCTCTTCGCTCGCGTTCCTGATGAATCGCATGCTCCATCTCTTCGGCCTGCTGGCGCAGCTTGTGTGCCAGGTCACCCATGTCGGCCTGTTCGAGATGCTCGATGGCGGCAACGAGATGTTCGAGCCTGTTTGCCGATGCATCAACGTGATCACGATGATGCGCGTCGCCGTGTTCGTGGTGATGTTCGTGGTTGTGTGCGCGATGGTCATCGCGGTGTTGATCTTCCAGCCGCTTGGTGATTTCTCTGATTTCGCCGCGGATGCGTTCCAGTTGGTCACGCTTGCCAGCTCTTTCCAAGTCGCGGGCATGACCGTGCAGTTCTTCGAGGTGCCGCCGTAACTCCTGGTGTTCGCGGTCGCGCTGTCGGTTTTCTTCGGCCGACTCGTGCTGGTGTTCGTCGTGTTCCGTATCGACAGCGCGTTCGTCGGCCTCCCGGTTAATGGCTTCGGCCCGCTGCCGCACTTCGCCTCGCTGGGCGACCGACGTTGCTCCAATCCAACATAAGGCTCCGGTGATAAACACAACGGCGACGACTACGAACTTTGACATAACCAAACTCCCATTCAATGTGAGGGTCTTCTGTGACTGGGTCTGATGTCTGAATACCACTTACCGCGATACCAGAATTCCGTTGTGACTGTCAAACGGAATCGGTCGGTGTGTCGCCTTCATCCCCTCGGCCGGCGCTGCTGCGGAACAGCATCCAGCACTCCTTCAATCCTAACAACCAGGCCAGGAAGAAATAAACCAGAATCGAGGCCAGCAACGGCACGGCAACCTGAAGTGTGCGGGGTAACAGGCCATCGCCATTGGGAAATCGGCCGAGTGTCCACCAACAAACGATCGACATGGCCGTTGTAGCAACCACCGCCCTCGCAATGACACCGGCGATGCTTCGCCAATCGAATCGGCCGATTCGCTGTTGTATCAGCCATGTCGCGGCGGCGACCTGAATCATTGCGGAGAGAGACGTTGCCACGGCCAGTCCGGCTCCCCCCAGCGGCCACAACAAGGCAAAGTTGAGGCCGAGGTTCAGCAACACCGTCCACAATCCAATTCGTAATGGAGTCAGCCGATCACCGGCAGCGTAATATCCACGATGTACAATCAGTAGCCCGCAGTACGCCCAGACGCCGCTGGAGTAGGCCGATATCATCGCCGCCGTTTGCTCGACATCTTTGGAATCAAACGCGCCGCGCTGAAAGAGCAGGGAAGTGATCGGTTCCGAGAGAAGGACCAGTCCGGCACTGGCCGGCAGGCCGATAGAGATCATGAATCGCAGGCCGCGCTGGAGGTCGTCGCGGAGTAAATCGAGCCGTCCGCGTTCTGCGTGCCGCGCGAGCAGCGGAAACAAAACGGTTCCCAACGCAACGCCGAGCATTCCCAGCGGGAATTGATACATTCGCTGCCCAAAAAACAGCGCCGAGGCCGTTCCCGTTTCGAGAAACTGCATGCCATTCGCCTGGGCCGGCGTTGCCGTCTCCGGAAGTGAGAAACTCCAGGCGATGAGGCTATCGGACAGCGTGTTGATTTGAGTAATCGACAGCCCGACGATCACCGGCAACATCGCTTGAACGATCTCTCGAAGCTGCGTATGGGTGCGCGTCCAGCCCTGGGTGTACTCGAATCCGTGTCGAAACAGAATCGGCGTCAGGGCCGCCACTTGCAGCAGGCCGCCAACGACCACGCAAGCGGCGACAGCATAGATTTGCTCATTGGCTGTGGCAAACCGCGGGGCGATAACGACCACGCCGACGATCCACACCAGATTGAGCAACACCGGCGACAGAGCTGGCGCGGTGAAGTGGCGGAGCGAATGCAACACCGCACTGATTTGTGCTGCCAAACAGATCAGCAGCAGGTAGGGAAGCATCACGGCCGTCAGTCCGAGGAGCAACTGACCGTCACCGCCGCTCGGAAGCAGCCGTCCGATTCCCCATAACAGCAACTCTCCAACGACGACGATGACGCAAAGCGTCACGGCGAGCAGATTGAGGACCGCACTGGCCAGCTTCCAGGCCGACTCGCGACCGGCGCGTTCGAGTTCTCTCACAAACACGGGGAGAAAGGCAGCCGTCAGCGCCCCTTCGCCAAACAGACGACGCGCGAGATTCGGCACGCGCAAGGCGACGGTAAAGGCATCGAGGATGGCACCGTTTCCGAACAACGCCGCCATCGCCATGTCGCGCACCAGACCGAGAATCCTGCTCACCAATGTCAGCAGGCTCACTGTTCGCAGTCCGGCGAATCCACGCATTGTCGTTGCGGCTGAAGAGGTCTCGTCTGGCGATTCGGTTGACACGCGACGATCCGGATCTGAATGCGGTGTCACCATGATGCCCGTGTTTCAACGCACCAGCGGCCACAGAAGCGGCGACGATCAGGCGATCGCATCCTCGCGTGGGTCGAGCCGTGCTCGGTTGACGTCCAGCTGTGACAGCAGATTGACAACGCGGTCGAGCGGCAGCCCCCAGTCGATCGCCCAAATGATGATGTCGAGATTTTCCCGGTTGGCATAGACGCGGTCGAGAATCCGGTCGCCGGCCACCAACAGCGAATAGAGTTGGCCGAACTGATTGTCATCAAATTCCTGCCAACACTGTCGGCCCTTCAGATGTTCCAACCGCTTGTGGCGGCAGTAGGGCAGCCAATGCACGCGATACCATTCGCGGATGGCATGCTGGCCCAGGTCGTGGCCCTGTTTCTGGCTTTCAATCCACTTGTGCCGTTCGGCTTCCCTGACGGCCTCATCGTAGAGGCTCAATGCCGTGACGGACTTGCCATCCCGAGCGCTTCTCATCGGTCGGATGCCTGTTGCCGGAGTTGACTCCCGGGCGACGGCGTCCATCGTGGGACCGTCAAAAAACCCGATGAGTACAATGCGTCATCCCTGTTCGAACTCACAATCCGGGGACCCTCTATTCGGCGTGTTATAATAACGCCGCAGCGTCCCGGCAATGCCAACTCGCGAACAATCGACGCACAATCGACGCACAATTCAAAACTGTTGGCAGCTCTTCAATTTGCCGTTCGGCCACTCAGGCGGACCAGCAGATGTTCGAGTTGCAACCGCTCGGGCAGGCGGCTGTTTCCTTTCAATCCGCCGTCGATTTCGAGCAGCCAGGTATAAAGTTGTTCGGCCCGTCGGCGAGAGAGTCGGCGGAGATATCTTTCCCACTGCGGCAGCTCGCGATTGTGAACGCCAGCTTCTATTAGCGCGGTATTCAGCCGTCCGCCGCGCCGCGCCAGTTCGGTTGCGTGGGCCAGTTTTCGGAAGACGTAGCTGATGCCGCCCACAATTTTCAGCGGCGCTTCACCCGCCGTCAGCAGTTTGTCGAGACAAACGAGCGCCGCCGGCAGGTTTCCGTCGCGAAGCGCGCCGGTCATTGCCCAGGTTTGCTCGGCTCTCCATCCGCCCACCAGAGTACGAACATCGTCGACAGAGATTTGTTGCTGCTTGCCGACATAGGCAGCCAGCTTTTCCAGTTCCTGGGTGAACAGGCCCATGTTGTCGCCGGCCAATTCCACCAACAGGCGGGCAGCGTCGGCCCGCAGAGTTTTGCCGTGTTCGCTGGCAGCGGTGTCGGTCAGCCAGCGAATGAGTTGCGCTCCCTTGAGTTGGTCGCATTCGAGCGTCAGGCCGATTTTTGCGGTCGCTTTGGCCAGCCGCGTGGTTTTGGGCCACGATTTGACCAACAGCACCAACACCGATTTCTTCGCAGGCCGTTCGAGGTACTTTTCAAGCCGTCCGCGATTTTTGGAAACGAAATCGTCGGCGTCATCGATGGCGACCAGACGTTGGTCCCCCCACATCGACACTGTCCGCAATTCGTCGGCCACCGTGACGAATTCCACCGCGTTGCCGGCGAACTGCACCAGTCCCGCGTCATCGTCTTCGCCGTCAAGAATCGATTCCGTCAGGGCGGAAAATCCGGCGTGTTTGAGGTACGCATCTTTCCCGCAGATGACGGCAATTGGGCCGGCTTCGTGTTTGGCCGGCGCATTGAGGTAAGCGGTGACGTGCATACGGGTGAAGGTAGATGCTTTGCCCAACGGACACAACTCAACCGGCCCGTATTGGTCGTGCGGCGGCTATTCCTGCGGTGGTGGTTCGCTGGAGACGATCACTTTGCTGGGGCGGACGACTCGGTCGTGCAGCGTGTAGCCACGTTCGACTTCCTGCAGAACCGTCATCGCGGGGTGATCGGCCGACGGCAGCTGTTGCACCGCTTCGTGCAGGTTCGGGTCGAATGGTTTGCCGACCGATTCGATCGGCTTCACGGAACACCGTGCCAGCGCATCGGCCAGTTGCTTGCGGACCATCTCCACGCCTTGCACAAGGCCCTCGACGGAATCAGAACCGGCGGCGGCTTCGATAGCGCGTCCCAGGTTGTCGAGGGGCGGCAGCAAGTCGCGGATCATCGACATCGACTGAAACTGCCGGATTTCCTGCTGCTCTTTTTGTGCACGCTTGCGGACGTTTTCAAGTTCGGCCCGGGCACGGAGCATCTGGTCGTAGTTTTCCTGCGACTCTTTGCGGCATGCTTCGAGTTGTTCCTCCAACGTCAATTCGACGCCAGCGTCAGCCGATGCCTCTGCGGAGGTGTCGGTCGCCGGATCGGCTGTCTGCGAATCCTCAGCCGGTTGTTGTTTTTCAGTATCGCTCACGTCTATTATCCTGCCAGAGATCTGGCCACTAAGAATCGTCCGCATCGTCGTGCGGTGCGAAGTAATCTTTCAGCTTCTCAAAAAACGACTTTCGATGCGCGCTGACGTCGGCGTGCTCGAGTTCCGCGAGTTCTCGCAGCAGTGTGTCTTGCTCTTCGCTGAGTTTTTGCGGCACTTCAACTTGAATCTGCACCACCAGATCGCCGCGTCGCCCGCCGTGCGGGTCGGGCATGCCCTGTCCGCGCAACCGAAACGCTTCGCCCGGTTGTGTCCCGGCGGGAACTGTCAGATTGTCGCGTCCCGTGAGTACCGGGATCTCCAGTTCGGTTCCGAGTGCCGCTTGCGTGTACGTGATCGGCACGCGGCAGGTCAGCATGGAACCTTCGCGATGGAACAGCGAGTGTTCCTCGACGACAATATCGACATACAGGTCGCCGGGCGGTCCGCCGCGCGGTCCGCGTTCGCCTTCGCCTCGCAGACACAACTGCATGCCGTTGTCCACGCCGCCCGGCACTTTCACTTCGAGTTCGACATGTTCCAACTCGAAGCCGGAACCGCGGCAGTCGTCACATTTCTTGCGAACGATTGTTCCCTCGCCGCGACAGGCGGGGCAGGTCGTTTGAATGCGGAAGAATCCCTGCGACTGCACAACCTGTCCGGCTCCGCCGCAATAGTCACAGGTCTCGGGGTTACTTCCCGGCTCCGCACCGGAACCGTGACACACACTGCACGATTTGTGGCGGGCCAGTTTGAGTGTGCGAGTACATCCGGATGCGGCGTCGAGCAGGTCGATTGTTAACGAGGACTGCAGGCTTTCTCCCTGCCTGGCGCGTCTGCGTGAACCGCCTCGCCGACCACCACCACCAAGACCGCCGAACAGATCTCCGAAGGCTTCGAAGATGTCGGAGACATCGTTGAAGCCCCGTGAACCGCCATTGCCCGATACGCCGGCGTGGCCGTATTGGTCGTACCGCGATTTCTTCTGATCGTCGCTCAGCACTTCGAAAGCTTCGGCCGCTTCCTTGAAACGCTCGGTCGCTTCCTCGTCGCCGGGATTGCGATCGGGGTGGTTTGCCAGCGCAAGTTTCCTATACGCCTTCTTAATATCGCCGGACGACGCATCGCGAGGGACGCCGAGCACCTCGTAGTAGTCGCGTTTGGAAACCATGAAAACCATTTTGCAGTTGGAATGGTGATGCGGAACGTGGCTGCGCCGCAGTCTTGCCGGATTATCTCGCAGCGAGGCGTCGGTTGTTACTATCTCACAGGAACTGATTGCAAAAACATCAGTTGGGTGCGAAACGGCAAGCCATCTTCGCGCGATAAAACGGACCACCTGTGAGGGTGGCCCGTTTGTGTTTCGCTATATGATGACCCAAGTCGCTGGGCCATTCTAAATTCCATCCGTTATCGAATGCTTCCCTCGACGCGGGACTTTTCGCCGCCTTCGAGATCGTCGGTCCGCGTGACGAGTACCTGTGTCGTCAGCATCAAACCGGCAATCGAGCCGGCGTTCTGCAATGCGTTGCGGACAACCTTGAGCGGATCGATGATGCCGTGCTTGTACATATCGACGTATTCGCCGGTGTTGGCGTTGTAGCCGATGTTCTTGCCGCGCTGCTTCACTTCGTCGGCAATGACCGCACCGTCTTCGCCACAGTTTTCGGCGATTTGACGAATCGGGGCTTCCAAAGCCCGGGTAACAATGTGCACACCGATCTTCTCGTCGCCCTTTGCCTTGACGGCTCCGGCTGCTTCGATCGATCGCAACAATGCGACGCCACCACCCGGCAGGATGCCTTCTTCGACTGCAGCACGGGTTGCGTGCAGGGCGTCTTCCATGCGGGCTTTGGTTTGCTTCATTTCCGTTTCGGTCGCAGCACCGACTGAGATAATCGCCACGCCGCCAGTGATTTTCGCCAGTCGTTCCTGGAACTTCTCGCGATCGTATTCGCTGTCGGTGTTTTCGATCTGGGTGCGAATCTGTTGAACGCGAGTCTGAATGGCGTTCTGGTCGCCCGCACCTTCAATCAGCGTGCAGGAGTCCTTTTCGACTTCCACGCGTTTGACGCGGCCCAGCTGATTCAACTCGACCGATTCAAGTTTGATGCCCAAATCTTCGGACAGCAGCGTGCCACCGGTGAGGACGGCGATGTCGCCGAGCATCGCCTTGCGACGATCACCAAAACCGGGGGCCTTGACCGCACAGACGTTCAAAACACCTCGCAGCCGGTTCACGACCAACGCGGTGAGTGCTTCGCCGTCAACGTCTTCGGCAATGATCAGCAGCGGCTTGCCGGTCTGTGCCACCTTCTCCAGCACCGGCACGAGATCGCGGAGACTGGACGTCTTCTTTTCGTGGATGAGAACGTAGCAATCTTCGAGGACCGCTTTCATCTCTTCCGGGTTGGTGACGAAGTAAGGCGAAATGTAGCCCTTGTCGAACTGCATGCCGTCGGCGAGGTCGAGTGTGGTTTCGTTGGCCTTGCCTTCTTCGACAGTGATGACACCGTCACGACCGACCTTTTCCATCGCATCAGCGATGAGACCACCGATTTCGTCGTCGTTGTTGGCGGAAATCGCGCCAACCTGAGCGATCTGCTCTTTCGACTCGACTGGCTTGGCCGAACTGACCAGGTGTTCGATGGCGGCATCGACTGACTTCTCAATGCCACGACGCACGACCATGGGATTGGCTCCCAAAGTGATGCTTCGCAGGCCTTCGTTGTAGATGGCACGGGCAAGGACGGTTGCCGTGGTAGTGCCGTCGCCCGCTTTGTCGCTGGTTTTCTGCGCGACTTCGTTGACGAGTTTGGCCCCCATGTGTTCGTAGGGGTCTTCCAGTTCGACTTCCTTGCTGACCGTCACGCCGTCCTTGGTTACCACGGGGTTGCCGAAGCTCTTGTCAATGATGACATTCCGCCCGGTCGGTCCCATGGTGACCGCAACCGCATCTGCCAGAGTATCAACGCCGCGCTGCAGTTTGATCCGAGCACGATCTTCAAATAGCAATTGTTTGGCCACGCTTAGGCACTCCTGAAATTCTCGTGTGCTGAATTGTCTTGCAAAAAACTGACGCTGATATTTCCTGCCGTACTATCCCGAACACCAGATGGGGTTCGGTCAGACCGGGTCAGTCGATTTTCGCCAGAATGTCTGACTCGCGTAAAATCTTGACTTCTTCACCTTCGACTTCGATGTCGGTTCCGCCGTACTTGCCGAACAGCACCTGATCGCCGATTCCGACTGCAATTGCACAGCGTTCGCCGCTTTCGAGCAGTCGGCCTGGTCCGACAGCAACCACTTTGCCCCGCTGCGGCTTTTCTTGTGCAGCGTCGGGAAGCACGATTCCACCGGCCGTCGTCTCTTCGGCATCCATCGGCTGAATAACGACACGATCATCGAGGGGTTTCAACTGCATGCTAGTGACTCCAACTCTCTGTTAGGTGACCGGCCCCATCGGGCCCTGTTATGAATTCGGTACGTTTTATTTTCAGCCCCTCAAGCCATTGCCCGGGAGCAAATTCAATCAAGCTGCTGGAACGACTACATCATTCCGGGCATGCCGCCCATACCGCCCATGCCAGGCATTCCGCCGCCCATTCCACCCATGCCGCCGGGCATTCCACCCATGCCGCCCATGTCGTGGTGGTCGTCGTGGTGGTGGTCGTCGTCCTCTTCGTCCTTTGGCTCTTCGACAACGATCGAGTCGGTGGTCATCAGCAGCGATGCCACACTGACTGCATTCTGCAGTGCCGAACGCACCACCTTGGTCGGATCGATAATGCCGAATTCAAACATGTCGCCGTAACTGTCGTTCAAGGCGTCGTAGCCGTAAGACGCTTGCTTGGCCTTCTTGACGTTATTGGCCACAACGGCCCCATCCAGCCCGGCATTCTCGGCGATCATTCGCAGCGGCATTTCCAAAACGTTGGTCACCAAGTTGGCCCCCAGTGCTTCGTCGCCTTTGAGGCTGAGTTTTTTCAGAGCAGCGGCACACCGCAGCAAAGCAACGCCGCCACCGGCAACGACACCCTCTTCGATTGCCGCCCGCGTTGCCGCCAGTGCATCGTCGATGAGGTCTTTGCGTTCTTTCATTTCGGTTTCGGTTGCCGCTCCAACGTTAATTTGGGCGACACCACCGGCCAATTTGGCCAACCGTTCTTCCAGTTTTTCGCGATCGTATTCGCTTTCGGTGACTTTGATTTCCCGGCGAATCTGTTCTGCCCGGCCATCAATGGCTGCCTTGGAACCGGCTCCACGCACGATCGTGGTGTTCTCGGCATCGATGCGAATCCGCTTGGCCACACCCAGGTCGGCCAACTCAACGGCATCGAGCTTGACGCCGAGGTCTTTGAAGATCGCCCGACCACCGGTCAGAACGGCAATGTCTTCCAACTGGGCTTTGCGGCGATCACCGTAACCGGGAGCCTTGACCGCGGTGACATTCAGGATGCCACGCATTTTGTTGACAACGAGCGTCGCCAAGGCTTCGCCTTCGATGTCTTCGGCGATGATCAGCAGCGGGACATTCGATTTGGAGACCTTTTCCAGCAGCGGAACCATGTCTTTGGCGGCACTGATCTTTTCTTCGTAGATCAGTATGCGGCAGTTGTCCAGCACGCAATCCTGTTCGTCTTCGTTGGTGACGAAGTGAGGCGACAAGTAGCCACGCTCAAACTGCATGCCCTCAACCAACTCGACTTCCGTCTCAATCTGACGGCCTTCTTCGACAGTGATGACGCCGTCTTTGCCGACTTTCATCAGGGCGTCGGACAGAATTCGGCCGACTTCTTTGTCGTTGTTGCCGGCAATGGTGGCAATTGTCGCAATCGCCTTCTTGTCGGTCGCCTTGACCGGCTTGGCCAGCTTTTTCAGCTGCTCGACAACGGCGTTAACCGCCTTTTGCGAGCCACGGCTGAGTGCCATCGGGTCGGCACCCGCGGCGATGAACCGCAACGATTCGCGGAACATGGCTTCAGCCAAAACGGTTGCGGTCGTCGTGCCGTCTCCGGCGACGTCGCTCGTTTTGGAAGCCACTTCCTTAACAAGCTGGGCACCCATATTTTCATACGGGTCTTCCAACTCAATGTCTTCTGCGACGGTGACACCGTCTTTTGTTACTTTCGGAGCACCCCAGCCCTTATCGAGAACGGCATTGCGTCCTCGCGGCCCTAGTGTGCTACTCACAGCTTTCGCCAACTTCGAGACGCCGGCCATCAGGCTCTTGCGAGCGTCATCATCAAAAGTCAAGAGCTTTGCCACAGCTTCTCCTCAAATCCGCTGGTACTGTATTGCACTGCACGAACCGTCTACCTGGACCATGTGCGCCAGTGGGAAATGCAATCGCTGTGCCAAAGCGTTGTATTGTCGAAATGTGACGCAATCTTCTTATGTTGCGGGACTTATGAGATGTTGTCGCTCGGGGGTAAAAGGCGTGGCTGCCATGTTGGCAGATCGCAAATCGAATCCATTCCAATGACTGACAATTTGACGCTGCGGTCGATCATCGAAGCCTGAAGTGCAAGCGAAGGAGCTTTTAGGGGGCGTCCTTCGCTTGCGCTTCAGGCTTTTATTTCTTGGCTTGTGCGACGCAACCCTGTTGTTCTACTCCGATTCGGCAGTCTTGGGCCGAGGTGAATTCACATCCTTCGGCGAGATTCTTAGCGGCAGCCCAGCAGCTGGCACCGGGACATCAACAGTCCACAGCACCGCTTGGGTAATCAGTCGGCGATAATCTTCACGGCTCCAGTTCTGGTGAAAGTGTCCGCCGCTGAATCCGAACGAGCGACCACCGCCGGGCCGTTCCCACGCCCAGCACACACTGTGGTCGGCTCCGTCGATCTTCACGCGAATCAGCGGGGTGACGGAATTGGCCGGCTTGGCAAACTTCAGCGTGTAGTAGAACTCCTCATCGACGGTGAAGTCTTTCAAGCCGCGCACGACGGGATGTTTGCCGTCGATAATGTGAGCCTGCGCATTCTTGAGGACTTTGTATTTCCGGTCGGGGCCGCCGTGACAGCCGCCGAATAGTTTCAGGTATTCGGGAATGTACTTCGCATCCCGGCAACCCATGCCCCAATGCCAACAGGTGAATCCACCGCCGCGAGCCGCCAGTTTCTTCAGTGCCGCCAATCGTTGGGGATCATCGTGAATCCAACGCGCCCCCTCAGAGACGAACAGCACGACGGCGTCGGCACCGTCGATCAACTCCGGCCCTTCTTTCCAGTCGCCATCGGCGCGAACGACGATCGTCTGGATGTTCTTAACAGGTTGCAGGCACTGGGCCAGAATCCGCATGCCGGCTAAGTATTCGTGTGTTCCCCAAGGGTGATTGTCTGGCCCCTGTCCTATCAGCAGCACGCGTTTGACCTGCTCCCGTTGAGTTGGTTTCGACGGTTTTTTCGTCGGTGCGTCGGCTGCTGCCGCCAGATTGCCAACGGCGAATACGATGGCCAATGCCGAAACTGCGACAAGTCTGGTGAACATATTACGCATCCCCAGTTGACTAAAAACGAGAAATTCGGTCAAAACCCGCAGGAGTCTGTACGGATTCTTCCCGCAGGCGCCACTAATTAATTGTAAAGAACGAACGGGCGAATCGACACCGCCCCACCCGAATCGTTGAACGGAACACCGCTATGCGACTGACCCTCAGGACTCTGCTGGCCTATCTCGACGACATTCTCGAGCCGGCACAAGCGAAGGAAATTGGATCGAAGATTTCCGAAAGCAACTTCGCAGTGGAACTGGTGAACCGCATTCGCGACGTCATGCGTCGTCGGCGGTTGACGTCGCCCGATTTGGAAGGCCCTGCCAGTGGGCTGGATCCGAACGTCGTGGCCGAGTATCTCGATAACGTGCTGCCACCGGAGAAAGTGCCGGATGTGGAAAGGGTCTGCCTCGAATCCGACGTCCATCTGGCCGAAGCAGCGGCATGTCACCAGATATTGACGGCGGCGTTGGGCGAACCGGTGCAGATTCTTCACCAGAGCCGCGAGCACATGTACGCGTTGGTGCCGATGGCAAAACCGGCTGCCTCGCAGGTCAAAGAAGCCGTGCAGCGCCCGATCGCGAACGGCGAACCGAATAAAGCCACGACGACGGTCGGGCAGGGTGAACGAACGGCTGCCGCAAAACCAGCAGCTGACACCGGCACCGAATTTGAGAATACGATTCCCGATTTCCTGCGGCCGCGTCCTTTGTGGAAGCGCGCCATGCCGTATACCGTCGTGGGGTTGATCGCGGTTGCGTGGGTTGGCCTGTTGTATATGGGCGACCTCTTTCCGGAAACGGCTTCGGATGGCACGGGTGACGTCGCGGCAGACGGGGCGAATCTCAACGGGGCACTGGCTGCCAAAATCAACGATGGAAGACCGCTGTCGATCTCCGGCGCAAATTCGGACGCAAGCAATTTCGGCACCGAACCGAACGGTGTTGTGACAACGCCTGCTCCGCAGAACGAGGAACGGATCGACCTGCCTGCGCCGCTCGACGAAGCGGTCGGTGGTGATCCGGTAGTCGATGCCGTGCCTCCGGGCGGTTTGAATCTTCCGGCTGCGACGGTTGGCAAACCTGCTACTGAACCGGCGGCCAAAGTTGCTGTCAACGTTCCCGAAGTGAAACCGAATCCGGCTGCCGTTCCTGCGCCTGTTGTCGCACCGGCACCCGCTGCCCCCTTGTTACAGTACAACTCGCCGAGCGGAATCCTGCTGCGCTACGACAGTCTGGCCGAGGGCTGGATGGTGATGTCGCCGCGAGCGATCATTCATCCCGGCGAGAGATTTGCGGCACCCGAGCCGTTCGACGCCGTCATTAACATTGGCGATGCGCTGGCGCGTGCCACGCTCGTTAGCGGTTCAGTTGCCCGCATCCTGCCGCCGACAAAAGCCGCCGCCACCGGTTTCGGAATCGAACAGGGGCGGGTGATTTTACAGCCGGTGAGCAAGTCGGTCGGCGACAACAAAGAAGAGAACGCCGAGGAAAAACCGGTCGTGCTGGCAGTCGCCGTCCGCGATGAGTTGTGGCGGGTCGAACTTCTCTCACAGAACACGGTGTGTGGCATTGAGATCATTCCCGTTCAACCAAGTCGGCCCGATCAGGAATTCGGAATCGACATGTATTTCGGCCGAATTTTCGTCATTGCCGGCTCGGTTCGATTTGCGGATGGAACGGGGAAAGTTCAATTGATCAACGGTCCCGGCTGGCGTTCGCTGACACCGTCCGACCGCGCCGCCGAGGCAAACGCCCCGGTTCCGGTTGCGGGACCGCCGCTGTTGACGCTTCCCGTTTGGCTTGATCCCGTCGCGAAGACGTCGGTTGCGCGGACGGTCCGGCGGTCGGCGACTTTGTACACGCGGGAATTCGACGTCAAACGGCCCTTGTCGGAAAACGTGCATTCGCTCATCAAAGACGACCGGCCGTACATTTCGGCATTGGCCGTGAAAAGCCTGGCGCTGACGGGCAACTACACCGCAATGGCCGAAGCGCTGAACGCGGCCCACGAAGAGTCGAGAATGGCGGCAATCATCGGCCTGCGCAATTGGCTGCCGCTCAACAAAGGGAACGGCGAATTATTGAAGCAGGCGCTGCAGAAACGGTTCGCTCCGAAAGAAGCCGACATCGTGCTGCGGTTGTTGTGGGGTTACAGCGAGGCCGACTTAACCGACCGGACAACATCGGAGCGACTTGTGATGTGGCTCGACGACAACAGCCTCATCGTCCGCGAGGCGGCCTTCTACCACATCTACCGCCTCACCGCCACAAAGTACGACTACGTCGCCCTCCGCCCGCAAGCCCAACGCCGAGCCGCAATCAACCGCTGGGAAGACCGCATCAAGGAAGAAGGGGCGTTGATTGCTCCGGTTGGC
>CAUZOL010000045.1:0-30532 GCA_963581435.1 Planctomycetota bacterium
CCGAACTCTCCGAAGACGACAAAAGCAGCTTCGTGCCAAGATTGTGGGCCGGCAAGAAAGTCGATTTCTTGTTGAACGAACTAAGAAAATCATCCCCCGGCGACATGAACCAGGAACTGGTCGATGAGGTCACGTATCTGGCAAAACGCTACGGCATCATCACCCCCTACACCAGTTATTTGATGGCCGATGACTTAGCTGCCGGAGGACAGAACGGTCAGCCAGCGGCGGCGACGCGACCGGGATTTGGGCGGCGACAACTTCTGGGGCGGCTGGCGGACGAATCGAAGCCGGCGGCGGATGGTGCTGTTCGCGAGAGTCGCGTTCGGGATTCGAAGAAGCTGGCAAAAGCCCGGAGTGAAAGCTCACGCAGCGGAGGGGTCGCTGCATTTGGCGCGGCCGTTGAAGAGCAATTGGCCCTGTCGCAAAAGGGGGAGAAGAAACGTTCGTCGTTGGAAGCCATCCGCTACATCGGTTCGCGAACGTTCTACAAACGTGGCAAGCAATGGGAACAGGGGACTTTCGATTCGTCGAAGGACAAGTCGATCAAAACAATCGAAATCGGCTCAGACGAATATCTCAAATTGCTCAAAGACGATCCGCGGCTGGCCAAGTACCTCGCGCTTGGCGACGTACTGTTGGAGGTCAAGAAGAAATGGTACCGCGTCGAGGCGCGCAAACGCGGTTGATGTGAATTCAGCGGCGAGCGTGTTGGATCGATCAGAATATCAGGGGGCTTACACCCCCCGCTCGCCTCAGTTTTCTAGCATTGTCAGTGGATTGCGTCGGTTCTTTAGTGGGAAGGAGACCGGGCCGCCGAGGCGGTGTGATTCGAATACACCGACAATCATTTCGGTCGCCGCGCGGGCATCGTACATGCTGCTTTCGGGCTGTCGATCTTTTTCGATGGCGTCGATCAAATCGTGGACAGCAGCCAGATTAGCGCCTGCGTGGCTTTCGGCCTTGATCGGTTCGGGCTTATTGACTCCGGCCGAGGAAATGGGCAGCCATTTCTTGCCGCTACGGCCGGGAGACCACGACGGGTCGCGCAGCAAATAGGCCGTCCGCAGGTATCCCGACTGAAATGCGATCGCTCCTTTGGAACCGTAGACCGTCAGGCCGAATCGCGACGGGCTGCCACCCATTCCCCGGTGGGACGCAAAAAAACCGTTGATGCCGTTACCGAACCGATACACTGCATCGATACCATCACCGGCCAGCGGGCCGATGCCTTCGTTGCCGTCAACGACATGGGCAGCCGTCACCGGTTTCCCCTTCTCGGTCACCGTGGCAAAACACTCAAGCACATCCCCGGCCCTTGGTTCCGCCTTCATCGGCACAAACCCGCCGGCCAACGCCCGCATCAGGTCGAGCATGTGTGTGCCGAGAACCCACAGGTCTTCGCCGCCGCCGCGTCGCGCGTCTTCTTTTCCGCGGGCACGGATTTCCAGCACGTCGCCGATTTCACCCTGAGCGATCAATTTCTTCGCAATTTCCAACTGCGGTGTGAATCGGTTGCCGTGCGCGATTTGAAGTTTGAGGTGCCGCATCTCGCAGGCGTGAATGATCTCGTCGGCCTCCTTCAGAGTCGGCGTGAACGGTTTTTCCATATACATGTGGCAACCGTGGTCGGCGGCCGCCATCGCCATCTCATGGTGTTTGTCGATCCAACGCTGACCAATGGCGATGATGTCCAGCTTTTCGACATCGAGCATCTTGCGGTAATCGGCGTAGGCACGTTTCGCGCCAGTCTTTTCTTTCGCCTTGGCGCGACCGCCATCGTGGTCGTCGGCGACTGCAACCACTTCGCACTGCGGCAGGTGGCTCCAGACGGTGTCGAGACCGTGGCCGTAGTTGCCCTTGCCGGTCCGCCCGATGATGCCCACTCGATACGTCTTCGCCATCAGGTTGCTCCCCTGTCGCAGATCGATTCGAATATTCAATCATCATCTTCGCAAATCCACGAGTAATCGCAAGCCGTGAATTGCCTCGGTCATCACCTGGCCCCAACTAGCTGGCCTTGCCGCAATGAATACAACTTGCCAGAATCAACGCGCACAGGGAATGTTGAACGAGAAATTGGAACACCTCAAACGCGCACGATTACAAGATTGGCTGTTTGCCGATTGAGCGTCGTTGCGTTGAGGGCTACGCCGCATCGAAGAAGGGAATCTCCAATGATCATCCAAGCGAAACGAGTGACGTACTTCGCTGCTCTTCTTGCCAGCCTCACATTGTTTACCGGTTGTTTTGGTTCGTCGTCGAGCAATCAAGGCTCAAGCGGCGGTGACGAAGCAGTGACCGCCAAGGTCGTGGATCCCGAGGGCGATGCGTCGGTTTCTGCCGAGGATGGCGGCCCCGGCTTTACGGGCGAAGGATGGACGACCGTCGAACCGGCACCGTTGGGCGATCCGAAAGCGGTCAAAGGCGGGACGATGCTGACCAGCATGCCCAACTGGCCGGAGAACCTGCGAGTTTACGGGACCGGTTCGAATACGTTTCTCAACTCGATCATGCAGGAACTCTGCTACGAGGCGTTGTTGGAACTCGATCCGAATACGCAGAAGTTCGTTCCCAGCCTGGCGAGTCACTGGAAGGTTTCCGAAGACCAGATGACCTTCACCTACCGAATCGATCCCCGCGCCCATTGGAGCGACGGAAAACCGGTGACCAGTGACGATGTGATTGCAACGTACCGGCTGATCGCCGACGAGACTCTGGTCGATCCGGCAAGTCGCGAAGCCATTGTCGCAAAAATGGAAGAACCGGTCGCCAAGTCGAAATACATTTTTGAGGTGAAATGCAAAGAGAAGAATTGGCGCAACTTCATCTCAATGGGCGGCATGGCAATTCTTCCATCTCACGAAATCAAGGACCTCAAGGGAAGCGACTACCTCGATAAGTACAACTTCAAATACACGGCCGGCAGCGGCCCATATATCGTTCACCAAGCCGACATCAAAGAAAACGAATCGCTGACGTTGACCCGCCGCAAAGATTACTGGGGGGCCAGTCTGCCGCGGAACGAGGGGGTTAACAATATCGACAAGATTCGTTTTCAGGTGATTCGCGATCAGCGGTTATCGTTCGATAAGGCGTGCAAAGGCGAACTCGATTTTGCCGTGGTCTATACCGCTAAGTGGTGGGTCGAAGATATCCCGGGATTGGAAGCAGTCGAAAACGGCCATCTCGTTCCGCAGAAGATTTATACGAAGTACCCGCAGGGCATTCAGGGGCTGGCGTTCAACATGCACAAGCCGCCGCTGGACGACATTCGCGTTCGCAAAGCAATAGCCCACCTGTACGACCGCAAGACAATGTTGGAGAAGTTTGCATACAACCAATACGATCCGCTGAAGTCCTATTATCCCGGTGGCGACGCCGAAAATCCCGACAACAAGACGGTCGGGTACGATCCCCGCGCGGCCGCGAAGTTGCTGGAAGAGGCGGGTTGGAGCAAACGCGGCACGGATGGCATTCTTGAGAAGGACGGCAAGCGTCTGAGCTTCACACTCACCTACCGCACACCCGGTTTGGAAAAGTACTTCACCACATTAAAGGAAGATGCCAAGAAAGCGGGCGTTGAATTCAAACTGAGCCTGACGACTCCCGAAACGCAATGGAAGAACACACAGGAACGCAATTTCGAGATCGTCAGTCAGGCGTGGGGAGCGATTCTGTTCCCGTCACCGGAGTCGAGCTGGCACAGCAAAATGGCCGACGCCGAGGGAAGCACGAACATTACCGGATTTGCCAATCCCGAAGTTGATAAAATTATTGAGAAGTACAACGCGGAATTCGACCTCGAAAAACGGACGGCGATGCTCCGAGACATCGATGCGATCGTCTTTAACGAACACCCCTACGCATTGGCGTGGTATCTTCCGTGTGAACGGCTGTTGTACTGGAACAAGTTTGGCACGCCGGAAACGGTGCTGCCGAAGTATTCCGATTGGCGAACCGTTTTTGCCGTTTGGTGGGTCGATCCTTCGAAGGAGAAAGCCCTCAAGGCAGCGCGAAAAAGTGGAGCGAAGTTATTGCCAATACCGCCGAAGGAATTGCGGCCCTGGGATGGAGATACCGGCAAGACGGCCGCATTGAACTAGCGGCGCGCGTGGACTGAAATAACTCGGTTAGCCGCGATGCGAAGTCTTCGTAGCGGAGCGATTCGCTCCGCTACATTCGCTACGGAAAGCGTACTATGACGGCGTATTTTACCCGACGCCTGCTGTTGATCATCCCGACATTTCTGGGCGTGACCATCATCGCGTTCACCATCACTCGCCTGCTACCCGGCGGGCCGATGGAGCGGGAGATTATGCGCATTCGTCAGGCGTCGGCCGGCGGTGAAGGAGGTGCCGCAGCGGCCAGCATCACCGATCCCACGGCCGCCATTCCCAGAGAATCGCTCGAACAACTCAAGAAACAGTTCGATCTCGACAAGCCGGGCTACATCGCTTATTTCCATTGGCTGGGCCGCATCGTGCGGCTCGATCTGGGCGAGTCGTACGCGTACCGCGAGCCGGTGTGGGATCTCATCATCCAACGTTTACCGGTCAGCATGACATTCGGCATTACCGGGTTCTTGTGCGCCTATTTGATTTCCGTTCCATTGGGGATATTCAAAGCCTTACGTCATGGTTCGGGATTTGATTTTGCCTCGTCGGCGGTCGTGTTTGTCGGCTACTCAATTCCAGGTTGGGCATTGGGAGTGCTGCTGCTGTTATTTCTGGCGAGCGGACGCTTCTTCGATGTGTTTCCATTGGGCGACATGAAGACGAACTCCTACGACGGATTACCGGCGCTGGCCAGGATGATCGACGACGATCAGGATGCTGTGAGCGATGAATACGGAGCGATGGAATGGGACCGGCTCTCTCCGGCAGCCAAATTCATCGACAGGCTCTATCACATGTTCCTGCCGGTCTTCTGTTACATGATGGGAAGCTTCGCCTCGCTGACCATTCTGACCAAGAACTCGCTGATGGAGAACCTGGGGCAGGATTACGTACGGACGGCATTTGCAAAAGGTCTCGCGCCGCGGCGCGTCATATTTTTGCACACGCTACGCAACTCGCTGATTCCGCTGGCAACCGGCTTGGGGCACGCGCTCAGCTATATTATGGCCGGCTCGTATCTCATCGAATGGGTCTTCAACATCGACGGCATCGGCTATCTCGGGTACACCTCGCTCGTCGGTGTCGATTACACCGTCGTGATGGGCGTTCTCGCCATCAACACCGTCCTCATTCTGATGGGCAATATTTTTTCCGACATCCTGTATGCAATGATCGATCCGCGCATTCGTTTTGAATGATCTCACGATGGGTGCAATTGGCGTGTCGCCAGTGCGATGCGAGGAACACTGGCGACACGCCAGTGGCACCCCAAAAACAGCCACGAGCTTAAGCGTTTCCAACTCCGCAATTATCCTTCCGAAGAACCATGAAACCAGAAAAGCACCTCTCTCCATTTCGATTGCGGCTGCGGCGATTTCGTCGTATGAAGCGCGGATACTATAGCTTTGTGCTGCTCATTGGCACGTATCTGCTGTCGTTCTTTCTGCCGTTCATTATGAGCAACCGGGCGATCATCGTTCGGCATGAGGGTTCGTACTACTTTCCGGCAGCCAAAACGTACTTCTATGATACATTCGGCTTCGGCAGCGAAAATATACACCTTTCGACTGTGTTCAATCAGTTGGCCGACGACGGTTTGCCACGACAGGGGGAAGCCGATTATCGGCAGTTGAAACGTGAGCTTGCGGAACAGACCGATACGGGAAACTTCGCAATTCTGCCGCCCATCCCTTACCACCCCAACGAGGGCTTTCTGAAACTGGAAGGCGCACCGCCGCATTCCCCATCAGCCGAACATTGGTTCGGAACCGACGACCGCGCACGCGATATCCTCGTGCGGCTGGCTTACGGTTATCGCATCTCCATCAGCTTTGCGCTGATGGTCACCGGCGTGGCCTATACATTCGGCATTCTGGCGGGGGCAATACTCGGTTTTTACGGACGGTGGATCGACATCATCGGCCAGCGGCTCGTAGAAATCTGGGGAGCCATTCCGTTTCTGTACACGGTCATTATTCTGTCGGCGATTTTCAGTCCCAGCTTTCTGCTGTTGAGCAGCATTTTGTCGGCCTTCGGCTGGATGGGAATTACCTATTACATTCGCGGTGAATTCTACCGCGAGAAGTCGAAAGACTACGTTGCCGCCGCGATTGCGACGGGCGAGAACAATCTGACAATTATCGTGCGACACATTCTGCCGAACGCGCTGACCCCCGTCATTACGTTTGCCCCGTTTGCGATTGTCGCCACCATTGTGTCGTTGGTCTCCCTCGACTTTCTGGGATTTGGCCTGCCGGCACCAACCGCCAGTTGGGGGGAACTGCTCAAGCAGGCCAAGGCCGACGTGAAGGTCTGGCATATGGTGGTCTTTCCGTTGGGGGCGATGTTCGTCACGTTGCAGCTCGTCGTTTTCATCGGTGAAGCGGTTCGCGAAGCGTTTGACCCCAAAGTCTTCAGCAGGTTACGTTGATGGATACCGCACAGCAAGAAAAACCTGCGCCGACAACGGAGTCCCCTCAGCCGACGCTGAGCGTGCGTGGCCTCGAGGTCAACTTTCGTGTGGAAGGCGGAACCGCAACAGCCGTCGGTGGCGTTTCCTTCGATGTGTTTCCTGGCGAAGTGCTCGGCATCGTCGGCGAATCGGGATCGGGGAAGTCGGTCACCGCGTTATCGCTGCTGCGGCTGATTCCCGACCCGCCCGGAAAAATTGCCGCCGGTGAAATCATCCTGCAGGGAACCAACCTGCTCGAATTGCCCTACGACAAAATGCGCGATGTGCGCGGCAATCAAATCGCGATGATCTTTCAGGAGCCAATGACTGCGTTGAATCCCGTTTTCACCATCGGGATGCAGGTGATGGAAACGGTGCTGACACACGAGAAAGTCACCCGCACTGAAGCGCGGGCGCGGGCGATCAGCATGTTGGACGCCGTCGGGATTCCCGACGCCGCGAAACGGTTGGGCGATTATCCGCATCAATTCTCTGGAGGAATGCGGCAGCGCGTGATGATCGCGATGGCGCTTGTCTGCCACCCCACAATTCTCATCGCCGACGAACCGACAACCGCGCTCGATGTGACGACTCAGGCTCAGATTCTGGAATTGATGCTGGAACTGAAGGAGAAGCAAGCAGGGGCCTCGATCATTTTGATTACACACGATCTGGCCGTCGTCGCGGAAACATGCCAGCGCGTGATTGTGATGTACGGCGGAAAAGTCCAGGAAGTGGGTACGGTCGAGCAATTGTTCCACGCGCCTCAACACCCCTATACCAAGGGACTGTTGGCATCGCTTCCCGCCAGTGCCGAACAAGCGACCAAGCAAAAGCGGCTCTACACGATTCCCGGCAACGTGCCGTCGATTATGGAATTGCCCGTCGGCTGCAAGTTTTGTACGCGATGCGCCGACGTGACAGATCGCTGCCGCGCCGAAGAACCTTCGCTGCATGAACTCAGCAGCGGTCAGCTCGTGCGTTGCCATTTACTGGAGGAGGCAGCCGGTGGGTGAGCCGTTGCTCGAAGTGCAAGATCTGGTGGTCCGCTATCCCATTTGGGGCGGTGTGCTGCGTCATAAGGTGGCCGAAGTTCACGCGGTGGACGGCGTGTCGTTTACCGTTCATCAGGGAGAAACACTGGGCTTGGTCGGCGAATCGGGCTGCGGTAAGACGACGGTCGGCAAGGCAATTTGTAACCTGTTGCGAGATACCGCTCCGGGCGTGCATGTGGAGGGCAAGGTCCTCTTTCACACCAAGAACGGTGCTGTCGATCTGTTGGCATTGAGCCGACGTGCAATGCGACCGTATCGCTCGGAAGTTCAGGTGATTTTCCAGGACCCCTTTTCGTCTCTCAACCCGCGCATGACGGTCCAGGAAATTGTCGAACGGCCGCTGAAGATTCACACGAAAGACAATCGCAAAGAACGGCGGCAGCGAGTTGCTTCGCTGCTCGATCGCGTTGGCCTGCAACCCGAATATGCGACGCGCTATCCGCACGAATTCTCCGGCGGGCAGCGGCAGCGAATCGGCATCGCGCGGGCGCTGGCGGTCAGGCCGCAAATCATCATCGCCGACGAGCCGGTGTCCGCTCTCGATGTCTCGGTCCAAAGCCAAGTGATCAACCTTCTGCAGGACTTGCAGGAAGAGTTCGGCCTGACCTACCTTTTTATCGCGCACGATCTGTCGATCGTTTACCACATCAGCAACCGAATCGCCGTCATGTATTTGGGAAACATCGTTGAAGTCGGTACCGCCGAGAACGTCTATCGAGCGCCGGCTCATCCGTATTCTCGCGCGCTGTTGTCGGCCGTGCCACAGCCGAACCCGACGGCAGCCCGCGAGAAACGCATCGCACTAAACGGCGAGATCCCATCGCCGTTGAACAAGCCCACCGGATGCAGCTTCCATCCCCGCTGTCCCATCGCAAAATCGGAGTGTGCAGCCGAACTCCCAACGTTGCAGCCAAAGGAATCCGGCCAAATGGCAGCCTGTCCGCACACATAACACAACGACTGCCGGTTGCGCGGAAAATTGTCCCAGCCAGACGGTTTTTCGAGTTTCCTCAAATCTCCGACTAACTGCTTGACATTCTCAAATGGCAGCAGCATACTCAACGCATCGGAGCTTGTTGTTGTCACTTGGCGCAGGGTGAAGAGACGACGCAGGCTGCGCAAATCGTTGACGGCTTGACGATTGATCCATCAACGGCTTTTGAAATTTGAATTGGAATTTCGTGAATGGTCGGACTGTGTGAGGTAGCTAACGGATTCTAATCGGTGCGCTATGGTGAAGTGGCGTATCGGTCACGTCGTGTCGGCGTGCAAAACCATTTTGACCAAGGAGAAGACAGCCATGCGTAAAGTATTGACGACATCACTTTCATTGTTGGCTTTGCTGCTCACTGTTGGCGCCGCGCAGGCAGGCGATGTGACGATTAAGGGCGTGCATCTTTGTTGCGGCCAGTGTGTGAAAGGTGTGGCCAAAACGCTCGGTAGTGTCGATGGCATTTCCGATGCAGCGTGCGACAGAACGGCAAAGACGGTGACCTTCACCGCAGCCAGCGACAAGAACGCAGCAGCCGCAATTAAGGCGCTGGGTAAAGCGGGCTTCCACGGGGCGGCAGCGCACGGCGACAAGCTGTTGAAATTCCCCGCATCCGGCGCGAAAAAGGGAGACAAGGCCGACAAGGTCGTCTTCACCAACGTGCATCTTTGCTGCGGTGCATGCGTCAAAGGGGTTGCGAAAGCACTCACAGACATCGATGCTGAGAAAGCATGCGACAAAAAAGCAGGGACCGTTACGTTGACGGGCAGTGGCATCGACATTTCAGCCGCCGTGGCCGCGTTGAACAAGGCCGGCTTCAACGCCACCGTGAAGAAAAAGTGACTTGAAATCGAATCGCCGGTTAACAACGAATGACAGCCGGCGGCGATGACGATCAATACGAACCGGGTCCGGCCGAAGATGCCTTTCGGCCGGACCCGTTTTTCTTTCCCTTTACGAAGCTGCCTGAAATGGCACGAAGTCGTGTGCCATATCGGTTTGGCCCGGCGATTGGCGTTGTTGCTTGCAATGCCGATGGGTATAGTCGGGGCGATCATTGCCATTGCCAACAGGACGGAATCAACGGACGCTGCCGCCCCTGCCTGACCTTACGAGGGGCGAGGATGCGGCCAGAGAATGGAGTCTGTAAATGTCGGTGACATGGGAAGAGTACCTGACCGTACCGGAATCCAAGGCCAGGTTCGTTGAGTGCTTTCAGCGGTGCCGCGGTGCTTTCGAACGGCATCGCGAGAATATCCGTACCTTGGTGGAGAAGACATCTCCCGCTACGGTTGCCTGTCTTGGCGCCGGTGTACTGAACGATATTCCGTATCGCACGCTGGTCAGATCGGGCGCCACCGTGCATCTGGTCGATTGGCTGGCCGGCTCCAGCGAAGTCGGTATCTCGCTTTCGCTGATTGAAATGGACGACGACGGTCAGCCTCAATGCGTGTATTGCGACGCGTCGAATGACTGCCCGGAAGAGTTTTGTCTCAACTTCCAGCGTTCGAGTGAGTCAGCCGACAACGTCTGCGAAAATTTTGAGTTGGCTCATGTTGACCCGCCGATGTGCAAGGCATTCGCCAAAGGGGACTCCCCGTCAGTTCACTATGAAGATGTGACAGGCGGATACGCAAGCGAATTCGGACACAGGTTGTCGCGCGAATTGCGCAACGCAAGGACGTGGGAGCTGGCTTTCTCAAAGGCGACTAAACTGGCGGGACGCATCAAACCAACGGGACGTCTCTCGATTGACGATGCGAGCGTGGATCTGGTGACATCATCCATGCTGGTGTCGCAGTTCTCCCACGAACCGTACAACTTTTTTGCCGCACGGACAGCAGAGCGGCTCGGCGCGCCGACAGCCGAACACGAAGCACGTCTTTTGCCTGCGATGGAAAAGCTGCGAATGGCATTGTTTACGTATCAGGTCGAGCGCCATTTGGATGAAATCCAGCGGATTCTTTCACCGGGCGGCCAGTGTTATTTGTCGTTTGAATTATTTTCCACAGTCCCGCAATCGCATCAGTGGTTTATGGTTGAAGGCGTGCCGAAAGCTCTGCAAGCCGCCGGGGATCGATTCCACTTCAATTTCGACGCGATTCCCGAGGACGAGTCGATCGCCCGGTTCCAGACACGTACTGGTCGGTCGTTGACATTGTGCGTTGTGATGGAATCGAAACCCATCTAGCCGTTCGGCCGACGTGTGTTGCGTCGTGAATGCCGACGGCAATGCCCGACTCAAGTACTCGATTGATTTCTAGTCGGAAATGTCGTGCAGCACGCGCCAGAAATCGTCCGGCGGCGGAGGTTTCGGCAGAAGGCCCGCAGCCTCTCCCACTTCACTGCCCGATGTTCGAGCACACTCGTAGTGCCCGCTTATAAAGACGGCTTTCACGTCAGGCGCAATCGATTTCAATCGGGAATCGAATCGGTTTGAGCATCAAAAGGCGATTGCCACAGTGCTTGCCGCATCACCGGAATGAATTTGGCCGGTCCATACGGCTTCTGGATGGATCCAGCCAATCCTTTGTCGGCAAACTTTGAGATGGCGTCCTGCCGGTTGTATCCACTCGAAAGGACCACGGACACATTGGGACGAATACGCCGCAATTCACGGGCAGAAAGAGTCGGTAATTAGCAATGAGAAATTATTCGGTAGTGCCACTACGTCCAACAAACCAGCAGGGAAATGCGGGAAGGGGAATCCCTCCACGCGAATCCTGTCGCGCATTGATCACGACAACAGAATGCCTGCGGCGTCATCTTCACGACAACGACAGAAGCAAGAGAAGTTTCCCATGGAAAAGGTACCCCCGGCAGGATTCGAACCTGCGACCTGCGCATTAGGAATGCGCTGCTCTATCCGACTGAGCTACGAGGGCAAGGTGACCACGCTGTTCTGAGGGCCGAGACCGACGGCAGGCCGTGGAGCCGTTCGATATTATCTCTCCCGCGGCGCGTTATACAAGGACATCCATGCGGATTGACGCCGTGGTACGGTCCAGGACATTGAGTTTAAGGAGCAGGTTCGCGATATTGCACACAGGCGAACCGTTGCAAGCTGAGCGATGATCGCTTTCAATCTGAGTCGTGACATCAAACAAACCGAGTCTCTCTCAACGAATTTCCGTTTGTGAGCAGGCCTGACCCCGTTATCGAATCAACAGGAACAAACACTGTGAAAGCTGCATTCATCACCGAAACTGGTAGCCCCGATGTGATTCAATTCGGCGATTTGCCCGACCCACAGCCAGGGCCAACCGAAGTGCTGGTCAAAGTGGGAGCAGTCGCACTTAACCCAATCGACACTTACATCCGCAGCGGGGCGGTCGCGATTCCCATTGAGTTTCCATATATCATCGGCTGCGATTTGGCTGGAACGGTCGAAGCCTGCGGGAATGACGTCACGCGGTTTCCGCCGGGCGACCGCGTCTGGGGTAGCAATCAAAGTCTGTTTGGCCGCAAAGGGACATTCGCCGAGTTGGCCGCCGTCGATGAACAATGGCTCTACCCCACGCCCGCCGAAGAAACAGACGCACAAGCGGCGGCCGGCGCACTGGTGGGCATCACCGCGCATCTGGGAGTCTTCCTGCACGCCGGTCTGTCACAGGGTGAGACACTGCTGATCAATGGCGGCACCGGCGGTGTCGGATCTTCCGTCGTGCAACTCGCCAAAGCGGCCGGCGCTCGTGTTGTCGCGACTGTTGGCAGTCCGGAGAAAAAAGAGTTGTGCGAGCAATTGGGGGCCGACCTCGCACTCGACTATCACAGCGACACACTCGACGACGACATCCGCGTATTCGCCGAACCAACCGGCGGCATCAACGTCTGGTTTGAAACGCTGCGCGAAGCAACCTTCGACCGCACCGTTGATTTAATGGCCAAACGCGGTCGCCTGATTCTTATGGCGGGCCGCAACGCGCGACCGGAATTCCCAGTCGGGCCGTTTTATGTGAACGATCTGCGTCTGGCCGGCTTCGCCATGTTCAACGCCTCGGCCGACGAACAACGTGCCTCCGCCGATGCGATCAACGCAGCATTTGCCGCCGGCCAATGGAAACCAAACATCGGCCGCACCTTCCCCCTCTCAGAAGCCGCCGCCGCACACCGCCTGCAGGAAGAAAACACCCTGGAGCAAGCGGGAACGTTGTGTGGGAAGATTGTGTTGGAAGTTTGATGGAGCAACGCTTGGACGACACTGTGCAATCTCAAGCTTTGCCAATCCAGACAACAATCTGAATGTCTCCACCGACGTAGCCCTTTTGTTCGTGAGGAAGTCCACCAACCTGCCTGATAATTCCCTCCGCCAGCGTCTCTTTGCAGATGTAATCGCCCCATTTCTTTATCGTGTCGTTAAGAGGCTTCTCTTCGTCATCATGATAACTGGCGGTCGAATAGTGGATACAGATGCGATCCTGAATTTCGAGATCGGCTTCCTTGCGTAAGCTTTGCACCAGTCGGATGAAGTCGTTGCGCATTCCTTCGTGTCGCAACTCGTCGGTGAGTTCAGTGTTCAGCGCAAGTTGAATGCCTGCGTCGTCGCCGCTGAACCAGTCGGTGGATTGTTCCGTGCCGATGAGCACATCGTCGGGCGCAAGCGTGACTTCGTTGCCGTCGAAATCGACGGTGACCGATTCTCCCGCTCGTAATGGGGCAAGTAATTCGGGCGGCAGTTCGGGTAACTGTTTGCGAATGATGCCGAGCAGTTTGCCGTATTTGGGGCCGAGGGTCTTCAGGTTCGGCTTGTAACTATAGCTGACGAGGTCGTCGAGGTTGTCACAGCCGGAGAGTTGTTTGACGTTGAGTTCTTCGCGGATGACTTCGCTCAAGGATTCAACTGCTGCCTGTGGATTCGCCCCTTGTTGTGATAAAGAGAGGGCGCAAGCGTTGGACAATGTGTAACGGAGTTCGGCCAACGGTTGGCGAACACGCTGGCTGGAACCTTCGCGTAGCTTGTGACCCAATTTCACGATCTGTTGCGCGAGCGCCATCCGCTCGTTTAAATCGGCATCGAGCAGCGACTCGTCGGCTCGTGGATAATCGCAGAGGTGAACACTCTCGGGCGATTCCGCGTCGGCGCACAGGTTGCGATACATCCGCTCGGACAGAAACGGAATACACGGAGCCAACAATTTCGTTAGCGTCACCAACACTTCGTACAACGTCTGATACGCGGCCAGCTTGTCCGCATCCCAGCTTGTGTCCGACGATGAATCGTCGGCTTGGGTTTCCTTCCGCGACCGCCAGAAGCGGCGGCGGTTGCGGCGGATGTACCAGTTCGACAGATCGTCGATGAACTCCGCGGCCGCGCTACAGGCTGCCGGGGAATCAAACTCCTGGAAACTCTGATTCATGGTGCCGATGAGCGCCTGCAGATTCGAGAGAACCCAGCGATCGATCTCCGGACGATCGGCAACCGGCAGCCGTTCGGCAGCCGAGTCGAACTCATCGAGCCGGGCGTAGTTGACGAAGAACGCGTACGAGTTCCACAGCGGAATCAGAATCTGCCGACGGACTTCATCCGACGGTTGGCTCGTCACCTTACAAATCGGCAAGCCCTCTTTTGTTTTGTCGATTGGCCCTTCGGGAGTTTCGATGGTCAACGGTTGGTCGGGGTGACGCGTGCCGAAGCGAAGATCGTGCGACGGATTCTGCGCGAGGTAAAGCCAGCGCAGCGTATCAACGCCAATCTGCTCGGCCGCCTCTTCAAACCAGATGGCGGTCCCGTCGGCCTTGTGCATTTCCTGCCCTTCTTCGTTACGCACCAACCGGTGGCCGAGCAGCGTCGTGAAAGGCCGTTTCTCTACCGGGTCGTCTGTCTCGTCGTGCCGCATCATCGTGCTCAGCGAGAGCAGCGAATAGAACCAGTTACGGAACTGCCCGGGGAAACACTCGGTGACGAAGTCGGCCGGATACCACTTCTTCCACTCGTCGGGATCGGTGTTGTAATGCATCGTCGAAAACGGAACGATGCCCGCGTCGAGCCAGGGGTTGCCGACATCGGGAATTCGCGTCATCCAAGGTCCGTTTTTGGTTTCGGATTTGTCGCGAACTCGCACCTTGTCAATCCACGGGCGGTGTGGCGTGTGTCCTTCAAACTCATCCCATCCTTCACCGCCGTATCTGTCGTACCATGCCTTCAATTCGGCGATTGATCCAAAGACCTCGAACTTACTTGGATCGTCATCCTGGACCCAAATCGGCAGCGCCAATCCCCAGAAGCGTTTCTTGGAGATCATCCAGTCGCCCATGTTGCCCAGCCATTCGACCTCGCGATCCTGCCCCTGCATCTCCGGCGGCAACCATTTGATCTGCTTCACGACATCCTGGATTTCCTCCCGCCAATCCATATTGATGAACCACTCATCGACCAGCCGAAAGACGAGTTCATCGCCGGTCCGCCAACAGTGCGGATAGACGTGCGGGTAAACCTCCGTCGCAACGAGCAGTTCCTTGCCTCGCAGATTTTCAAAAACGAGTTGTGCGGTATCCGGATCAATCGCTTCACGCCCGGTGAAGTCGCCGAAGCCTTCACTGAAGCGGCCGTCCTCTTCCAACGGCGCAATGCCGACCAGCCCCAACTGTGCGCCCAGCTTATGATCGATGTCGCCGCAGCCGGGGGCGATATGCACAATGCCTGTTCCCTCTCCGGCAACCACATGTGCCTTGCCACGCGAGTCGCGACCGCCGTCGATTACCTGATGACATTCGACTGCGGACTTGCGTTCCAGAAACCCGGTTTCTTCCGCGTGCGATTCATCGGACCCATCAGCCGGCTCACGCCGGCCGCTCGCCTGATCTTCCGGAAAACCGCCGGGTTGTTGTTGTGCGGGCAGATCATCGAATGGCCCACGGTATTTCCAGCCGACCATGTCGGCGCCTTTGATCGTTCCTTCGACCTCAAAACCGCCCTGTTCCTTGAACAACTGGGCGATCGTTTTCAGCTTGGGAACGCCGTCCGGCCAACGCCATTCGGGGCGGCCGAAGCCGTCTTTGAATTCGCTGCCGAGACGTTGGAAGTTGAGGTTGTCGGCGGCGAAATAGTAAACGGCATCGTCGCGTTTGCTGCGAAGTTTGACGTAGTCGAGATCGGGATTCACCGCACAGGCCACATTCGACGTCAACGTCCATGGGGTCGTCGTCCAAACGAGTAGGAATTCGTTTGATGGCGATCGGGGGGCGTCAGCCCCCCGATCTGCTGCGATGTCGGTTGTCGGTGCTTCATCGGACGTATCAGCCGGCTTACACCGGCCGCTCGCCTTTTCGATGATGGGAAACCGCACGAACACTGACTCATGCGTTGTTAGCTTCCTGCCGTCGGCCACTTCCATCTGGCTGTACGCGCTGCCGCCGCGTCCCGACCAGGGCATGACGTCGTGGCCACGGTAGATTTTGCCGCGCTCGAAACACTTCTTGAGGAAGGTCCAGATTGTCTCGTTGTTTTCGGTGGAGAAGGTAAAGTAGCTGCCGCCCCATTCGGGGTTGCCCAGGCGGGCGACGAGTTCGTCGGCCGTGCCGGTTTCCTGGACGCCGCTGGGGGCGGTGAAATCGATTTGCTCGGCCGTGCCGATGGCCTCGGAGAGTTGGCGCAACTGCTCGGGATCGTCCCAGTCGGTCCAGTAGCCGAGCCGGATTGATTGCTCTGTCTGTCGGGCGGCGAAGCGGAGTACGCGTTTTTTACATTGGTTGACGAACGTGTCGATGCCCTGCTCTTCAATCGCGTTCTTTGTGGCGTAGCCCAATTCGCGTTCGACTTCCACTTCAACCCATAGCCCCTGGCAATCGAAGCCGTTCTGGTATCGCTGTTCGTGGCCGGTCATGGCGAAGTAGCGCTGGTAGGCGTCTTTGTAGGTCCGCCCCCACGCATGGTGCACGCCCATGGGGTTGTTGGCGGTGATCGGGCCGTCGATGAAACTCCAACGGGGACCGCCGGCGTTCTTCTGGCGAAGCTTGTCGAAGATGCCGTTTTTATCCCAGAACCGCAGCATGTCGTGCTCGCCGCGGACGAAGTTGGCGTCAGAAACCTTGTCGAACATAAATCGCAGCCGCTCTGATGGAAGACATCGTTCGTTCCACACCGGAAATTGTCGGCATGGCATCCAATGGAAGAGGCAATTCTAGGAGCCCGCCCAGAGGATGGAAAGGCGAGTCGCCGTGCGTTTTCGAGTCGCGGGTAACCGTTGGTTGTGATTGACAAATGTTTTGAACTACTGGTTGAAGTCGGGTAGGATGGCCGGGGCGGTTTTCGGGTACTCGAAGGCGGCAGAGAATTCAGGCACGATGCACAACTCACACACGACGGACAGCATGCCATGGCCGACTGGGATGACGACGATTGGGAACAGGACGACGACGAATTCGACCGTCGGCAGAAATCGAGTGGATCGAAGACGCTGTGGATTGTGCTGGGGTTGGCGGGCGGCGGTGTGCTGCTGATGCTCATTTGCGGCGGAGTTTTTATTGCCGCCATGGTGAATGAGTTTAACAACCCCGGACAGGGTCTGGTTCTTGAGGACCTGTTTGTTGACAATACGCCCGTCGAAATGCCGTCGGCCGAGGTGGAATCTCCAGACGAGAAACAACGTAAAGTCGTTGCTGCATTTCGCGCTGAGGATGTGGGCGTGGACGACGCCACATTGAAGGCGATCGAGAAGCTTTTCGACGAATTGCTCGAGGGGTGTGACGGCGACAATTACGATGGGATCGCTGCAACGTTCGATATCGACCGGTTTCTGTTGCAGACGAAAAAGACCGGCGTCATCAAAGACATGACGGTCTCTGAAGAATCGCAGTTGAGAGAGTCGCTGGTGCAGTCGACGGCAAACGTGTCAATGATGCGGAAACACTCGGTCATTCACGTCGATCCTCATGCGGGTCGCCGGGAGTTCGTTGTGTATGCTTACCTGTGGGACGAGGAATACGCTGGCCACGAGATGCGTTGGTGGGTGGTTCGAAATGGCGGGACATTTCGATTCTTCGACCTGGAGTATCTTGATTTTGGCATGCCGGAATCGATCACAGAAGCGATATACCAGGAGTACGCCGACGATCCGGGAATCGACGAGTTCGTCAAAGCAACAGGCGATATCGATAAGGCCATGACGGCATCGGCCGACGGGAATCGCGAACAGGCCGCCGCCTCACTTCGACGCGCGGCAGGCCGCCGTGTTTTTTCTCAACTTGCGGACGACGTCACACTGCGAATCGCCTATGCATGGGGAACAATGGGGCGGCAGCGCGAAGCGATTGCCGCTGCTCGCCGTATCGGTTCCCCGGACAAAGTCCCCGGGGCATACGACGCCCAGGCATTTGCGTACCGCGACAGAGGAAATCACAGAAAAGCGATCGAATTTGCATCAAAATACATGGAGCATGTGGGAGGTGGTCCCGACATACTGGAGATTAAATGTAATGCACTGACGGCATTAGGACGGGATGACGAAACGACGGGCGACCTGTGGCGTTGGCTGCGGTTTGAACCGGACGACGTGCAGCCGCTGCAACAACTGGCAGGCACGCTGGACGACGACGAGCAGCAGCCGTTGTTGGATCATCTGGCCAAACTGGATGACCCGGTGACGACGGCGGTGTCGCTTGCCGAACGGCTCGCTTATTCCGAACCGGACGCTCTCAAGTGGATCATCGGGTTCTTGAAAGAAGAGGCAGCCGACTCGTCAAAGCTGGAATATTTGGAGGGACTGGCAGCGCAAGCGAATGACGATTACGCCGCCGCAGCCGAACACTTCAAGCAAGCGATGACAGGTGAAACGAACAAAGTCGATCGGTCCCAGTACGGTTACCATTTTCTCGACGTGATGGTGGAGGGTGAAAAGTACATCGAGGCCTATGCAGCCGCACCGGACGCATCTGAGGCGTTCCAATACTTGATGGGCTACGATGACGACGATGAAGAATTTCTCATCGAAGACGATGACGACAGGCAGCGTTTGATGGAAGCCCATCGCATACGCATGCCAGACGATCCCTGGATTCACTACTACGCGGCAGACCTGTTTACCAAACAACAGAAGTACGAAGAAGCCGAGCGGGAATTTGCGGCCTGTGTGGCGGTGACAGAAGACGACGATTTGCTGTCATCGATTCAGTTTCAGCGAATTTCATCGCTGGTTCAAGCCGGTCGCGGTGAAGAAGCCTACGAGAAGATTGCCCCGCCGGATGAAACATTTCAACAGATCGCTGAACATTACCGCCGGAATGATGAGATCGACAAGCTGGAGAAACTCGTCGAGCAACATCGAGCGCTGCAGCCAAACGACAAGCAGCTCGACCTGTACTCCGGCATCGTTGCAATGCATCGCAAAGAGTATGTCTCCGCCGACCGATTGTTCGCCCGCGGTTACCGCAATATCGACGAGGACTATCGCCGGTACACGTATCGCAACGAGTGGATTGAAAACCGCTTCAAAATGGGCCGCCCGCTGACCGCTTACGGTGAAATCAAACCGGACGAAGAGACATTTCCGATTCTCGCACGCAAATTCGCGACGAATGAAGACTGGGGCAATCTGCAGACGCTGATTAACATCCACCGGCTACAACACCGCCGCGATTCTGCCGTGTTGACGTGGACGGCCGAGATGCACTGGAAGCAGAAAGACTACAAATCGGTCGTGAGTACACTCACTCCCTGGGAAAGCCGCGTCCACCCGACGGACATCGATCGCTGGCAGACCCGCCAACTTGCCGACAAACTGTTGCGCAGCTATTTACGGCTGAAACGTTTTCCGGAAGCGCTTCGCTTTGCCCGGCAGCGTTTCGAAGAATACGGCCAACCACAAAAGTTGATGATTGCTCACGCTGCGGCGGGAAAGCGGGACGATGTCGCCCGTTTCATGGACGAGCAGGCCGCAATTGATCGGACACATTGGTTCTCGTCGGTCTATTCCGACACCGATGTCGGCCCGATCTTACGCGGCGCCGATTACCTGCCGCTGCGGAAGAAATATCCCCCCGGAGTTCCGTCGAATTTCAATCGCACACAGACTGTGCTGCTATTGACTGCGCCGCGACAACTCGACGCTTCCCAGCTGCAGTCGAAGTTGGTTCCCGTGCTGGGTGAGAAGGTGAAGGTCGAGCAGCTGTTGTCCGGCGAGCTGAGCCAATCACTCACAAGCTTCTTAATTCAGGCCGACAACGAACGGTTCGTCATGACCTTGAGCAACGACCGCTACACAGGTCAAGAGCCGAAGTTGAAGGACGCCGAGCTGACCCAAGCCGTGACCGAACATCGCGCGTGGCTGGCGGTGACGACTTTCGGTACCGATTGGCAGGATGTTTCTCAAATTGCCCCGGCCTACCGGCTGACGTCGGTATTTCTCGGCGACGACTGCTCGGCGGTCTACTTCACTTCCGGTGGTCGACTGGCGGCCAACGATGCCGAACTACAGAAACTTCTGCGCGACGAGAAACCGCAACAGGCGCTACTGAAATTCGGTGAACAGGTCTGGTTGCAGTATTCTCCCGATATCGATGAGGACGCAAACGCGAGTATGCGGCGGCGGCGTCTGAAGGAATTTGTTAGCGCCTTCGAGGAAAAAGAGGCGGGAGAAGAATTTGCGGTTCGAGTGAACGTGGACGCGGGATTCGCGCGCGAGGCACATTGGATTTCCGTTCATAAATTTGAACGGGGCCGCTATGGCAATTGGACATTCACTGGCGAATTCTCAACCGACTCCCGTCTGAGTCCCCAAATCCGCCAAGGGGAACCGGTCGCGGTGGGGAAATACGAAGTGTACGACTGGCGTTACAAAGCCCGCGGGAAATCGTTTCGTGGACGGGCTGTGAAGTGATGTCGACAATTTCCACAATCGTCTGAATTCAGGCGATGTCTGCAACGACTCGCGGAATCAGCTTTGCCAGCCGGTCTCCGCCGCGGGCGGCGACTGCGAGAATCTTCTCGATGTTGACCGGCTCTAACGCGTCGGGCAGGCACATGTCGGTGACGACGGAAAATGCCAGAGTACGAAGCCCCGCGTGCTTGGCAACGATTGCCTCCGGCACGGTCGACATGCCGACCACGTCGGCTCCCATCGCCCGCAGCATGCGGTATTCAGCCCGCGTTTCGAGATTCGGGCCGGCGACGGCGACGAACACCCCCTTCTGGCAGGGAATACCCATTTCGAGCGCGGCCTGCTGCGCCGTGGCAATCAGCTTCTGGTCGTATGGTTCGGCCATATCCGGAAATCGCGGGCCTAGTGAATCATCGTTGACGCCGCGAAGTGGATTCTCGGGCATGAAGTCGATGTGGTCTTCGATAATCATCAAGTCGGCTAACGCGAATTGCGGATTCATGCCGCCGGCCGCGTTGGTGATGATGAGGATTTCAGCCCCCAACTCCTTCATCACGCGTACGGGAAAGGTGACCTGCTCCAGCGAGTATCCTTCGTAGTAGTGAAAGCGCCCTTCCATCGCAAGCAGCGGAACGCCCGCGAGACTTCCGCAGACCATTCGGCCGGCGTGCGACTCGACCGTGGAGTGGGGGAAGTGGGGGATGTCTTCGTAGGCGATACGGGCATCGGTGTCGATTTGTTCCGCCAGACCGCCCAGTCCCGTACCCAGAATCAGCCCGACGCGCGGTTCACCCGACCATTGCCCGCGAACACAATCGGCCGCTTCAGAAATTCGTTCGGCAAGGTTTGTCATGCGCAGCTCTTTAACGGAGATTAGGTTTTACTGAGATTCGGTAGGACTCGGAGTACGAAGCCCGCCGGAATTCGGCGATGGCGACGATCCCGCGGAAATTCAAACGCCGACCACCCCCGGCGGACGGCACATGGCTATAGGTGATTAGAAATCGTCGTCCTCGACGAAATCGTCGTCCTCATCTTCGAAATCGTCGTCGTCGTCCTCTTCGAGGTCGTCGAGATCTTCTTCGAATTCTTCATCAAATTCTTCATCCTCGAAGTCTTTATCCGGGTCTTTATCCGGGTCACCGTCATCTTTCGGCTTATCGGTTTCGGGGGTTTCCTCGTGCTGTAACCAGATCGAGCGTTCCTCGCGATCGCCTACAAAGTCCGGATCTTCGACCGCCGTTGAAGACGTGAAGTGATCAAGCGTGTCGCTGGTTTGATTCGCTTCAATTCCGTTCCGCGCAAATAGCATTTGTGTCTACCTCAACTGCGTTGTCTGAAACTGCGTTGTCTGATTGAATTCTGGATGACCAATCTCGGCGATCGGGGTGGGGTGTCTGTGTTGTCTTTCGTTTCCCGAAATAATACCAGCCGCAATCCCCGTCACTTTGAGAAGGCTACGACGTTTAAGACCCGAAAAGCCCCGTATCGGAATTCTCAATACTAAAAGATTCCGATGCTTGTCAAGCGATTCATTGCGACACGGGTAACCCTATGCAAAAAGTTTTCCCGTCTGCCGCCGCCGCTCGTTTCTTCGGGGTTGACTTCAGCGGTTGTTTTGGTTGCGATTGGCCGGGCGATGAGACAGTGGCTGCAGGACATGGAGATGCCGTTAACGCTGGGAAAGTGCCGGTTGTCATTGCTGGATTAGGCGGCATTGACGGCTGGGGATGTGATTGGCTCTGGCTGGAATGATCCAGAAATCTCGCTACCTCTGACACGGTAGTTCATTTCGTTGGTCAGATATTCCATGAGCGTGCTGGTCGTTCCTGGCAGCGGTGGGCCAGAAAGTTGATCCGCTCCCGATTATTCCTCAGCTGTCCCAGTCACCAGTGCAAGTTGTGTCCTGCGCCATCCCGCTCACACGATGCAAATTGCCGGGGACGCGACCGGCAATTCCTGCTACAATTTCCAGGATGATCGGGGGCTGGCAGCCCCACGATCTTCAGGTTGCGAAATCGGCCAGACAAATTGAGGAAGTCGAACATGAAGACCGGAAAATCGACGTTGCCGTCGATCATATTACTCGCAGTCTGTTTGTCGCTGGGCTGTAACACTCAAGCTACCGACGCCGGGGCGGAAACTGAACCGCAGAAAGACGCTTCAAAGCAGCAACCGCCGGGGAAACAACCTTCCAAGAAACATCCGGCCAATCATCTGGCACGCGAATCAAGCCCGTACCTGTTGCTGCACGCGCACAATCCCGTCGATTGGTATCCCTGGGGCCCCGAGGCGTTCGAGAAGGCTCGCAAGGAGAAGAAGCCGATTTTTCTTTCGGTGGGATACAGCAGTTGTTACTGGTGTCACGTCATGGAGCGGCTGGTCTTCGAAAACGAGAAGATCGCCGCCTACATGAACGAGCATTTCGTCAACATCAAAGTCGATCGTGAAGAACGTCCCGACATCGACGACATCTACATGACGTCGTTGTATGTTTACCTCAGGGCCGTCGGCTCACGTCAGGGAGGCGGCTGGCCGTTGTCGATGTTCCTCACTCCCAAAGGAAAACCCTTTGCCGGCGGAACGTATTTTCCTCCCGAGGAAGATCGCGGCCGTCCAGGTTTCGGGACGGTACTGAAGCAAATCGCCGATCTCTGGAAGAATGAACAAAAGCAAGTCGAGCAGAACGCGGAGTTGATTACGAATTCTGTGCAGCGTGCAATGAAACCACGCCTGGTGCTCACCCCGGTTGAACTGGACCGCAGCCTCGTCGGCCGAGTGACCGAAGCGGTCGCGGCCACCTTCGACGAAGAACATGGCGGGGTCGGCTTCAATCCCGCCAACCCCAACAGCCCGAAGTTTCCCACGCCGGCAAAGCTCGCGCTGTTGCAGTACGACAGCCGACGTAACGGCGACGAACGTTCGGCGAAAATCGTTCAAGAGACTCTGGACCAGATGGCGGCCGGCGGAATTCGCGACCATCTCGGTGGCGGGTTCCATCGGTACAGCACCGACCGTTTCTGGCACGTACCGCACTTTGAGAAAATGTTGTACGACCAGGCACAACTGGCCACCGTCTACGTCGAGGCCTTTCGTCAGACCGGCGAACCGAAATACCGCGACATCGCCCAGGACATCTTCCGCTACGTTGCCGGTGAAATGACCGACACGACCGGCGGGTTTTATTCCGCGCTCGATGCGGAGACCGACGGCGTCGAAGGGGAATTCTATGTCTGGTCAAAAAAAGAAATCGTCAAGATTCTCGGCGCCGAGGATGCTCAACTCTTTCAGTCGGTTTACGGCATGGAAGAAGCGAACCCGTTTGAACACGGTTACGTGCTGCATCTGCCAACGACGATCGCCGATGCGGCCGAGAAACTCAAAATTCCGCCGGCACAAGCCGAACAACGATTGAACCTAATGCGGCAGCAATTGTTGACCGTGCGTGCGAAACGAGCACCGCTGCTGAAGGATGACAAGTCGCTCACCAGTTGGAACGGCATGATGATTCGCGCGTATGCTCGCGCCGGATTGGTGTTTGACGACAAAGAACACATTAAAACGGCCGAGAAGGCAGCGATGTTTGTCCTCGGCCGCATGCGCGACAAAGAACAACGGCTGCAGCGGACTTATCGTGGTGGAACGGCAAAGTTGAACGCCTACGTCGATGACTATGCGTTGCTTGTCGAAGGGCTGCTCGCAATTCACGAAGCGACCGCAGATGAGAAATGGCTCAACGCGGCCCGCCGACTGACTGACCAGCAGATCGACCTGTTCTGGGACAAGACCGGAAAAGGATTTTTCTTCACCGCACGCGATCACGAACACTTGATCGTCCGCACCAAAGGTGCCAACGACTCGGCCGTTCCCTCAGGGAACGGTGTCAGCGTCCGCAATTTGATTCGTCTCGCCTCATTGACGGGCGAAGAAAAGTACCGCAACTACGCAAAGGAAACACTTGAAGCGTTCGCGCCCGCCATCGATCGTGCGCCGCAAGGAATGGTCACCATGGCCATCGCGCTGGGAGAGTATCTCGACAAGCCAAACTTTGGCGCGACGCAGAAGACATCGGCCACCGACAGCAAGGCCGCACCAACAGAGAACAAGCAGAACGGACCTGGCAGGGCCGCGGAATCTCCAATAAAATCGCAACCCAGCCCGATCCAGTTGACGGCAGGCGAAGCGGAGAAAAAGCCCGCGAAGAAACCTGCATTCGCGACCACACGGGCTTTCCTGTCGGTCGACAAACTTCCCCCCGGCGGTCGCTGCAAGATCGTCGTCTACGTCGATATCAAACCGGGCTGGCACATCAACGCCAATCCCGCCAAACCCAACTTTCTGATTCCCACCGTGCTGTCGGTCAAGTCGAAACTCGGCTGCAAGTTGACCAACATCAGTTACGAACCGGGCAAGAAAGTCGAAGTCCCCGGTTCACCCACACTGCACGTCTACGAAGAGAAAACGGCGATCCGCGGCATGTTGGAAATCCCGTCTAGCGCCGTCGGCAAGACCGACGAGATCGAAATCCTCGTCCGCTATCAACCCTGCAGCGACGCGAAATGCCTGCCTCCCAAAACCGCCAAACTGACCGGCAAAGTGACGATCGCCCGATCGGCGACGGAGGTCAAGCAGATCAACGGCAACCTGTTTCCTAAACCGAAACCCAGGAATTCATCCAACCGGTAATCGGTCTCCCCCTCTGAGCAGTTCGGGAATTCAAAATCCTGACGAGTGGCTGGCTTCGGATGCCAATCTGCGCAGGCTGTGGGACGACAGCTGAGTCAGCTTCGATTATGTAAAAACGTGGCCCAGCGAGAATCGCACAAGTACCTCACCATTTCAAAAAAACAACCGCTCGGAATCAAAGCGATTCCGAGCGGTTGTTTGAGTTTGTGGTTATGAATGACTTTCAAGCGTTCAGCGGGTGATCGCCAGTTTGGGGCCGTCGGTGAGTTGGATGCTGAATCTTTGCGGTCCGTTGATGGTGACTGTTCCTTCCAACTTCTCTTCCGGCGATTGCCACCTCGTCACCGCCAACGCCAACGGGACCGTCTACGTGCTGCGATTAAATGAATGGGCGGGAAAGAAGAAAGAGTGATCGCGCAGACCCCACCGGACGCGGCCCGTGGGCTTCGCCAGTTGGCGTCGATCGTTGGTACTCGTTGACGTTCAATCGTTGGTTGCCTAGAGTGGCCTGACGGTCACAATCGATTTGCGATCTCTCGCAGGTTTCGACGCGGACAACGAACTCCCCCGCTCACTTTGTTTCACGGACGACGAGGCGACAACATGCCTATGCAATACGGAGACGGCGCACTGACCGACTCCTCGACAATGCGGGGCCGCGATTGGCCCTGTTTGCGGCAGTTTGGTGTGTTTCTGGAGAACCGCGTCGGTGTGCTGAACGACTTGCTCAGGCATCTGGAAAGTGAAGACCTGCGCGTGATGGGGCTGAGCATTGTCGATACGATCGACAGTGCCCTCATTCGGCTGATTGTCAACGACTACGAACGCGCCCGCGAGCGGTTCGACCTCTCCAACTTCACCGTGTTTGAAACCGACATCATCGGCGTCGAATTGCCCGACGAGCCGCAACCGCTGGTGCGAATTTGCACCGCCCTGTTGCAAGCCGAAGTGGGAATTCATTACAGCTACCCGTTGTTGTTCCGCCGCGGCGGACAGGGCGCGGTGGCGGTCTATGTCGATGACATCGACGCCGGCCTCAAGGCGCTGTCCGAGGGTGGTTTGAAAATCTTGACTGAAGGCAGCCTGGCTGAAGACGACGAGAATTTGTAGCTGAGTTTTCGACAATCGTTTTAACCAGCCCGCCGCGCAAGCAAGGGTCTGCACAGCGGTTCTCGCCGAAAACCCTTGCTTGCGCTGCGGGCTGGTGTTGTGTGAATTACGTGTCATCAAATCTCTTCAATAAGCATCCCGAGCCACACCATGAGTACCGATTTCCACGCCGTTTCGTTGCCGCCCGGTGTCGTCGAGAACGATGCCGCCGTCGAGCCGGCGGCATCGATTGCATTCACTGAAGGGCCGGCCGCCAACGCAGAGGGACACGTTTACTTTTCCGACATCGCCAACAATCGCATCATGCGATTTGATACGGCCAACGGCGGCCTGGAAGTCTTTCGCGAACCGAGCGGCCGTGCCAACGGGTTGCTCTTTGATTCACAAGGACGGCTGCTTGCCTGCGAAGGCAATGAATGGGGCGACGACGACGGCAACCGCCGACTTACCCGCACCGATTTATCAAATGGTGAATGTACCGTCCTCACCGATCGCTTCGACGGTGCGCGCTACAACGCGCCCAACGATGTGGCAGCCTGCAGCAACGGGTTCATCTTCTTCACCGACCCCTGTTACCACGACCGCAATAGAATGGAGATGGAACACGAGTCGGTCTATCGCATTTCTCCAGATGGCGAAGTCACGCGGGCTATTTCTCAGCCCGATATCCAGCGGCCCAACGGCATCGCGCTCAGTCCCGATGAGAAGGTCCTCTATCTCGTCGATAGTTGCCCCACCATCGGCGGCAACAGAAAAATCTGGGCGTTCGATTTGTCCGACGATGGCGCTGTGTCGAACCAGCGTGTCGTCTTCGACTTCGCGCCGGGACGCGGCGGCGATGGTATGGCGGTCGATCAACAAGGCACCCTGTACATTGCCGCGGGGATCGCACGTCCGCGTGGTCCGCACGAGACGGCCGACGTGCCTCCCGGCATCTGGATCGTTTCACCGGCGGGTGAATTGCGCGGACGGATTCCCATTCCCGAAGACGTGCTGACCAACATCACGTTTGGCGGCGATGATTTACGAACGTTGTACATCACCGCCGGAAAAACGCTGTTTTCGGTTCGCGTGACCGTGCCGGGCTTTCTCGTACACCGACAGTAATTCACCGCTGGCTGTTCGAGCCGTTGGACAATCGGATTGCGAAACGTGCAGGCACTCGTTCGATCGGTTACGATGTCTTCGTTAGCGTACATGTCTCGTCCAATTCGCTATCGCCCCCGACGATCATTCCATCAGTGGCAAACTGTGAAGGAACGCATAGACGCCCTGATGCCTCATTGAAAGACACATCATGAAAACGCGATTGTTTTCTTGTCTGACGTTCGTTGCCCTGTTTGCGGCTTGCATCACACATTGCCAGGCTGCACAACAACGCGCCAAAAAACCGCTCAACTTTGTATTCTTCCTCGTCGATGATCTCGGCTACATGGACATCGGGGCGAATAACCCGAAGTGTTTTTACGACACGCCGAATATCGACAAGCTGTCGCGCAGCGGCATGCGGTTCGCCAACGGTTACGCCGCCTGCCCGGTTTGCTCGCCAACGCGGTTGAGCATTCTGACAGGGAAGTATCCCAGCCGCACGGATGCAACGAATTGGTTTTCGGGCCGTCGGGCCGAGCGTTTTGCCCCTGCACCGCTTCACAATCGGATGGACTTGAAGGAGACGACGCTGGCCGAAGCGCTCAAGGCGCATGGTTTTGCAACGTTCTTTGCGGGAAAGTGGCATTTGGGGCCGACTGAGGAATTCTGGCCGGAACATCAGGGCTTCGACGTAAACATGGGTGGCTGGCTGCGCGGCGGCCCGTATGGTCCGGGAAAATATTTCGTTCCGTACGGCAACCCGCGTCTGAAAGACGGCCCCAAAGGCGAACACTTGCCGGATCGCCTTGCCAGCGAAACCTGCAGCTTTATCGAAGCGAACAAGCAGGAGCCATTTCTTGCGTACCTTTCTTTTTATTCGGTACACACCCCATTGGTTTCGCGAAACGACTTGAAGCAGAAGTACCAAGCCAAAGCCCAGAAGCAGGGCTTGCTCGACAAACCACGGTTTGCCGATGAAGAACAGAACTTTCTGACGAAGCGGCCCCGCAAGGTGCGCATCGTGCAGAGTCATGCGGTCTACGGCGGCATGGTCGAGGCGATGGACCACGCGGTTGGCAAAGTACTCGATAAGCTCGATGAGTTGGGTTTGGCGGAGAACACGGTTGTCTTTTTCACATCCGACAACGGCGGGCTTTCAACGAGCGAAGGTTCGCCGACGTCGAACCTGCCGCTACGGGGTGGGAAGGGGTGGTTGTACGAAGGCGGGATTCGCGAGCCGTTTCTCGTCCGTTGGCCGGGGGTGACTTCAGCGGGTTCGACTTGCGACGTACCGGTTCTCAGTACCGACTTCTATCCGACGATGCTCGAAATGGCCGGGCAGCGGTCGCGTCCCGATCAGCACAAAGACGGCGTCTCGCTGGTGTCGTTACTGAAAGGCGAAAAAACGCTCGATCGCGATGCTTTGTACTGGCACTATCCGCATTACGGAAACCAGGGTGGCTTTCCGGGCGGTGCGATTCGCATGGGTGATTGGAAACTGCTGGAGCGTTACGAGGATGGTCGCGTCCATCTGTACCATCTCGGCGAAGACATCGGCGAGACGAACGACTTGGCCGCAAAGCATCCGCAGCGAGTGGCCGCCATGCGCCAAAAGCTGCACGCCTGGTACAAGCAGGTTGATGCCAAGTTCCTCAGCCCGAAGAAGAATTCACCCGCCGACGCGCCGAAGCCGTGGCGACCATCGGTTGCTTCGGCGAAGGAATGACTAAAGCAGCACTCGCGATTACTAATCCGACAACCGGACTTACCGGTCACCCCAACGGCTGGGGTTGATGCCGGGCGCTTCGGTCTTCATGCCAGTCGGCTTGTGCTGCTGTTCCCATTCCTGGCTGCTGGTATTGAGGCTTTGGAGGAACGGCTTGGCAATCTCCGGGGCGGCGGCGACGAGTTCGGCATCCCATTCTTCGACCGGCTGAACGGGACCGGCCCATGCGGGGCGGTAACCCAGTTGCAACAGTTCGCGCGGATGCGGACTTCTGTTCGGGTGACTGCCGTGTAACAGCATCGACGGTATCAGCACGGCAGAACCTGCCGGAACGACTAAAGAAATCTCTTCCGGATGCGACTTGTAGCGCACGTACGGACTGGCCTCGGCGTGGAACGAAAGGTGTGACCGCGGGATGATGCGAAACGGTGCCCGCTCGGGAGTCAAGTCGTCGAGGTAGTAAAGAACCCGCAACAAGCGCGGACAACTCCCCTCGTAGCCGAACAGATTGGAACCGTGCGGTTGGCCGTCGGTGTGCATCGAGATGCCGGGACATCCCGGCAGCGAACGCTGAAAAAAACCACGCGTAAAAACGATGCCCGGCCCCATCAGGTCGTTCAGGAAATCGACCATCGGCGGAAATCCAATCAACTCCGCCACGGCTTGGCTCGACCATTGCGGCGGAGTTTCCGCCCGCGTTTGGCAAACGCTGTAGTTGGTGTGCGACATTTCGACATCAGCCAGTTCGCTCTTGATTCTTGTGACCACTTCGGTCGGTAGAATGCCCGGCAACACCAGATAGCCTTCAACCTCGAGATGACGAATTTGCTCGGCGCGGTTCATCGACGCAAAATCGGTCTCGTCGATATTCATGAAACCGATTTCCTCTTCTGGATCGATCGGCGGCATCGGTGTCTGCGTGCCTTCGTTCATCTCAACCTTTCACTCTGCTCGAAAATTCAAGACTGTCAACATCCACCCGCAGCGTCGGTACGAACTGCAGAAACATCAGGTCTTCGCATGCGACCAGCGGGCAGCATCTGATTGGCGTTGATCGAAGTGTTCCGGTGGCCGACCGCTGAAAGCCGGTGGTTCACCGTTGTGGCGATCTGTTATCGACGAGTTTCCTCAGAATCCCTCGGCCCTGCCGCCGCCGCTCGATTCCTTCGCATCGCCGCTCGATTTGACTTTCGGTTTTCTGCTGGAAACCGCGAGCGTTTCGAGGCACATGGTAATGCGTGACCCCTTTTCCGACGATGTGTCGAGCGACAGGTTTTCGCGCGGATCCATCTGCTCGGGAACGATCAACAGCACCATGACCTGGATATCTTTTTTTCCTGCAAGATACATTTTGCAATTGACCGGCACTTCCACAGGCTGCGGTGCGGCGTTCGCAGGCGTGAGGATTTCGCTTTCAGGATTGTCCGAATCGCTGCCGGGCTCGCTCTCTTCCGGACTTTCCTCAGCCGGCAACGTCAGTAGCACCGTCGAC
>CAUZOL010000046.1:0-29821 GCA_963581435.1 Planctomycetota bacterium
CCATCAAGTCGAACGCCCGCGGCTTCCGCAACTTTGCGAACTACCGCACCCGCATCCTGTTCTTCTGTGGAAAACTGAAACTCAAACCGTGCTGAAAACACCCATTAAAATCGGTGAAGAACCACAATTCGCAACCTCTGCGGTGCATTACATCGCAGAGAGTTTGTTCTTCCCCTCTTCTATCTGCAGACAAGACAGCCATCTGCAAACAAGACAGCGCACCGTTCACGCATCATAAGCAATTATTGCAGCGCACAACGTAAGCCAGGAACATCAAAACCAAATCGTGGCGAGACCGTACGCCATCGATAGGGGCGAATTCGGCAGGATATTAGAGGAAAGCGGCCAACGTGTCAGCAGGAACCTCAACCCGGGGCGCGGGTTGATTTTGTCGTGCTCGGACTCCGCCCCGATCCGCCGTCTCTGTTGCGACCCGGAACGTCGCAACCGCCGTTCTTTATAGGGGTTACACTCCCGCTTGCTGAAACCCCCGTCGCCCGTCCTCCCCGCGAGTGACGGCACCTGCTACAATCGCCGCTCATCGCTACGGAACGACGATCCAATTGCTGGTGCAATCGCGATTAAGGAATAAGTCATTGACCGATCCACAACTACACGACTGCCGATTCCTGCGAGCGGCGCGGCGCGAACCGACCGACACCACACCGATCTGGATTATGCGTCAGGCGGGACGGTATCTGCCGGAATACATGGCCGTTCGCAGCAAGGTCACCTTTCTGGAGTTATGCAAAACGCCGGAATTGGCCGCTGAAGTCACGCTTTCTGCACAACGCGTGTTGGGCGTCGATGCGGCGATTCTGTTCGCCGATCTGTTGCCCATTCTGGAGCCAATGGGACTCGAACTGGAGTATCGTCCCGGTCCGGCCATTCTGAATCCGATTCGCGAAGCGGCAGACGTTGATCGCGTGACGGAATTGGAGGAGTTGGGCGAACTCGATTTCGTGTTCGAGGCGGTCCGTTTGATTCGCCGCGACCTGCCGAGGAACATTCCGCTGCTGGGATTTGCCGGCTGCCCGTTTACGTTGGCCTCGTACGCCATCGAAGGGGGTGGGTCGAGAAACTACATCCACACCAAGAAGTTAATGTACAACGACAGCGGCGCGTGGAACGCGTTGATGGGCAAGCTGACCGCGAGCTTGATCAAGTATCTCAAAGCCCAGATCGAAGCCGGCTGTCAGGCTGTGCAGATTTTCGACAGTTGGGCCGGCTGCCTGTCGCCATCGGATTACCGCCAATACGTGTTGCCGCATACGAAGGCAATTGTCGATGCCATGCCGACGGACACGCCGGTCATCAACTTCCTGACCGGTAACCCGGCACTGCTGCCGCTACTGCGCGAATCGGGTGGTAATGTCTTCGGGTTGGACTGGCGCGTCGATTTGAAAGACGCCTGGGCGACCGTGGGGCACGATGTCGCCGTGCAGGGTAACCTCGACCCGATCTCGCTGTTTGCCAATTTGGACACATTGAGGAGCCGCGCGAAAGCGGTGCTCGATGCCGCCGAAGGACGGCCGGGTCACATTTTCAACCTAGGACACGGCGTAACGCCCGAGATGGATCCGAACAACGTTAAAGCGTTGGTAGAAATGGTTCACGAAATGGGACAGCGCTAACCCGCATCCCGGTTCATCCCGCATCCACAAAGCCCACGGGTCGCGTCCCGTGGGGTCAAACTTTTATGGGTACAAATTCTCCAACACGCGTCGCCGTCATCGGCGGTGGCATCAGTGGACTGGCGGCCGCATATCGCTGCGTCGAGTTGGCCGACGAGTCGCAGCAGCCGTTGCAAATGACGATGTTCGAGGCGGGAGATCGCGTGGGTGGCGTTTTCGGCACGTCCCACATCGACGACTATCTCGTCGAGCGCGGCGCCGACATGTTCATTACAAACAAGCCGTGGGCGCTCGATTTGTGCCGGCGACTTGGGGTGGACGATCAACTCATTCCCACGGACGAAACGTTCCGGCGATCGCTCGTTTTGCGAAACGGCCGCCCGGTGCCGGTACCCGAGGGGTTCATGTTGCTCTCGCCGGCGAAGGTCTGGCCGATACTCTCATCGTCCCTCTTCAGCCCGTGGGGTAAACTGCGGATGGGGCTGGAATACATCATTCCCCGCCGCGCAGATAACGGCGATGAAAGTCTCGCATCGTTCGTCCGCCGCAGGTTTGGCAGGGAAGCGCTTGACCGGCTCGTTCAGCCGCTGGTGGGGGGGATTTACACATCCGATCCCGAGAAGTTGAGCCTGCGGGCGACGATGCCGAGATTCCTCGAAATGGAGAAGACGCATCGCAGTTTGATCCGCGCCTCGAAACGTCAGGCGTCCAAACAAGCGGCAGCCGAACAGCAGGGAAGCGGCGCGCGATACGGCCTGTTCGTCGCGCCCAAAGGCGGCATGACCGTCATCCTCGACGAACTCGAACGGCGAGTGAAAGAACGTGCGGAGATTCGGCTCGACACAAACATCCGCCGCATCGATCCCGTTGAGACGGGCGGATGGTCGCTGACACTCGACGACGGCAGCAACGAGCAATTCGACCGTGTCGTTATCGCGATTCGATCACATCAGGTGGCCGAACTGATCGGAGGATTCGACAATCAACTTGCTGAGTGCTTGCGGAAGATTCCCTACGCTTCCAGCGCAATTGTTGTCAGCGGCCATCGACTGGCCGACATTTCCAACCCGCTCGATGCGTTCGGATTGGTCATCCCGCATGCGGAGAAACGGAAGATACTGGCGGTGTCGTATGCCAGCCGCAAATTGGCAGGACGCGCTCCCGACGGACACGTATTGCTGCGAACGTTCGTCGGCGGAGCAATGCAGCCGGAACTGTTGGAACAAAGCGACGAAGAAATCTTGCGGATGGTTCGCGACGAGTTGAACGACATTCTGGGCGTCGGCGGCGATCCCGATTTTTCCGTCGTCGTTCGCTACCAAAACGCGATGCCGCAATATCACGTCGGCCATCTCGAATTGGTCGAACAGATTGAGAGTCGCACGGAAACTCACCTAGGGTTAGCGTTGGCGGGCAATGCCTATCGCGGCGTGGGAATTCCCGACTGCATTCACAGCGGCGAACAAGCCGCCGAACGCGTTTGGGCGGCAGATTTCGAGGCGACACATCAAAAGTGAAGCCAACGCCCACGGGCTGCGTCCCGTGGGAACCCAACGACAGACAGCGCAAAAAATCGCCGGCGCTACTGCCGTGCGGGGAGTTCTTCCGTTGCATGCTGCAACAGCGGCGTACGCTGATTGTTCACGGGGTCTTGGATCAGCCCGACGTCAATGAGAATTGCATAGGTGAACAACGTAAGCAGCGCGTAGGTGATAACGTTCGGCACGAGTTTCTTGCCGGAATATTTCAACGCGCTGCCGGCCGCCTTGTTCAACCTCAAGCGGATGCCGGTCCATTCGACGCTGTACACCTCGTCCAGCAACAGGTGTGAAAAGAAGCCCAAGGCCACTCCGCCGGCCATCAGCAATTTGACGTAGATCGAATCATGCTTGTAGCCGAGGTACGCGACTTCAGCCGCAATCAACAGTGCGGGAATGCTGTGGAACATGCCGCGATGCACAGAGACTTTGGCGAGCAGCATCGAACCGCCGTAACGGATGAGGGCGTAAGTCAACACGCCGAGCAGAACGGCCGTTTCCGTGTCACCCGCCCAACCGATCAAATGCCGCATCATCACCAACGGCACCATCGCCGCGAACAGCGAAGAGACTTCGCGCACCGGTTTTCCGGTTTGCGAATCGAGGTCGGGCAGCATGCCGGCCACCCATGTGAGTATGCCGGCCAACGCACCTTGCACCGGCGAAAACCCGAAGACCAACACCGAGCCTACGCCATAGAAGACGCCCAACACGCCGCTAACGCTGATGTGTTCACGATACCCGGCCATACGCGCGTCCTTCCTTGAACGGCTTGTCGGCGAGAAAACTGCAGAGAATCAAATCAAGGCGGAAAGATAACAGAACAGCCCGATAGACGGCAATGTGCATTCCTGCCCGGTCAGAAGATTCGTAGTGACCCGATTCATTGCCCCTTTTCTTAAACGAACAAGGGGATCGCTCCTTGAAGCAATCGAACCGCATGAATGCGGTCACTACGAACCGCCCCTCTGACAATCCGAGCCACCTCTCAATTCTTCAGCAGTCCGAGGACTTCGTCCTTCAGGCTGGAATTCACCGAGAGACCGTTGCCGCCGTCGATGGTGGTGTTGCCGGCCCAATCGACGAACTCCCCGCCCGCCTCTTGCACAATCGGTATCAGCGCGGCGATGTCCCAGGCGTTCATTTCGGGATCGACCATCACGTCGGCCCGACCGGTGGCGACGAGAATGTGGCCGTAGCAATCGCTCCAGCCGCGCACCAACTGTGCGGCATCACACAAGCGGTCGAATGCCGCGCGGTTGCCGGTGGTGTCCCAACCGGTGATGGTCGTCGTGCAGAACAGGGCGTCGGCCATTTGAGCAACATCGGTCACCTTCGCACGACGCGGCTCGTTTTCTCCCGTCTGCCACCAGGTTCCCTGTCCCGTCGCCGCATAGACGACTTCGTTCAATGCGGGAAATCGGCAAACGCCAGCGACCATCTCTCCGTCGTACTCCAGGCCAATCAACGTGCCGAACAACGGCACACCGTGCACGAACGACTTCGTACCATCGACGGGGTCGAGAATCCAGCGATAACCGTTGGTCGTCGGCTTGTCGTCGCACTCTTCGCCCAGCACGCCATCGTCGGGGAAAGTCTCGTCGATCAATTGACGAATCAATTCTTCCGCACCGCGATCGGCCGCAGTCACGGGTGACTCGTCACTCTTCAAATCGACTTGGAGGTCGTCCCGTTGATAGTAGGTAAGGATCAACTCGCCGGCGCGGCGAGCCGCTTCGACGGCAAAGTCGAGGCGTTGCGAAAGATCGGGGATGGATGAATTCATGTTGTGGTTTGGACTCGTTATGAAATGGATGCGACGTAAAAACGGTCAGCGCATCGAAGCCTGACGCGCAAGCGAAGGATGATTCCAAGGCGATGCCAGCAAGCTCCTTCGCTTGCGCTTCAGGCTTCAATGGCCGGATTGGTTATTTCTTGGTCTGCTCATTGTGAATCTTCAAGGCGGAACAACCGTTCGCCCGCTTTGCGAACTAGCAGGATTCCTTCGTCTTCGCGATCGGCGAAACTCTCAATGTCGATGTCGGCGGGGTTTCGATATCCGAGATTGATGCGCTCGCACGTTTCTTGCGAGAGACCCGACGCCAATGTGACTTGAATTCGTGGGTGTTCCACGCCGTCTTCAAATGTTCCCGTCCCGCGAACGTGTGTGGAATGTGCGAGCACGCCCCACGGAATGTCGCGGAAGCGGTCCCACTGTTTCGTGAAATATTCACAAACATGATATCCGACTTGTTCTATCTGCTTGCCGTGCGTCAGTGATATCTCTGTCAGATGCGGCGCGTAAATAATCAATTCGCCGCCGTCGGCTACCACCGGTTCCAGCTTGTACATACATTTGCCGGCCACCCACAACTCATCATACATGGGCGGCGCACAGGAGAGAATCTGTCGAAACGGCCGGGGACAACGTTCGATGTGGACGCGGGCGGACAAATCGGCCGCCTGATCCCAAGCGTCTTCCGGTGTGCCATAGAACATGCCGTAGAGTTCGGCCTGCGCGTTGACGACGAATGTCAGGCATCTCTTTTCGTTGGGAATCATCGATGCTGCCTGATTGACAACCTCGCGCACCGGGGTTTGTTTCACGCCGATGATGCCCACGTTGGTAATGAGGGCACCGAGCCAGTGGAAGAAATTGAGTAGCTGCGGCCCGGAAATTCCCGGGAAGAAATACTTGTTGCCGCCGGAGAAACCCACGACCTCGTGTGGAAAGACCGGCCCCAGCACCAGCAGCACGTCGTAATCCTGAATGCGGGAATTGATTTCAATCGGAACTTCGAGCGACAACAGGCCGCTGGAAACTTCTTCCGTATCCTGTTTGGTCAACGTGCCGATGCGGGTTAGTTCTTCGGGCCGATCCCAGTGGTGATTGAAGAATCGCGTTCCGCCATCAGCGTCACCGCCATTTGTATCACTGCCATTTGTATCACTGCCATTTTCGACTGTTACGCCGAGCAGGCTGCCGATTTGCTCGTCGGTCATGGACGGATGCGTTCCCAACGCGACCAACACGTCGAGAGCCGTAACCGCTGGCTGCAAGTGTTCCTTGATCGCTGCAAACAACAATGGCAGTGGAGCGGTGCGAGTGGCATCGGGAACGATCAGCAGCACACGTTTTCCCGAAAAATCGGCGGTGGGAACGTTGCTCGCAATCCAATCGCGAATTGCTGCTGCCGATAGAGTTGGTTTTTGTTCAGTCATGAGTGTTCCTCATCATTCGCGTTACCCGCCAGCGTCATGTTTCCCGGCTTGAATCTTCTATATCACACCGGTTTGTCACTGAACAGAGAGCAGCTCGCGGCGCGAGTTTTGAAGTAGCGCACTGGGCTTGACGGGAGACAAAAACCCCAAGTATTTAAGCCTGAAGTGCAAGCGACGGATGATTACAGGGCGGTGCCAGCAAGCTCCTTCGCTTGCACTTCAGGCTTCGATAATCGGGGGATTTTAGCCCTTAATCTCCAACCTGAACACTGAAATTCGCAACTTCGAAAGAGCGCAAGCGACGGTTTTCAATCACAATCGTATCTGCGTGCTTCGATTGCATCGCTGGATGAATTTCTCGTTTTTTCAGGTGAGGTCGGAAAAAGTTCGGCCATTCGGGTCCCAAAGCCGGGCTGATTTCGATAGGCTCGCGGGAAGCGCTAGAAATCTTCCACACACGATATATAACCCGGCAGGATATTGCGGATGTCGCTCGCTGATTTGTTGCAACCTTCCTTTCGTGCCGACATTCGTTTTCGGGGCGATGCGTACCTCAAAGCCGACCGCGTGGCGATCACGCGCGTCACGTCCGACGAGTTGTTCGGCATCGTCCGCGACGGCGTCGAATATCAGACGACGCTGACTCGCAACGACGGCGAGTTGAAGATGTACTGCAACTGCGAGCAGATGCAGAAGACGGGCGTCTGCAAACATTTGTGGGCAACAATTCTGGCCGTCGATGAAGAAGGCTGTCTTTCAGCGACGACCCGACCGGGACACGTTCCTCCGTTCACAACCGAGCCGAGTTCGTTTCCGCTGGTGTTCGACGACGACGAAGATGGTTTCGAGGCTGAGACGGGACTTCCGCACTCGAGTGGATCGCCGAACCGCGCGGAAGCACCAGCGCAGCCGCTTCGCCCCTGGGAGGCCTCGCTCACCGACGTCCGCACCGACATGGCCGGCCTCGATGCAAAAAAAACATCGGCCGGCCGCGACCGGGAAGTCTTTTACGAAATCGACGCAAACGCCAGCCGCGAGGCGGGCCGATTGATCGTGCAGACGTCGCAACGGCAGCGGCGAGCCAACGGTCAATGGGGCAAGCTGAAACCACTCAAACTGCGGCACGGCGAATACGAGGAACTGGAGCACGCCGACGACCGCGCGATTTTAGCTTACATGTTCGGCGGCGCGCCCGAGCGATCGAACTGGTATGCGCAGCAAGCGGAGACGCAGACGCTCGTCTACCGCTACCGAGTGGCCTACGAGCTATGCGAATTGATTCTGCCCATGATGTGCCGTACTGGGCGGGTGCGTTTTCTGGGTGATCACGAGAAGAAACCCAAACCGCTGGAATGGGACGATGGCTCGCCTTGGGAATTGAGCCTGTGCATCGAGCAAGATAAGGAAACGAGTGAGTGGGTTCCCTTTGGGCGACTGCGCCGCGATGGCGAGACACTGCCGATTCAGGAGGCTGAATTTCTGTTACCCGGCGGATTGGTGGTGTGCGGTGAGCAAATCAGCCGGTTGCAGGATTTCGGTGCGTTTGAGTGGGTGAAACTGCTCATGCGAAAGGAACCCCTGACAATTCCCGACGGAGAACAGGAAGATTTCGTCGATCACTTGCTCGACATGCCGGTTCTGCCGCGACTGGAATTGCCCGAAGAACTGCGTTTGGAAGAAGTGGTCGGCACGCCGGAGTTTCATCTCACTTTGCGTTCCCCGCGCAGCGGTCGTTGGCACCTGGAACGGTTAACCGGACAGGTGCAATTCGAGTACATGGGGACGCGTTTGTCGGGATCGAGTACCCAATGGGCCATTGTTCAACGAGAAGAGGGGCGTTGCATTCTGCGCGACCGCGCTGCCGAAACGCGGGCGTGGGGAACTTTGCAGGATTGCGGATTTCGTCGGTTGATCGACCGCCGCCGTGACGGCCAGGATGTTGAAGTCGCAGCCCGCGATCTTGGTCCGGCCGTTCGCCGTCTGATCGAATTCGGATGGCAGGTGCACGCCGACGGACAACGCGTTCGCCAGCCGCAGGAGCTGAAGTTTCAACTCAAATCGGGCATCGACTGGTTTGAATTACACGCAGACGTTCAATTCGAGCAATCGCAAGTCTCGTTCCCCGAGTTGCTCTCTGCCTTGGCGCGGGGGGACACCACGGTGCGGCTCGACGATGGCTCGCTGGGTATCCTGCCGGAAGAATGGGCGAAAAAGGTTGGATTGCTGGGCGGATTGGGAGTGGTCGGCGAAGATCACGTGCGGTTTGAGCATAATCAGGTTGCGATGCTGGACGCGCTGCTGGCAGCGCAGGAATCGGTCGATCTCGACGACCAATTCATTGAAATGCGCGACAAGTTTCGCCAGTTCGCCGGCGTTGTCTCTGTGACGGAGCCGAAGGAGTTCAAGGGGGAATTGCGCGAATACCAGCGAACCGGATTGGGGTGGCTCGACTTTCTGCAACAGTTTGGGTTCGGCGGATGTTTGGCCGACGACATGGGTCTGGGCAAGACGGTACAGCTGATTGCCTTACTGGTGGAACGCGTTAAGGAGCGTGAGAAACCAATGCCGTCGCTCATCGTCGTTCCCAAATCGCTGATGTTCAACTGGCATCAGGAATGCACTCGATTCGCCCCGCAGTTGAACGTGATGGAGTACACTGGCCTGGATCGAGCCAAGTTGCTGGATGACTTTTCCAACCAGGATGTTGTTCTGGCAACCTACGGAACGGTGCGGCGCGATATTTTGCAGTTGCAGGAAATCGAGTTCGATTACATTGTTCTCGACGAAGCGCAGATGATAAAGAACTCCGGGTCGCAGGTCGCCAAGGCCTCGCGTTTGCTGAAAGCCAAACACCGTGTCGCCCTGTCGGGAACGCCGATTGAAAACCATCTCGGCGACTTGTGGTCGATCTTCGAGTTTCTCAACCCCGGCATGCTCGGCCGCAGTTCCGTCTTCAAAACCTACGCAACCGACGTCGAGGACAAGGATTCGCGGAAACTGCTTTCAACCGCTTTGCAGCCGTTCATTCTCCGTCGCACCAAAGCGCAGGTCGCCAGCGAACTGCCCGAAAAAATCGAGCAGACAATTTACTGCGACATGAGCGACGACCAGCGAAAAATGTACGACGAGCTGCGCGAACACTATCGCAGTTCGCTGCTGGGAATGGTGCACGATCAAGGGTTGGGCAAAACGAAGATGCACGTGCTCGAAGCCCTGCTGCGTTTGCGGCAGGCAGCGTGTCACCCCGGTTTGCTCAACAATTCCAAGCAGGACGACCCGTCGGCCAAGCTCGACGTGCTGGTTCCGCACATCGAGGAATTGATCGACGAAGGGCACAAGACTTTGGTCTTTTCACAGTTCACCAGCATGCTGGCCATCGTCCGTCGGCATCTCGATCGGCGGAACATCGTCTACGAGTATCTCGACGGCCAAACGAGAAATCGCAAAGACCACATCGAACGATTCCAAGAGGACCCCGATTGCCGCGTCTTTCTCATCAGCCTGAAAGCGGGTGGGTTGGGGCTGAACCTGACTGCAGCAGACTATGTCTTTCTGCTTGATCCCTGGTGGAATCCGGCCGTCGAAGCGCAGGCCATCGACCGGGCGCACCGTGTGGGACAAACGCGACAGGTCATGGCCTACCGCCTAATTTGCCGCGATACGGTGGAAGAGAAAATTGCCAAATTGCAGTCGAAGAAGCGTTCGCTGGTTGATGCGATTCTAACGGTCGATAAGAACCTGCTAAGCGACCTCTCCACCGACGACCTGGAAATGCTGCTGTCGTAATTGTGTTACCTCCTTCCCATGCTCCGCGTGGGAACGCATGTTTTCGACGCTCGGCGTCGCGGTACATGGATTGGTAATACCGCTGTTCGACAATCCGATTCGGGACGCAGAGCGTCCGGTCTTGCGTTCCGACGCGGAGCGTCGGAACGAGGAGTTCGTCCGTGGCCAACTCGACCGTTTCACCCATCGTCGCCGACGTCTTGCGATGTTTCGGGCAAACGCAAGACGTGACGTCGGCCTCTTTTCCCACGCCAGGTTTCAGCGGTGCAATTGTTGTTCGCGTGAACGGCCCGGTTGGCGAATTCTGCCTGCGTGGCTGGCCGCCCGATGAGTTGCCGGAACGGCGAATTCGCGGTCTGCATCGATTGCTGCAGCACATTCACCAACAGGGGGTCGGCTGCGTGTCTGTCCCGGTGCGAAGTGAAATGGGCGACACGCTCGTCAGGCGGCGTGGCCGTTGTTGGCAACTGGAACCGTGGCTGCCAGGAGCCGCCGATTTCTGGTCGAATCCCAGCGAAAGCCGTCTGCGGTCAGCCGCACGTTGTCTGGCGGAATGGCATCGCGCAACAAAGTTATTCGTCCCGCGCCAATCCGAATCCGAGTGGTTTGCCTGCCGCGTTCAATGCGAGTCGCCCGCCGTTCGCGAACGCTTGCAGCGTGTTCGCGATCTCCAGCACGGCGGCATTCACCGCCTCAGGGCCAGCCTCCCAACAAGCGGCCGCTCCGAATTTCATGACATCGGAAGACACATCCTCGAACTATTCCCGCACGCCGCGTCCGCTATTGAGAGCGAATTGATCGCCGCGAAACATTTCGCGTTCGATCTTCAACCTTGTCTGCGCGACATCTGGCACGATCACATTCTTTTCACTGGCGATGAAGTCACAGGGCTTATCGACGCTTCAGCTTGCCGTTACGAAAACGTGGCCACCGATCTGGCCCGATTGTTCGGCAGTCTCATTGAAGATGAGCCGGATGGATGGGAGATCGCACTGGATGAGTACCAGCGGCATTCCCCGCTCACCACGGAGGAACTGGCGCTCGTGCAAACACTCGATCGCAGTGCAGTTCTGCTGGCCGGAATCACCTGGCTTCGCCGCAGTGTCATCGAAAACAAGCCAGTCGCGAACGACGAACGCGTTGTGCTACGAATGCAAACCATCGCCACCCGCCTCGAACGGCTGATGCGAACGTTGTGATTCAACTGCCATCTTGGACACGAGTTGCGACGCTTCCCCCCACGCGATTCGGAACGTCATTCGGTTCCTCTATCCCCTCAAACAAGCCTGTGTTAACATCCCCCCTCGAACCGGCGACGCCTTGAAGTTCGCCGACTGATCAGCGCGCTTTCGTGTTCCTGTCCCAATATCGCGGCGTCCGCCGTCGGCAGTTCCTATCGATGAATAGTTGGCCGGGAAAGCAACTCAACTTGCTCATTGCGGCCTGCTGCGCGCTGTCGGCCTGCTGCGCGCTGTCCGGATGCTCGTGGCTGGACAAGGTGCGGGGGCATCCCAGCCTGGAAGCACAAAGTCTGATGGAACAGGCGCAACGTGCCGAGTCCGAGGGCGATTTGGAGCAGGCTGGCAGCTTGTTACATCAGGCCATTGAAGCAAATCCCGAAGACGTCGAAGCCCATCGCGAGTTGGCACGTTTGCTGCTTGCCCAGGGAGCGGTTGACGCAGCCGTCGATCAACTGCGGCTTGCCGTCGGTCAAAGTCCTGACGACATCGACAGCTACACACAGCTGGCGAGAATCCAACTCGATCACGGTCGATTTCGCGGTGCGGAACACGACATCACTTCGGCACTGGCCATCGATCCCGAACACGTGGAATCACTGTTGTTAAAAGCGGAATTGGCGGAACACCACGGCCGGGATGCCTTGGCGATGGCAACATACTACCGCGTGCTGTCACGCGAACCGGAAAGCAATGTGGCTCGACTGCGGTTAGCGTATCTGCAAATCGCCACCGGTCACCCGGATCGTGCTGCCCCACTACTGCGCGCGCTGTGCGAATGCACGGCAGCAAGCAAGCAACAGCGCGCTGCGGCGCTCTGGTCGCTGGGAATTGTCTACGGTCTGCGGGGACGCTGGAGCGACGCAGCGACTTCCCTTGCCGCATCGGTACCCGGTCACCGCACAATGACTGCTGACGACTGGTATCGGTTGGCCTATGCAAGGTACTCAGCGGGCGATTTCAACGGTGCATGGTCCGACGCCGAGCGCGTCCTGCGATTGCGTCCCGGCCACCGTCGCGCAGTCGCTATGCGCAACTCGCTACAAGCAATCGCCGACCGTCGCAGTCCCAACGCCCCAAACCAACGAGTTGCAACGGTCGTTCCAACTCCCACCGGTTGGTGAACCCACACACCACGGCGAGCGGCCGGTTAAGTCTCGATTGACAGCTTGGGTGCCACTGGCGTGTCGCCAGTGTCCACCGCGCTGCACTGGCGACACGCCAGTGGCACCCGTCAACTGAGAATGGACACGGAATTAGTTCATTTCTTTCAGGTTCGTCACTCTGCCTCAACCGGGTTCCGCAACGTTCCCAGGCCTTCAATCTGGACTTCCGCCGTGTCGCCTGGCTTCAAAAAGACCGGCGGCTTGCGGGCGGCCCCGACACCGGGAGGCGTCCCGGTGAAAATCACGTCTCCCGGCTGCAAAGTAATCAGTTGCGAAAGATGCGCAATGAGTTGTTCGATTGTGAAAATGAGTTGCGCGGTGGTGGAATCCTGCATTGTCTCGCCGTTTAGCCGCAGAGCAATTCTCAAATTATGCGGGTCGGCGACTTCGTCGGCCGTCACCATCCACGGACCGGTCGGGGCAAAACTATCGGGCGTTTTTCCGAGCAGCCACTGACCGCCGGGACGTCCGGCTTGCCAATCGCGGGCCGAAACATCGTGCCCGTTCATATAGCCTGCCACATGGCTGAGGGCGTCGGCTTCGGCGATGTGCTTGCCCGCTCGGCCGATAACAACCACCAATTCCGCTTCGTAATCCACCTGTTTAGAGACGCGCGGCAACTGAATCGCATCGTCCGGCCCGATAATCGTCTGCGAGAACTTGCTGAAGCAAACCGGCTCGGTGGGAATTTCCGCTCCGCTTTCGATGGCGTGATCGCGGTAATTTAACCCGATGCAAATCACTTTGCCCGGTGAAACAATCGGCGCCCGTAGGCGTCCGGTCACAAACGCGCCGGCTGCGGTCGCCTCGCTCATTGCGGTAGCCGCTCGCGACAACCCGTCGGATTGCTCCAGCAGCGCCTTGAGAGAGCGCGGAATCGAATTGTCCGCCGATGACAGATCGACAAACCGTGTTTCGCCGCCGTCGCCAGTCACACCGACGACGCGGTCGCCGTCGTTGGTGTTTAGTGTCGCCAAACGCATGTTGCTGTCCCTTCGGTGTTGAGCTTGCCACGGTTTCTGGAACCGTGATTCTGTGCAATCGTGGTTTTGGCCACAACTATGCGGTATTCTGAACAAGGATGCAATCCGACCGAATCAAGAACACCAAGCCCACGGGCCGCGCCCCGTAGGATCAAACGGCCATCAAACATCGTCCAAACAGGCAAACCCCAAAATGAATCGACCTCTGCAATGCATCGTCAGTTGCATCACTTCGCTGGCAAGTCTCTGTCTGGCGACTAACCTGCAAGCTGGCGATTTCAACGTGACGGAGAACGACGACGAAATCCGTCTCTCCACGCCGTTGCTGGAAGCGGCAATTCGCAAGCGCGGTTATGTCACTGGCGTATATCGACAGACGTTCCTCGATAAGAAAACCGGTTTCCGCGACGCCGGCTTCGGGCTGGACATTGCCGACTGGATTATGGAACCGGGCAGCGACAAGGCATATCGCGACAAACTCGATCCGGAACTCGTCTACCGTTATGGCAATCCCTATCACGGTAAGGGACAAAAACGGTCCATCGAAGGGCCGCAGATTTGCACTCAGGCGAAAGTACTCAAACCCGAAGTGATTCGCGGGAAGGATTTTGTCGCCGTCAAACAAACGTTTCAATATCGCACGGCCGCACCGGGGAAGAAAACCGGTTCGATTTGGACGCAATGGTTGGTGTTTCCCAACAACACGCGGTATTTCATTTCGATGGACCGCATCGACGCCGTCAATTCGAGCGAAGCCATGTTCCTGCGGCTCGACATGCCGGGCCACATCCGCCACAAGCAGGGCGACACGTTCGCGCAGATTTACCTGAGCTACTACGGCAAGATTCCTGCGAGCGAATTCGCCGAGAATTTCGCGCCCGATGAGAAATTCAACTACCGCCGCGACCGCAACAAGCTGCCGCAACGTTTCATCCGCGGCTATCAGATGCGCGATCCCAAGACGGGCAAAGCCGGGCCGTGGCTGGCAGGCATGACGCTCGATCCTTCGGTCGTTCACGAAGCATGGTGCCATCAGCGTAACTACGTCTGCATGATCGAAGAATTCGGCGGCCGCCCCATCAAAGCAGGCGAATCGTTCAGCGCCGCGTTCATCGTCGGCTATTTCGATTCCATCGACGAAATGAACAAAGTCTACGACCGCTACAAAGGCCACACCGGTTTAGAAGTCACGAAAGACGGCTGGCGACTGACGAAGTAGGCAAGCGACCGAAAAGGTTCGCCAATGGCATCAATAAGAATCCTTTCGATTCCACCCGGCGAAGCGCCAGAGGATATCCGTGAAGCATGGATCGGCCTATCGCTTCCTCTGGCAGGCTGGCCACTTAATAGGCGCCGAAACTGGCGCGTTGGTGGCGTCTTGTCTGGTCAGAAATCAGTTCTTGCCCATTGGGTGTCGTTTATCTTCGGCAAAGCCAAGAAGATGGACGGATACGCCGTCAATGGGCAATTGGCTATTACTGAATTAGAAAAGAAGAATCCCACGGCTGCTGCGTGGTGGATGCAGAACGTCCCTCGTTGTGTCAAGCCACATTGGGCGCTCGTGTTCCCAGAAGATGTTTGCGAATTAGAGTCATCTTCTGAGTAATGCAAAATCGGTGCTGTCAAGAGCCATCATCGTATTCCAAGCGGCGGTGAATTCAGTCTGAACCACTACCGAAAGGCTCGTAGCGACCACAATCATGCGGTCTTTTCCAACGCAGTTGGAAGGTTGCCCCGCGCATCAATCAAGAAAGATCCGCTGATACCCTTCAAACGCCACGTCCAAAAGGTCGCGGCCTTCGTCGGTGGCGCGGAAGCGGACGAACTCTTCGTTGCGGGCAGTCTCTTCAATGATCGCAACTTTCACGTCATCGTCGTAGTACCAATCCTCGCGCTCGAAGTGCTGCAGGATATCGAACAGGTCTGCCTCGTTCGTCGGCAGAAAGACTTCGCCGTCGAGGAAGAACTGATAGGCATACTCTTCCAGCTTCGGCCAGGGCAAATCATCCCCACCTTCACCCAGATAATACGGCACGAGCACCGACTCTTCCGGCTTCACGTTGGGATTATGCAGCATGTCGATCGCGTTCCACGGGCAAATTTCGAGCGTGTAATGCTCGGTACTCTCGGTGGGAATGCGATAGCAGAGTTGGCAGCCGATGCACCGCGACGTATCGATTTGATGGAAGCTCTCGGACGGAACGTTGCTGACCACTTCGTAGATGCAATCGACCGGACACTGCGTCGCGCACGAATTGCACGACGTGCAGGAATCCTTGTTGATGACCGCGAGATAACGGGTCTCTTTTTTGCGATCTGATTTTCGCGTCGAGAAGTAATCGTTGACAGAGATCGTCACCGCGTCAGCCTTTCTTAAACCGGCACAGTGGCCGGGCGTTTGGTCTTTTTTCGATGTGTGTGCCACTGGCGTGTCGCCAGTGTTGCCCGCAATGCACTGGCGACACGCCAGTGGCACCCAACCCGTCAGTCGAGATGTGTTGAGGTGCGAAGCCGCAGGCAATAACGGTATTCTGGCGTTTACGGACGACTGGGACAAGCGCAACTGCGGAAAGATGCTTGTGGGGCTTGCCGGTGAAGCGGTACAAAGGACGATGCCGCTGGTTTTGCAGATTTCAGACCGTTGGAGAGACGTGTTGAAGGAGACGCAGCCCCTGATTTTGGCGATCGACGTTGGCAACAGCCGCATCAAATGCGGATTGTTGGATATGACGGTCTGCGCACAGTCCAACAGGTTGCCACCGTGTCAGAACGTCATGGCAGTCGCTGTTGCAGATGACATCCCCTGGAATAACGTCTCCGCCTGGATGAATGGCGCAGAATTGTGCACCGTCACGGCTGTCATTGCGGGATCGAATCCGGACCGAATTCAACGCCTGATGAAAGATTGGCCCCTTGATGGCCCGACGGAAAAATCGGTGATCGACAATTTTGAACAGATTCCGCTGACGGTCGATCTTCCCGAACCGGGCCGAGTGGGAATCGATCGGTTGTTGAATGCCGTCGCGGCCAACCAGATCCGTCCAGAAAAAACGCCGGCAATCATTGTCGATTGTGGAACCGCGACCACCGTCGATTACCTCTCGGCCACTGGCGCGTTTGCGGGCGGGGCAATTCTTCCCGGCTTCGAGTTGTCGGCCCGTTCCCTTCATCAATACACGGCCCGTTTGCCGTTGATTGATGTTACCACGTTGAATCATTCGCCGCCCAACCCACTCGGCCGAGATACCACCGCCGCCATTCAGAGCGGCTTATTTTGGGGGCAGCTGGGAGCCGTTCGGGAATTAATCGCCCGCCTATCGGATGAATCGGTCAACCCGCTCATCCTGCTGACGGGCGGCGGGGGAAATCTGCTGCAGCCGTACATTCCGGAGGCAACTTACGAACCGCATCTTTCCCTGCAGGGGCTGGCGTTGTCGGTACAAAGTGAAGACGTATGATGGGCCTCGAAGAAAGACTGATCACAAAGCCGACGGCCGCGTTGTTGACTTCGCGCGGGCGAGGGGCGGTGGCGACGGTTCGCCTGGTTGGCGGTTGTGGATTGATCGACGTGCCGGCTCCGCCGTTGTTTCGTGCTGCCAACGGACGTCCGGTTGCTCAGCAATTGGTCAACCAAACTGTGTTCGGGCAATGGGGCACGGGTGCTGGTGAAGATGTTGTGCTGTGCCGAACCGGTGAGGAACTCATCGAGGTTCATTGTCACGGTGGAGAAGCGGCGACCGCTGCAGTCCTTTCCGATCTCGAAATGCGCGGCTGCGAAATTGTCACGTGGCAACATCAGGCCGAACAATCAGGCGGCAGATTCGAGGCGGAATGTCTGGAGGCGCTAACACGTGCTTCGACAACCCGAACTGCCGACCTAATACTCGAACAGCATTCGCTGCTGCTACGAGGTGCGATTGAAAACATCCGACAATTGGCGAGCGATGGTGCGCAAGATTCAAATCAGCCGATCGTTGATCGTCTCGACGCGCTGTTGCAGTGGGCTGATTTCGGTTTGCATCTGTCGAAGCCGTGGCATGTCGTGCTGGCCGGGAGGCCGAATGTTGGGAAGTCGAGCCTGATCAACGCGCTGGTTGGTTTTTCGCGATCGATTGTCTACGACCAGCCCGGAACGACGCGCGACGTGGTGACCGCCGAGACCGCGCTCGAGGGATGGCCGGTTCAATTGTCGGACACGGCTGGCCTGCGCGACAGCGGAGATGCCGTCGAGATCGCAGGCATTGAACGGACACGCGCAACTCTCGTTGAGGCCGATTGCCGCATTTTGTTGTTCGACACGAGCCAGCCGCCGCACGATGACGACCGGCAATTGATGGCGGAATGGCCGGATGCGATTCACGTTTCCCACAAATGCGACTTGCCAAATGTTTGGGGCGACGCCGAGTTGGAATCGGCGTTGTCTGTCTCTTCGGTCACTGGAATAGGATTGGAAGAACTGGCCGGCCGCATGATCGCCCGGCTGATTCCCAACGTTCCCACGGCGGGGACGCCGCTTCCCATTTGCCGACGACAGGTCGAACTGCTGACCCGAGCGCGTGAGGAGATCGTAGCCGGCAGCGCGACCGGAGCCATGTCGGCGCTGGATGAGTGCCTGCGTTAATGCGAAACGGCACATCCAAACTTATTTAGCCGCGGGGCAACGCCCAGGGCGGCTGTTTGCCTCAACCCGGCGCAGCGGTTTAGAATGGGTGCTGTGGGCAGTTCGCGGTGCATCCATCGACTGAGGCATTGCTCCAGTGAAATCGTATGAATCAACTGATGTCAAAACTATAAACAATGTCTGAAATCAAATCCACAAACACCATATCGACCGCTGAGCAAGAACCGTCGGCACCTGCATCGGGCATACTGCGCCAATTATTTGAGCCGGTCGCGGTTGATTTTCTCGTCTACTTCCGCATGGCCTTCGGCGCGATCATGCTGTGGGAGATGGTGCGGTACATCGAGGCGGGATGGGTCCAGCGGAATTTCATCGACCCGCCGATTCATTTCACATTTTATGGATTTTCGTGGGCGCGTCCGTGGCCCGGCGATGGCATGCATTGGCATTTCTATGCGATGGCCCTGTTGGCGGCGTGCATTACGGCCGGACTGTGTTACCGGTTGGCGGCGCTGCTGTTCTTTTTGGGTTTTACTCATATCTTTCTGATCGATCAGGCATTCTATCTGAATCACTTTTACATGGTCTGTCTCGTCAGCTTCAGCATGATCTTCCTGCCGGCACATCGTGCGTTTTCGCTCGATGTCAAACTGCGGCCCGCGCTGCGGTCGGATGTGACTCCGGCGTGGACGTTGTGGGTTCTCAGGTCGTTGGTGGGCATCACTTATTCCTACGGGGCGATTGCCAAGTGCAATTGGGATTGGCTCACCGGCAATCCCATGCGGCAAATGTTGGCGTCGGCTGATACGTTTCCCATTCTGGGACGCTTGTTTCATCTGGAACGGGTCATTTTGTCTTATGCGTGGGCAGGATTGGCCCTCGACTTGTTGATTGTGCCGGCGCTGTTGTGGAAGCGGACACGTCTGCTCGCCTTATTGGCGGCGGCGGTGTTTCATCTTTCAAACGACCAGATGTTTCAGATCGGCATCTTTCCCTGGTTCATGCTGACTGCGACACTGCTGTTATGGCCGCCGAAGAAACTGCAACTGTTGTGGCTGTCACAAACGGTGCTGGGCACCATTTATGTTTACGCCTGCGTGGCGATGATGAATACGCCGTGGGGTGACGATGCGACCATTCGCACCGTCGCATTGATGCTGAGCGTCGGCTGCCTGCCGTTGATGTTATGGAAGCCGGCCCGCATTCCGGCATTTGTTCTTGCCGCGTTTTGGATGCTGGCCGGACCACGTTTATTTGGCTTTGGGGGTCTGCCCGCCACTCTGATTTCGATTTTGCCCGGGCTGATTGTGTGGGCGACCATCGTCGTTTTCCCGCCCGACTTCCTGCGGAGTTTCCAACTTGTTGGTGATCCGGACGATGAAATCAACACCCCGCCGAGCGCTCATCGGCAAGTCACTGCGCTGACGTTCTCACAGAAACTCACCGCCGGATTTCTGTTTGCATTCATTGGCGCACAATGTCTTGTGCCGTTTCGCCATTGGCTTTATCCGGGGACCGTTCACTGGACCGAGGAAGGCCACCTGTTTGCGTGGCATATGAAGCTGCGATACAAGAGCGGCCGCGCTGCTTTCCGCGCAACGACCGGCGACGGAAAGCCGATTGCCGCTCTGTTGGCCGACGGACATTTGATTGCGGCGGCCGATGCCGCAGGAAACTTGACCCATTTGCTCGATGCCGACGGCAAACGTAGTTTCTCGCTAACAACGCGGGATCAGCGGTTCATCGCGACAGATGCCGGGGACGTTCCGGCATTCGAGTTAGACGCCGACGGTTGGCTGATATACGAGTTGGACAGCGACGGCGAAAGACTGTATGAGCTCGATGCTGATGGCAGCCGCATTTACGAACTTGATGAGCAGCGCGAGCGGATTCTCAGACGAGACGAACAGGGCAAAGTCATTCAATCGCGGCGCTCGCCCTATTACCTCACGCGGCGACAGCGAACAAAGATGGCAGAACGCCCGGAAATGCTGATTCAGTTTGCGCACTTCCTGGTCAAGATGCTCGAACAGCAGGGATACGAGAACGTCGATTTGCGGGCCGATGTGTTTTGCTCGCTCAACGGCCGCGAAGAGCAGCGGTTGATCGATCCGAATGTGAATCTTGCCAACGTGAAGCGGTCGTTGGGACATGCGGAGTGGATCGTGCCGCTCGATCGGAACGCGGAACCCGGTGTGCTTTTTAAACGCCAACTGACGCGTGCGAATGAGGGGAAGTGATCCGACGGGGCGCAGCCCGTCGGCTTTGCCGTCCGCAATTATTGTTGATTCAATAACGCGCGTCCCTGCTCGCGCAGTGTGTCCATCAATTCGTCGAGATGGGTTTCTTCTGTCAGCGGGTTAATGATGGTGCATCGCAATGCGCCGACACCGTTCACCTTGGTTGGCACGATGTAGAATTCGCCCGAGCGAATGATGTCGCGGCGGAGGTCGAGTTGAAACTGCCCAAGTTGCTCTGAAGGCACATCGCTGAGTTCCTCGGGAATGTAACGGAAGGCGACGATGTTGCACTCCGGTTCGTGCAGCGGTTGGAAATCGGAAGCGGCCGCCAGCTTTTCGTAAAACGTTCGCCCCAAGTCGAACGTGACGTCCACCATGTCGGCAAACAACTCCGGTCCGAACATCGACCACACGCCCCACAAACCCAAAGCCGCAGCCCGCTTGGTGCACTCGATCGTCTTCAACCCGCTATCAAAGTCGGCAAGTCCAGGGGCCGAGGGATCGAACAGGTACGGCGCTTCCTGCCGAAATGCCTCGAACCGGTGTGCCTTGTCCTTGTAGAAAACGAATGCACAAAGTGCCGGAACGAACAACATTTTGTGTGCGTCCCAAATCAGACTATCGGCCCGGTCGAGTCCTGCAACCAGATGCCGATGCTTCCGGCTGAAACACGCAGCACCGCCGTGTGCGGCATCGACGTGTAACCAAACATCGTGCCGCCGACAAACGTCGGCAATGTCTTCCAGCGGGTCGAATGCGCCGATGGGAGTCGCGCACGCGCTCGCAGAAACCGCAACAATCGGCTGGTTGCGTTGCCGTAATTCTGACAGTGTTTCGTCGAGTTGGTTGGGGTCAATCCGGCGTCGATCGTCCAACGCGGCGCGCACAACCTGTCGAGTTCCCAGACCGAGAATTCCAGCCGAGCGGGCGATGCAGTAATGCGTTTCGGCGTGCGCGACGAGTACCGGCGGAAGATCGTTTCGGCCGATGCCCTGTTCCCACACGTCTCCCAGCGAAACGTTGCGTGCGGTCAAAAGCGCCGTGAGATTTGCCAACGATCCGCCGTGCGTAATCAAGCCGGCGAATTCGTCGCGCTGCCAGCCAATCTGCTCACCCAGACGCTGTACCATCGCCTCTTCGACGGCCGATGCCCACGGTCCCATTTCGTAAATCGCCATCACCTGATTGGTGACCGAGCCGACCGCATCGAACAGTCCGCCAATAGGGACCGATGCCGGCACCTGATGTCCGATGTAACGCGGATCGTGCAGATTGTGTCCACGAGAAAGCGTCAGTTGCACGAGATCGGCAAAGTGATTGGCGAGAGCCTGCGAATCGTCCAGCGGTCGGCGCTTGTCGTCCAATCGGCCGTTGGCAACGGCGACATTGTCCGGCGGTTCGTTCCAGTTCAGAACGGATTCGCTGCTGCCTTCAACGCGCGCAAGATGCTCTGATAAGAGGTCTGTCAGTTGGTGTCCGGCCGAGCGCAGCAATTCGGGATCGTATGCGGCGCGAATGCGGCGGCGAACATCAGTCTCGGGATCGGTGCCGGTCATGCGTGATTTCAGATGACCGGTTCCATCGGTTTGACAGTTTTCGGCTTCCTCTGCTTCGGACGAAACCGCAGGAGAAGTTGCTTTTCGCAGTGCGGGCAGGGAACCGTTAACTGACGAGTGACTTTCAATAGCAACGGCTGGTCCCAATTCAACAGCAGCAGATTGCCTTCGTCGTCAAATCGCGAACTGATGGTTCCCTTGGGAACCAACGCGAATGTCTTGACGACTCCCTTGGCGCTGACGTAAGTCAGTTCCGTACTGGCATAATTGGTGATGATAAGATGTCCCTTGGGATCGAAGGTCACATCGGATGGGACAGCCAAACCGCGGGCCAGCACGCTGACCTCGCCCATGGGCGTAATTGCGAACAGCGTGCCTTCGGTTGAACTGACGACGTAAAGTATTCCCCGGGAATCAAACGCCAACGCCGCCGGCGAGGGGATCTCGTCGGCGAACAACTCGACCTCGCCGCCCATACTGATGACGGCAATGTTGTTCTCGTGGAAATTGGCGACGAACAGATTGTCCATCGTGTCAAAGGCCAACACCGTCGGACCAGTCAATCCGGTGGCAAAAATCGATCGCCCACCCATCGGCGTGATCCGCACAATTGTCCCCGCCCTCGTCATTCCTTCGGCGTGCGTGGAGACGAACAGGTTGCCCATGCTATCGAAGGCAAGACCGGCTGGTTCATTCAAACCACTTGCGAGGATGGTGACCCGTTCTTCTGGCGTCACCTTCACAACATTGCCGGCACCCCAGTCGGCAACGTACAAATTGCCGTGGCCGTCGCGCAACATTCGCCGTGGCTGAACGAGCGATACCGCAAACCGCGAGACAATAGGGCGGGCATCGACATCGATGGGATCGTGGCGATGCTGCGCCGGCGAAAAAACAGAATCGGGTATCCCAGAATCCTGCGCGCCAATTTCCGGCACGAGCAGAAGAAGCATCGAGAGTCCGAGGGCCAATTGTCGGTAGTGCCGATTCGCGATTCTCGCCGTCATGCTCTGACTCCTCTAGATAATCGCTGACTCTCCGTCCGAATTCGCCAGTCAAGTTGTCCATCCGCAACCGTGGCCACAAGACGACAGCCTTCATTCTGGCTATCGGCAGACGGGAGGTCAATATGGAGAAGCAGAAACTGAAAAAATCGTACCAGCGGCGCAATTCGCTGCGAACCCTCAGTCTACGGATTCTTGCGTCAAACTTGACGTGTTACGGTCACGTGTGCGGACAATCTGCGTAACAAACAACCAGACAAACCAAGGGCCGTATTCCACCCACGACACGACAAAGTCGAAGAACGCATGACCGTTGTAGCCGGTGCCGAAGACCGTGGTTTCCGGCCAGTGATATCCCAGCCAGAAACGCAAGTAGTACAACAGCACGCAGCCGCTCATCGCCAACCACACGCGGTTACGAGCAAACGGAACAAACGGCAATGCCCAAATCCAGTACCACGGATTCTGCGTCGGCAGCAACAACCAGAACCACGCAAGCGTAAGGAATACGCTTTCCAGAAATCGATCACCGTTTCCGTCATTCGACGATCGCCAACTCCACCACAACGCCAACGACAGAAAAATGCCGGCGGTGACAAACCGCGTCAACAAGAACGGAACGCGACGGCGATCAATTCCAAACTGTTGCGAGACCGCCGCAACGAATTGTTCCCGCCCTTGTTCCGGTGTGACCACGAACCACGCCCGTTTGGCAGCCGGTTGTTTGGCCGTCGGCTTCACGTTTTCGGTCAGAATGAGAAACAGGAAGTCGTTCATCTCCCAACGGTGCAGGAAGGTTGATAATCCACGACTGGGATCCTGCGCGACGACCGAGGTATCGTCCGGTTGTGGCGGCATGAAATTATCCGCTCGCTGCTGCGCCGGTTCTCCGACTGCGTCTGCACGGGAAGACGTGGGCAACATCGGCGCGCAGAGGACACCGGTAAGCAGCACGAATACTGCAGCGGGCAACAGTGTTCGCCACCAACCAAGACGCCGCAGCGATGTGAACACAAGAATCGGTACGAGTACAATGGGATACAACTTCGCAGCAACGGCCAGCGCTAACAGCACGGCAGCGAATATTGCCGTCCAACCATCCTTCCCTGAGTGACCAACGTCACCCGGCACCACATCGGAAGTCGATTCTTCGGTTGCGTGCCACTGGCGTGTCGCCAGTGCATCGCGCGTTGCACTGGCGACACGCAAGTGGCACCCGTCACCGGCGCATTCACCGACAAGCTCGCGCCGATAGAACGCCTTCAGCGACAGATAGACCGCGGCGGTTGTCAGGCAGACGGCGATCGAGTCGAGATGTCCGCTGTTGGCGAATTCTTTCATCACCAGCGGACACCACGCGTAGGCCAGCACCCAAGCATCGGGCTTGCCAACATGCCGTAGAATCAACAGCAGCAGCCACATGGTCGCCACGTCAAATACCAGCAGCCAGCAACGCATAATGACCACATGCGTCCGCACCCCGGCCGACGTTGGCGTTGTGAACGACGCGGCGGCAAAAACCGCCTGACTGACCGAAGGATAAACGGTCGGCAATTGTCCGAAGTGCACACGGCGCAGAATCTCATGCAGCGCCGGCGAGGAATCACGCAGCTTAACGAGCCGACCAAAATCGTCGGCAAGCGGCGAGTTTTCGTCAGCGTCAAGTACTTGCTGCGGACTGTATCGGAAAGGACTGACGCCCGCGCGTACCACGGCACCGTCCCACACGTAACGGTAGATGTCGATCTCCTGAATCGGATCGGAGACCAGTAGCAGCAAACGAAAGCCAATCGCAATTCCGAAGATCGTCGGCACCAGAGTACGCTTGGCAGAGCATTTGAGTGCCATCCGCTGCGCGAACAAATACAAGACGAACAGGACAGCAAAGCAAACCAGTACCGGCACGATGGGGCGCTTTCGCAGGATGACATACATCTCCGCAAAATCGAGCGAACGATCGACGAACTCAAACTGCCAGCTCAGCCAAACCACGATGGTATAGATCGTCGCACTGAGTCCCCCCAGCACAATCAGCGAGCGAATCCCGTCAGAATCTGTGCGTGATTGTTCTTTGGCAGTTGGATCGGCAACAGAAATCGAAGTGCACTCCTTCTATCCATTCAGTCCACTGTTTACGGGTGCCACTGGCGTGTCACCAGTACCTTCCGCGCTGCACTGGCGACACGCCAGTGGCACCCAATTCGTCGCTCGAAAAATACACACGTTACGGCCGGCGGACCAGTCCGTAACGGGCGAGGAGATAAAGAATCTTCGATCCGGCTTTGATGGTCCCCGAGATGGTGCCGCTGATCTTGCTCGTGCCGATGCGGCAACGATACGGCACCGGGATTTCCAAGGTCCTCAAACCGGCACGAGTCGCCTTGATTTGCATTTCGACCGTCCAGCCGAAATTTTGATCAACCATGTTCAAATCACACAACGCAGAATAACTGATGGCACGAAACGGGCCGAGATCGGTGTACCGTCCTCCAAATAGAATTCGCATCAGAAAGCAGGCCAACCGATTGCCATACAAACTTTGCGGCGGCATCGCCCCCGGTTCGCGTTCACCCAGCAGGCGAGACCCCAGTACGAAATCGGCTTCACCTGACTCGATCGGCCGAACCAAATCGGGCAACAGGTCGGGGTGATCGCTGTAGTCGGCATCGACGAAAACGACAACCTCTGGCGGCGGCGATCCCCGACGAATATCTTCCGCAATGAAACGCAGCCCGCGCAAACAGGCTGCCCCGTAACCGCGCTGTGCCTCGTGCACAACCGTCGCATGATTCTTCACTGCGAACTCGGCCGTCGCATCGGTCGAGCCGTTATCGACGACAATCACACGCCCGACCCCGGGCAGATCGCCAAGAACCAGCGGCAACGACGCTTCTTCATTCAACGCGGGAATGACGACCGTTACGCCGGACAACATATCGGTGGTGCGTCGGCGTTCATTGCCGGTGGTTTCTCCGACGTCGGCCACAGCCATTTCCTCATTCCCTTCCGGCAGTGTCGGCTGAAGTGATAATCCCACGGCCGGAATTGTAGCAAAACAAACCAATACCGACTGTATGACAGGCCACACTTTCCCAAGGAACGCTCAGTCGTTCTCGGGACGGGCGGGGTTGGCCCAGTGGTTGGTCGGGTCGTCACCGCCGACGATGACTCCCTTTTGATTCCAATCCATTCCCGCACGCACATCGGCCGCACAATACCGCAGCGTCAACCCGCAGCGTCGGCGGTCGGAATCGTTGGCCTCGGAACCGTGCAGCAGCAGGTCGGAGTGAATCGAAATCTCCCCTGCCCGCAGAATATCGTCCACCGGCGTGCCATATTGCTCGGCATTTTCAACGGTCTGATTCAAGACGTTCCCTTCACCGTCGCTACTCGGACGATACGTCAGATGCCCCTGCCGATGTGAACCGGAAATGAATCGCATGCAGGCGTTCTCAACGTCGGCGTCGTCAATCGCCAACCAGACGGTGACCGCCTTCGACGGAGTCAGCGGCCAATAACTGGCATCCTGATGCCAGGCGACCGCTTTGCCATCGTGCGGCATCTTGCAGAAAAAATGCGATCCCCAAGCAACCAGATTCTCGCCCAACAAATCTTTTACACAATCGACAATCCGCTTTTCGGTCAGCAGGTCGAACACATGGCCGTATTTCAAATGGGCCGTGCTGATCGAATAGCTGTCGCCCCCTTCGGCAATCACCGTCTCCAACAAGCGGTCGAAGTATTGCCGATGGCCGACAATCTCGTCTGCGTCAAAAACAGGAATGTTGCGCAGGTACCCATTGCGATTGAACTGCTCAATTTGTTCCGAATTAAGAGTCGCCGGATCGGTCGTCGTGGCAGAATGGAACCGAAGATCCCGATCAACACGATTCAAATCGTTCTGGTCGGGAACCGCCTGAAACTCAATATCGCGCGACATGAAACTGATCCATCTTCACTGTGCTGTGTATCCGCCAAACCCAACTGGAACGACTGGAAATTGTAACCGAAATCGAACGTCGGCAAAGCGTGTTGCAAACTCCCGCGACCAACTTCATTCGCTCGGCTTGTTGAACGCACCGGCTGCGTGTTGTGACCAGAATTCAGCCGGTTTGAGGCGATTCGGTTCGCGAAATGTGACATCCAGTTCCCGTAGCGAGTTCATCGAGCGCACAACGTCTAACCCCGCTTTGATTCGATCAGGCGTAAAAATCAGCCGCGTCAAATTCAGGTTCTGTAGCGCGGTAAGGTCGGTGACCTGTGTGCCGGCGATGTTCAAGCGTAACACCGGCATCGCTTTGATGAGCGCCAGGTCGTCATCGCCAAACGCTGTTCCCTGCACGTCGAGACTGTCGAGATACAGTCCTTTCAGCGGGCGGAAATCCTTCACTGGCACATCGCGCAGCCAAAGCGTGTTCAACGGCAGCGATTCAATCACGCTGATGTCAGTGACCTTGGTGCCGAACAGGTTGAGTTTCTCGATCGGCATTCCCTTGAGCGGTGAGATGTCCTTGACCGCCGTCGCATTCAGCCACAACGTCTTCAGCGGCATGCCTGCAAGTGGGCTGATATCGCTGACGGCGGTTTCATCGGCCATCAACTCAACGAGTGGCATGCCCTTAAGAGGCGACAGGTCGGAAACCTTCGTCTGGAACAAATCGAGTGATTTCAATTTCATGCCAGCGAGTGGGCTGAGATCCGTGACTGCTGTGTCGCGGAGCGAGACTGCAATAATCTCGCCATCCTGCGGACCGAATTGCGCGTTGTTCTCGTATTCTGGATTCTTCTCTTTCAGTCGCGCGTGCAGCTTTCTTGGCGTGAGTTGATCATCACTCGACGAGGCTGCCACTGGCAGCGGAGGATCGCCGCCGTCAACCGTGTCGGTCTGGGCGGAGTCCGTAGCGGCAGAGTCTGATGAACTGTCGTCTTCGCCACCGCAGCCGGAAGCCAACAATGCAGCACAGACCAGCAGCAGGATCGCACGGCGCGTCCCCGCGAACGGAATCAAAAATCGCGCAGCGATGAATGGCATGATTATCCCTCGAAGAGATGATTGCGTCGGCGCAGGGGGATTCGACCGCACGAAGAATTCGGCGAATCGTTACTCATTGTAAAAAATCGTCTGCAGACGATCCGGCCCGACGGAGACGATATGTACCGGCGAACCGATGACTTCGGCGAGCGTATCGACGTAGCTTTTGGCTGCTGCCGGCAGGTCTTCCTTCTTACGGACGCCGGTGATGTCGGTTTTCCATCCGGGCAACGTACGGTAAATCGGCTTCACTTTGGCAAGCGAATCGACGTGGCTGGGGAAATCGGTGATGCGTTCGCCATCGATTTCGTAGGCTTCGCAAATCTTCAGTTCGTCGAGGTCGCTCAACACATCCAGCAACGCGATGACGATGCCATCGACTCCGCTGAGCCGTGCGCCGTAGCGGGTGGCGACGGCGTCGAACCAACCACACCGCCTCGGGCGACCGGTGACCGTGCCGTACTCGTTCCCCGTATCGCGAATGTGCTGACCGATTTCGTCATCCAACTCAGTTGGAAATGGTCCGCCGCCGACTCGGGTGGTGTAGGCCTTGGCGACGCCGAGCATGCGGCCGATGACACGTTCCGAAACGCCACTGCCGCTATGCACTCCGCATCCCGAACTGTTCGATGACGTGACGAACGGGTAAGTGCCGTGATCCAGATCGAGCAGGCTTCCCTGCGCGCCTTCAAAGAGAAGTCGTTTCCCCTCATCGAGGGCGTGATGCAGGTATGCGGTGGTGTCGGTCACCAACGGCTTGAGCCGGCGGGCGTATTCGGAATATTCTTCAAAAATGGCATCGGCATCGAGCGGTTCCACATCGGGATTGATCGCCTTCAGCACAATGTTCTTGAACTCCACGATCTCGCCGATGCGGCTGCGGAACGTCTCGGTTCGATACATGTCGCCAACGCGAATGGCATGCGTGCGGCCGGCCTTGTCGCGGTAGCACGTGCCGATTCCTCGCATGGTCGTTCCGATGGCTTCGTCGCGGCGATTACTTTCCAGCGCCGCTTCTTCCAACATATGCCAGGGAAAGATAACGTGCGCCCGATCGCTGATCAACAATCGCCCCTCAACTGCTCCCCTTCGGGCGACGATGCCGTCGATTTCCTTCAGCAGCGCCTGTGGGTGAATCACCACGCCGGTGGCAATGACCGAGATCACGTTTTCGTGCAGAATCCCCGACGGAATGAGCGAGAGCTTATAGGTTTCTCCGTCGGCAACAACGGTATGCCCCGCATTGTTACCCCCCTGATACCGAACCACCATATCGTGTTCTTCGGTGAGCAGATCGACGATCTTCCCTTTGGCCTCATCGCCCCATTGCAGTCCGATCACAGAAGTTGCCGACACGTCGCCTCATCCCATCCAGAGAAAAAAGGGTTAACACCGGAGGATCGGCACCCGTTGGCCGACCGCTAAACTCCGGTAAAACCCAAACCTACGCAGTCTATCGCAAACCACACCAAAGGGGGAGCGTTGGAGATGCCGAACAAGAATGAGCGGGCGAATTATTGCCCCGGCCGATTGGTGGAATACCAGAACAACACTTGCGGAATAACCCTCCGGACCTCATATAGGAACGATTTCCTGCGAAGACTGTTTGTTATTCGCCCCCTTTGGCTTGAAGTCGGGCGTATAATTGCCCTGTGGAGGATCGGCAACCGGGTTGAGGATCGGCAACCGGGTTGAGGATCGGCAACCGGGACTGTTGTGCATCGCATATGACCTTCCGTCCGATGGGTGCAACGCGCGAGACGGGTTAGGTCTGACTATGGAAGCGTCGAGAAAACGGGTA
>CAUZOL010000047.1:0-29795 GCA_963581435.1 Planctomycetota bacterium
GAACTGTGTCTATCGGCAGGAAGGACTGGTAAGATTTGTGAATTGGAAACCGAACAGATTTCGAATCTGTATTGATGGTCGCTTCTCTCCTCTGACGACGGGTTGTAATCACATGTCTCGACAGCTTGGTTGTTTGTTTGGAATCGTGACGTTGTGCACGACACAAGTTGGCATAGCTGCCAACGAGGCGGCTTCGCCCGAGTGGATCTGGGCATCGCCGGACCGAACCGCCGCTCAGCAGACGTGTCTGTTCACGACGTTCGAGGTGACAGGTCGCGTTCGCAGTGCGCGGCTGCGCGGCGTGGTCGACTACGCTCACGCGGTCGTCTATATGAACGGTCATCGCGTCGGCAGTCGTGAACCATTCGGCACGCGATTCGAAGCCGACGTCGCTGAGCAATTGAAACCGGGGAAGAACGCGGTCGGCGTTTGTTGCCGAAGTGTTGATGGTCCGGCGGCGGTTTTTCTGCGGCTCGATATCGAGTTTGAAGACGGTCGGAAGCGAACCATTGTCACCGACAGCCGTTGGCGATCCGTTACTATTGACGGCGACCGCCTGGAATGGCCGTCACTCGAAAACGCAAAACTGCTACCCGTCACGACGCTTGGACGCGTCGCCCGCTTTCCGTGGGGCGAGAGTACCGACACCGTCACAGTCAGGCCGCTCGACGACTACACGCAATGGAAGCAGGCCGAGGGGACTGACGCTGGAACCGACCCGGCAACATTTCAACTTCTGCCCGGTTTCGAAATCGAGTTGTTGCGATCGGCAAAGCAGGGCGAAGATTCGTGGGTCGCCATGTCGTTCGATCCCAAAGGCCGTCTCGTCGTTGCGAAGGAGAAACAGGGACTGCTGCGATTCACGCTGCCGAAATCCCGTACAGAGCAATTACGCGTCGAAACCATCAACGAGAAACTCCGCGAGTGTCGCGGCCTGCTCTTCGCGCACGGTAGTCTTTACGCGATGGCAAACAACGACAAGGGACTCTACCGCCTGCGCGACACAAACCGCGACGATGAATTTGACGAAGTTCGACTGTTGAAGACTTTTGACGGCGGCGTCGGACACGGCCGCAACCAGCTTGTGCTGGGTCCCGATGAAATGATCTACGCAATCTTCGGCGATTCTGTCATTGAACCAGAGGATGCCAAGCACCTGCCAAAATCGTTGGCACTTCCGACGTCGGCGGAGACAACCCAAAGTGGCTTTCTCGCCAGAACCGACAAAGACGGAAAGAATTGGGAGATCGTGGTCCGTGGACTTCGGAATCCGTTTGGTATCGCGTTCAACACCGGCGGCGAACCATTCACTTACGATGCCGATGCCGAATACGACATGGGAGCGCCGTGGTATCGGCCGACGCGCGTCGATCATTTGATCTCGGGGTCCGACTTCGGCTGGCGGCGGGTGACCAAGCGGTGGCCTCCCTACGTTCCCGACCGAGCAGACATCCCTCAGCCCACACTCGACATTGGCAAAGGATCGCCGACGGCAGTCGCATTCGGCGCGGGCAGCAATTTCCCGGCCCCGTATCGGAACGCTTTGTTCGTCCTCGATTGGGCCTACGGTCGTATTCTGGCGGTTCATCTGTCACCGCGCGGATCGAGCTACGCCGCCAAAGCCGAATCGTTCGTACGCGGCCGGCCGGCCAATGTCACCGACATCGAATTCGGGCCGGACGGCGCAATGTATTTTGTCACCGGCGGTCGCGGAACGCAGTCGGCACTCTATCGCGTTCGCTACACCGGGCCAGCAGTTCAACCTCGCGCATTAACACGGCAACAACGTGAGCGAGACAAACACGCAGCCAACGCAAGAAAACAGCGTCAAAGCCTCGAAGCATTCCACGGCCGTCGTGACTCCGATGCAATCGCCCAAGCATGGCCACACTTGGGTAGCGATGATCCGTGGATTCGCCACGCCGCGCGCGTTGCCGTCGAATGGCAGCCGGTCTCGCAATGGCAGCAACGGGCCATCGCCGCCGAACCCGTTTGGACGTCGCTCAATTCGCTGCTCGCTTTGGTACGAGTCGGCCCCTCCGATGCACACGCATCGATTATCGAGCGGTTGTATGGTTTGTCATTCGATCGACTTGCTGATCGGCAAAAGTTGGCAGTGCTGTTCATTTACGAGCGCTGCCTGCCAACCATCGAAGGATGGGACATGTATCACAAATCAATCATCCGTCACCTCGTCCGGCACTACCCGCGCATGTCGCCTGAGGTGAATCGGCGACTGAGCCTGCTGTTGAAACGCCTCGACGCGCCGCTCTTCGTCAAGCGAACAATTCCGCTGCTGCAGCAGGCCGAAAGCCAACAGGAGCGAATGCATTACCTCTTCGTATTGAGGAACGTCAAAACCGGTTGGACTCCGGAAGCGCGTCGGACGTACTTTGAAAATCTGCGCCGATTCGATGAGTTCGTTGGTGGCGACGGCATGCCGACGTTTCGACGATTGATCGAAACCGAAGCGCTGGCATCGCTGTCCGCAGCCGAACGCAAGCCGTATGAGAAATTGTTGCGGGCGACTGCCGAACCGTGGCTCGCGGAAATCCCCATCGAGCAACAGCCGTTCGTACGAAAGTGGGCAACGGCCGACTTGTCCGAATCGCTCAACAAACTCAAAAGCGGTCGCAACTTCGTTAACGGCCAACGCATGTTCGCGGCGGCGAAATGTATCGCCTGTCACCGCGTTGGCAACCGCGGAGGTGTCATCGGCCCCGACCTGAGCGCGGTTTCCGCTCGGTTCCGGCCGGCAGACGTACTTGTTTCCATACTTGATCCGTCGCGCGTTGTTGCGGAAAAGTATCGCAACGAAATCTTCGTCCTCAAAGACGGCCGAACGATCACCGGCCGTCTCGTTGCCGGAGGCGATTACCGATCACCGTCGCTACGAATTTTAGCCGACCCGCTCAAACCAACCGAGTTCGTTGAATTCACCAAGTCGGCGGTCGAGTTACACAAGTCCTCGCCCGTTTCACCCATGCCCAACAACCTGCTCGATCATCTGACCGAACAGCAGATTCTCGATTTACTGGCATACATCAACGCCGCAGGACGAGCGGAACATCCGAGTTTTCGCGTGCCGTAGGATTCGTCACCAAGTGGCAACCAGCGCACGCAACCGCCAAACATGGAGAACGCCATGAGATACTGCTGGTGCCTATTCATGTGTGCGACGGCCCAGTTTGCGTGCGCGGCGGAGCCGTTTCAGGATGTCACACAGCAACTGAAGCTCAACGGGCTTTCCGGAAGCGCGGCGGCGTGGGGGGATTTCGATCGCGATGGTTGGGTCGATCTCTACGTCGGCGGGCAGCTTTGGCGAAACGATGGGGGGAAGCGGTTTGCCCTCGTCAAAGACCAGCCGCTGAGCGGGGCCAGCATCTGGGGCGACTTCGACAACGACGGCTGGCTTGATCTGTTCAGCTGGGCGAGCGGGAAGCTGTATCGCAATTTGGAAGGCAAAGGCTTTGCCGATTCCGGTCGTTCACTGCCGACGAAACCGAAAGTCAGTCTGGGAGCAACGTGGGGCGATTTCGACGGCGACGGCTTGCTCGATTTGTATGTCGGCGGCTATGAAGTCTGGCCGGCCGAAGAATTCCCCGACCGTATTTGGTTCAACACAAAGACGGAAGGCTTCGTCGAAAAGTGGCGGCAAAAGCGCGTGCTGAGATCGCGCGGCATCACGGCGGCCGACTTCGACGAAGACGGCGACCTCGACCTTTATGTCTCGAACTACCGCCTGCAACCCAACCAGCTCTGGCAGAACGACGGCAAAGGCCGCTTCAAAGATGTCGCCGGTGAATTCGGCACTGCGGGTGACGGCCGTCTTGGCGCGTGGGGTCACACCATCGGTTCGGCATGGGGAGATTTCGACAACGACGGACATCTCGACCTGTTCGTCGGCAACTTCAGTCACCCGCCCGCTTACCAGGACCGGTCCAAGTTCCTCAAGAACCTCGGGCCGAAAGGCAAGTTTCACTTTGAAGACAAATCGGCCGTCGCCAAGTTGCGCTGGCAGGAATCCTACGCATCGCCCGCGCTGGCGGATTTCGACAACGACGGATTGCTCGACCTGTTTTTTACGACAGTTTACGCTGGCGACAAGAGTGTGCTGTACCGCAACGCTGGTGACTGGAAATTTACCGAGGTCAGCCAGCCTGCCAAGGTCGATGTGCCGACAACCTATCAGGCCGCCTGGGCCGACTTCGACAACGACGGCTTTCCCGACCTCATCACCGGCGGCCGGCTATTCCGTAATCCGGGCGGGAACAATCACTGGTTGAAAGTACGGCTGCAGGGTGACGGGAAAGTCAACTCGACCGCAATCGGCGCGCAGGTTCGAATCGCACTTGGCGGCAAGACACTAACACGGCAGGTAGAAGGCGCGACCGGACAGGGAAATCAAAACGATCTCACGCTGCATTTCGGCCTTGGCTCACACACTGATCCCGTGAAACTGGAAATCCGTTGGCCCGACGGGCATCGGCAACAAGTGGAAACGCCGGTTGATCGTGTGGTTGAAATCGCGCGCCGGCCGTAAGTCGGTGTCGTGAATGAAGCACTCGTCTGGGGGCTGCGCTCCGAAAACGTCGCTTCGACCCCAGCCACCCACTCGTGAGTCGGTCACAAGCAATAAAGCCACCGAAGGGACAATCCCACCGGTGGTCTTTGGCGAACGATCATTAGTTGGTCGGTGTCCGAAAGGGGGCGACGCCGCCATTTGCGGCCGGCGGGAGACCGGCGGGAGGAGGAGGTGCTGAGTGAGGTTCCTGCTCGACTAACTGGCTCTTCACACCGTAGTCGGCCATCAGGTGATGCAGTGTCTGCTCGACGTAGCGCATCTTGCGAGTCAAGGCGTCGCCGTATTCGCGACCGTGCACTGCGTGGCCGTAGTCGCCGTGGCCAGAGCCGTAGTGTGCGGAGTGTCCACGGTAAGATGAACTCCAGCCGCGAATATCACCTTCGATATGGTGAAACAGTTTGTCGATCTCGTGCAGATCGCTGGCAATATGATCGACATCGTGACGGCCGTGATGAGCGCCTTCGTGGACGAGATCGTGGATGTGTTGGGCGTCTTTCATCACCCGGTACATCTCGCGATAAGTCTCTTGGAATTCACGATTGTGGCTGTAGTGGCGGTACATTTCCCAGCAGACCGTGTTGGCATCTTTCCAAAGCCGGTCGGCCAAAACGTCCATGTGTCTGCGGGCTGCGAACGTCGTGCGATCTGATCGATATTGAGATTGCGCCTTTGCCGTCGGGCAAACCGAGACCACCATTGCCGCTATTAGAAACAGGCTGCTGACTTTCATCATTGAAAGTTCTCCCCAAAAAAGGCTTCTTTGTGAAAACCACGCATGCGATTCGCGAGGACCGCAGATTAACGGTGCCAATGGCCCGTGCGGTGGTAGTCGTAATGCCCCGGCTGGTAATGATAGTGATTGCCGTGTGGGACAAATTCGCCGGGGTGGTAGTCGTAGTGGCTGGTGTCGTGGTAGTAGGAACGATTGAAGTAGCTGGGGCGGTAAGAGTTGTAGCGGCTGTTGCCGAAGTAACCGTTGTTGTAGCCAACGCGGTTGTAGCCAACGCGGTTATAACCGTTGCTGCGACCGTAACTTTGATGACCGTGACCGTAGTGGCTTCCGTGGCCGCCGAAGCCAAGATTGATTCGAAGTCCCCCCGCCTCCGCAGCAGACGCACCCAAGACCGAAAATGCACCAATCGCAGCACACGCAAGCAATGCCCGTTTCATCAGTTTGCCTCCCTCGTGAAGTTAAGAATTGAAGTCATCTCGATTCTGACTTCAACTCAATGCACAGTTTGTGCCACTTTTTTTGATATTGCCACAACCATTGTAATTTTCACACGTTACGGAATTTACCCTGAAATCGTGATCGTCCCCATGCGTGTCGATATCGCGACAAGTGTCGTCAAGGTGGCTGCACTCGGAGCGTGAAACAGCTGCCAAGACGCGCGGATGCACACACATCGATCGCCCAGGATTACGGGAAAGAGGGTTTACCCGTGGTTTCATGCGGGAAACTTGCTATCTCCCGATGACTTGCTACCATCCCCCCTCGCCAGGCGGCCGCGGGTGTCGTGTTGACACCGAAAATTGCCGCTGGCACTCACAATTAGTCAAGACGAAGCGAGGGAATCAGGATGCAGTACGCGGCAGCAGTAGTGGCAGCAACGTTGATGTTCGTGGACGCCGGTGGCAACCAACTTAGCGAACACCACAAAATCAAGGCCATGCAGGCCGAATCGACGCGAGTGCGAAAGGTTTACGGCCAGCCTCCACAGATTCTGGACGAAAAGTTGTGCGTGATTGCTCAGCGACATGCGAACTGGATGGCACGCACCGGGCGGTTCGAACACAGTGGCGAAGCGACCGGAACGCACAGCGGCGAGCAGATCATCGCCTGGGGACAGGACAGCGCCTACCGCGCCTTCTACGGCTGGCTGAGTTCCCGCGGTGCCGACGGTCGGAGCGGCCACTACCGCTGGGTTGTCGGCCCGGAAAAACGCTGCGGCTTCGGCTGCCAGAAAGGTGCCGACGGCCGTTGGCTCTGGGTGGGCGTTTATCGTTAACGAACCGAACGGCACCCACGCGACCCAACAATCGGTGCGCGACGACGGCGAAGATCATTTCAAGACGCTGCGATAAACCCGCAGGAAGTTTTGACCCATGATCTTCTTCAGGTCGGCCTTCGAGTAACCCTTCGCGTGCAGTCGCAAAACGACGGCTTTCCATCGCTGTGGGCTATCCAGAATGCCGTCGGCTTTGCGATTGCGAACGTGGCTGCCGTCGAGGAAGCCATCGGTCGAGAAGCCGACATGATCGACACCGATTGTCTTCGCGACGTAATCAACGTGCGCGACATAGTCGTCGATGGTTGTCGAACGCTGCAGTACGCGCGGGGTTCGGCCGTCGAGTTCCTGACTGGCATTGTTCAGGTAGGGGGGATACGCCATGATCCCGACGACACCGCCGGTTGATTTAATCGCATGCAGTGCCTTGTCGGAAATGTTGCGCGAATACCGTGCGCGGTATCGCCCGAATCGGTCGCGAACATTTCGAGCCGCCGTGTGATTTGCGGTGATTGGAACACGTTGCCGTTTTGCAATGGCTGCCAAGTGCCTGTCGAAATCGCGACGCGAGCGCGTGCGGCAACTGCATCGGCGTCAGTTCGATACCGGCCGAGCGGTGACGCGTCGAGCGGATTCGGCCGCCGAAGTTCGCGACGGCTTCAACATCCTGGTTGATCTGCATCAGCGGCGACGGGAAAGCCTCGGTGAATCGGGGTGCTTTTCAGATCCGGCATTCGGAAGTTTCCTCAGTGAGGCGGCTTTGCGTTTCTCCGATCTCGGGCAATTGCGATTGCAGTGGGTTGAATTGGAAGGACGCCCGGTGGCAGCCCAAATCGATTTTGCGGGTGCGGAGACTTCCTACCATTATCAATCCGGCATCGATCCAACAATTCCACGCGAACGTCCCGGCTGGTTGGGAACGTCGGCCGCACTGAAATTCGCCATTGAAGACGGATTCACGCACTTTGATTTTCTTCGCGGCGACGAACCATACAAATCTCATTGGCGGGCCGAACCGGTTGAGACGTTCAACATTCGCGTCGCCGGCGACTCCACATCGTCCCGATTGCGGCACGAAATGTGGACGATTCAGCAGCGGCTGAAGAGCTGGGTCAAGAGTCGATTTCGGCGCGTGTGAAGAGGTTAAACGATGAATGACGAATGATGAATGATATGGTCCGAAGATGACCGCTGGACTCTTTCATTCATCCTTCATCGTTCTTGTTTCATAATTCAATCAAGGAAAGCACGATGCCCCTCTGGAAGCAAATCCTGCTCGGCCTGTATTACCCGGCGACATCCCCGTACCGATACTGGAACAACCGGCGGATGGCCGCGAACGGGCGGGCTCCGGTGATGGTGGTGCTGTTTCACCGCATCGCCTACGACTGGGCCAACTCCTGGACGACACATACCGAGACGTTTGTCAAAGACATCCGCTGGCTGAAAAACCGATTCGAGATGGTCTCGCTGGAAGAAGCGCAGCGCCGAGTTGGTCTCCCACAAAACGACAAACCGTGCGTTGCTGTCACGTTCGATGACGGCTACGCCGTGAATTGCGACGTCGCTTTGCCGTTGCTGATCGAAGAGAACATTCCCTGCACGTACTTTGTGACGACCGAAAACGTATTGCACGGCACAACGTTCGAGCACGATACGGCGATGGACAATCACTTCGAGCCGAATACGATCGCGCAGCTGCGCGATGCAGCGGCAGCGGGAATCGAAATCGGCGCGCACACACGCACGCATCCGCACTTGGGGCGCATCGTTGATGCAAACGAGCGTTACGACGAAATTGTGGCGGCGCGCGATGACTTGCAGGATGCGCTTGGCTATCCGGTGCGCCGCTTTGCAGTTCCGTTCGGACAGCACGAGCATCTGAGCGATGAGGTGTTTCGATTGTGCCATGAATCGGACTTCGACTGCGTCGTTTCGGCCTATGGGGGTTACAACTGGCCCGGCGGCGATCCGTTTCATCTGCAGCGAATGGGCGTCGATGGCCCGCATTTGCGAATGAAAAACTGGACGACCGTCGATCCGTCGAAGCTCCTGCGCATCAAACGATTCTCGTACAGTCTCGAACAAGCAGAGCCGATGATGGCAGGGGCGGTGTGACGATGACGCCGGTCACACTCACTGCCGACCAGCACAGTGAATCGACGACCGAACTGCGCGCCGACACGTTGGCAGCCAGCGTCGTGATTCTGCTGGTGATGTCGGTGGTACAACGGCTGGTTGGCTTTACGCGGGGTGTGCTGTTTTGCCGTTGGCTTACACCGGAAGAGTTGGGCCGCTGGGACATGGCGGTGGGGTTCTTGTACTTCGCAGCTCCGTTGATCGTGTTCGGTTTGCCCGGCTGCTTCGGTCGCTACACCGAACATTACCGCCAACGCGGTATGCTGAAAACATTTCTTCGCCGCGCAACCGCCGTCACCATCGCACTGGTGGCCGTCGGTGCAACGGCAACGTGGCTGGCGGCACCACAGCTTGCCCGTTTCATCTTCGGCAGCGAGTCACAGACTCATCTCGTCGTCCTTCTGGCTGCCTGCCTGGCCGCCGTAACTGCTGGAAATTTCGTTGCCGAGTTATTCACATCACTCAGACTCTACCGTTTCAATTCCGCGCTGCAGTTTCTTTTAAGCCTGTCATTTGCGGTCATCAGTTTGGGGCTGCTTTTGTATCGCGGACTGGATGTGTCGAGTATCGTCCTCGGTTTTCTGGCTGCGAACGTAATTGCCGTACTCATTTCGCTGCCACTGTTGCGGCGAACGTGGAGTCAGTTGCCCAGCGACTTTGACGCTCTCTCGAAACGCACAATGTGGACGCGGGTGCTGCCTTTCGCGACCGGTGTCTGGGTCGTCAACTGGCTGGCCAATACTTTTGAAATCGTCGATCGTTACATGATTGTGCATTGCAGCGGCCTGGATGCCGAGGGCGCTCTTGTGCTGGTTGGCAATTACCACAGTGCGCGCGTGGTGCCGTTGCTGTTTGCTTCGCTGTCGGCTCTGCTGGGAACGGTCATCCTGCCGCATCTCAGTAAGGACTGGGAGACGGGGCGCCGGGATTTGGTCGGTCAACGTTTGAATCTCACAGTCAAATTGCTTGGCTTCGTGTTGGCAGTTGGTGGCACAGTTGTTTTGCTGGCCGCACCGTTGTTGTTCGGTTTTGCCTTCGACGGGAAATACGATGGCGGATTGAGCGTGTTGCCGTTGACGTTGACGTACTGCGTTTGGCTGGGAATGGCCTACGTTGCCGATCGATATTTGTGGTGCGCCGAGCGAACGCGGTTGGCAAGCATATCGTTCCTGGTCGGCTTGATAGCCAACGTCGGTTTGAACCTGCTATTGCTGCCACGCTACGGACTCTACGGTGCAGTGCTGGCCACTACGATCGCAAACTTGATCGCGCTGGTGATGATTCTGGCATTCAGCCGCTGGCTGGGCATGTCGATTCACCGTGGCACGTGGTTGGTGGTCGGACTGCCCTTGGCATTCAGCATGGGGCCTTGGGTGTCGCTCGGTCTGTTGACATTGGTTGCGACTCTCGCGATATCCACCAACCTGTTGCTGAACGCCGATGAAAAGCAGGAGTTACTCGATGTATGGCGCCGAGCGATGAAGAAAGTCTCTGCGTCGCGAAACAGGGCCTGATGAACAGTCACAAATCGTTGCTCCCTTCAAACACTTTGATCGTTGGTAATATGGAAGAGCATTGGAATTCACAACACGAAGACGAACCCTTACGGGTGATGTTCGTGCACACTTCGCTCACTATGGGGGGCGAAGAAGTGCTGCTGGTCGAAATCATCCGGCGGATGAACCGCGCGCGATGCACGCCCGAATTGTGTTGTTTGAAGGAACGCGGTCCGTTGGGCGCAGACTTGGCTGACGAAGGGATTCCCGTATTCGATCAACTGATGACGCACAAGTACGACATCCGCGTTTGGCAACGGCTGACGCATCTGTTCCGCGAACGGAAAATCGACGCCGTCGTCACTGTAGGAACCGGTGGGGACAAGATGTTCTGGGGCCGTTTGGCGGCGTGGCGAGCGAACGTGCCGGTTATCGTTTCATCCATCCATTCCACCGGGTGGCCGATTCGTGTCGAGTGGGTCAATCGTCGGCTCGCTCCCATGACCGATGCCTTCATCGCCGTGGCCGAAAAGCACGGCGAACACATCATCGAACACGAAGGCTGCCCGCGCGAGAAGGTGTGCGTGATTCCTAACGGCGTCGATATCGACATCTTCCAACCGCAGGAACGCAACGTGACACTGCGCGCTGAATTGGGACTGCCTGCCGATGCGCCGGTGGCCGGTTTAGTGGCAGTGATCCGCGAAGAAAAGAACCACGGCCGATTTCTGCGCGTTGCTCGTGCGGTTCACGAACAATTGCCGACGACACATTTCCTACTGGTGGGAGCTGGGCCGGAACTTCCGGACTACGAACAGATGGCGCGCGATTTGGGCATCGGCGAAGCCGTCCATTTCGTTGGGCGGCGAACCGACATTCCCGCGCTGCTTTCTGAGTTGGACCTGTTTCTGCTCACGTCCGACATGGAAGCCAGTCCGGTGTCGATACTGGAAGCGATGGCCTGTGGGTTGCCGGTCGTTTCGACTCGCGTTGGATCGATTTCCGAAACCATCGCCGACGGCGTTTCCGGATATCTGGTAGAGAAGACGGCCGAAGACGAAATGGCAGCACGCGTCACCGAGTTGCTAACCGATCCGCAAAAGTCGCGAGAGATGGGCAACGCCGGTCGCCAGCGCGTGGTTGCCGGGTACTCTGTCGAGCGAATGGTTGAAGGCTACGAAGACCTGCTGACCGAATTGCATGAATGCAAACGGCCGGTTGTGAATTCCCCCGCGGTTGTCTGACTGGCCAGAACAAACGACGAGAGATGTAAGAGATTGCGACCAGCCGATTTCATCTAGAAGCCTGAAGCGCAAGTTTTGGGGTTACGATTGCGCGCGGGTTTCTCAGGCGAGATCACTTTGAGTTGATGAATAACGCAACTTCAAAAAGCGCAAGCGAAGGAGCAGATTGATCGGTAGACGAACTGCTTGGCTCCTTCGCTTGCGCTTCAGGCTTCTATTCTTTCATTCTCCTACTGTTTTCTTTGCGAAACTCTGCGGTCCTTTGCATCTTTGCGTTAAAAGCAAAGTGCATCACGCGCCCGAGGCACCATCGATTACTTGCCCAATCCAAAACAATACAAGTTGCGGCTGGAGCGGACGAAGAGTTCGCCGTTGCTGATTGCCGGCGACGCACTGAAGTCTTCGCCGTTGCCGCCGAGTTGATTGGTGCCGAGCTTTTCGAGTTTTTCGTCCAACTTCAGGACATGCACTTCGCCGCCGCGTTTGACGAAGAAAATCTTTCCGTCGCCTGCAACTGGTGACGAGTAATCCTGTCCGCCAAATCCGCCACGCCCGCCGCCGAATCGTCGGCGACCACCGGCATTGCCGGCATTGTCGTCTCTCGGAGCGGCTTCACCACTTCCTAATCGGACGCGGGCCAATGATTTCCCTGTTTTCGCATCGGTGCAGTTGGCAATGCCCTTGCTGATCCAGTAAAGCCGCCCTTTGTGAAAAATGGGCGTCGAAATTCGCGACGAGGCTGAACCGCTCCACAGCACGTTGGATTTCGCGTCGTTCTTGCCGCCGGCACGAACGGCGACCGAACTTGATCGCCCGCCGATGGCGTAGACAATTCCATCGGCGACCACAACGCTGGTGCAGACCGAATCGGATTCCAATCCTTTGCAGTACCAGTCGAATCGTCCGGTGTCGGGATTGAACCCCCAGATTTCCTCGGGGACGCCGATGACCAAATCCTGGCGACCGCCGGGTGCATCGACGAGCGTCGGTGTTCCCCAGGTGCTGCCAAAGCCGCCCGCCTTCTTGCTCCATTTCACTTCGCCGGTCAGCTTGTCGAAGGCGACCATCGACTGACTCTCCACCAACGCCGGAACAATAAGCAGTTTCTTATAGAGAATGGGGCTGGATGACGAACCCCAGCGGCGGCGATCGAGATCGGTGCCGACGCTCTTCTGCCAGAGTTGCTTGCCGTCCAGATCGAACGCCACCACGCCCGACACTCCGAAGAAAACGTAGACACGTTCCCCATCGGAAACCGGCGTGTGGGTCGCGTAACCATGCTCGGCGAACATCCCGCCAAACCGGTCTTCCGGCAAAACGGCATCGACGGAACGTGACCATTTCTGCTTGCCATTGCGGCGGTCGATGCAAACCAGATGTCGCTTCAGGTCGCTCATCTCGCCGGGGTTCTGCCGGTTCGTTCCGTATCCCGACCAGCAGGTGATGAACACGTCATTCCCAACAACAATGGGGCACGATGACCCCGGTCCGGGAAGTTTGAGCTTCCATTTCAGGTTCTCTTTCTCACTGAATGTCGCCGGCAGCGGTGCGGTGTCGGTGCTAACACCCGATCCGTTCGGTCCACGAAAACGACTCCAATCGGCAGCCGCGGCTGACTGGGCGTCCAGGATCGAAACGGCGAACGCGAACAGACAAAGCGTGGACATGGGAGAAAGTTTCATGGAAGGTCCTCTGGAATCGGAGTCCGTTTCAAAGTGGCACTGAATTGACTACCCGCAAATCCAACAGCAATGTGACACCCGTATAGAAAGCATTCGGATCCGCGTAGGATTCCCCAGATGGGGAGCGTCCGCTGCATAATGGTCGAATATAGTGGTCGAAGAGTCACACCATCTCCACGACAATGGAGGAAAAGGGGACGACGGTTGCCGCCTGCATCGTCGCAGAATGCCATGAAAACGCAATGCGGTTGCGGGAAGTTCGTCGCTGAGAGACAATGGTCGCGAGTCTGTCATTGTCAGTGAACGTTTTGCAATTTCAGGAGTGCCGCCGATTTCCCCTCTCACCGCCACCGATGTTGCCTACCAGGCCTGCATGTCGCCCGACTGTGATGCGACGCTTTCCGTCGATGAAGTCGCATCGGCCTGCCCGAAATGCGGCGAATTGCTCGACGTGCAGTATGACTGGGATCGCGCCCAAACGCCGAAGTCGCTGCGCGATTTTGAATCGCGATGGAGCAGTCGCAATCGGCCGCTCGATTTCAGCGGAGTCTGGCGATTTCGCGAGTTGCTGCCCTTCGCGGCCGAAGACAAAATCGTCACGATTGGCGAGGGGCAAACCATTTTGCAGCCGTCGAAGTCGCTGGCGAAGTATGTGGGAGTCAACGACGATTGCCTCTTTTTGCAGTATGAAGGGTTGAACCCGTCGGGAAGTTTCAAAGACAACGGCATGACGGCCGCCGTCACACATGCGCGAATGGTCGGGGCGACAACCGCCGCCTGCGCATCGACGGGAAACACCAGCGCATCGCTGGCCGTCTTCGCCAGTACGTCGCAACTGCTCAACGTTGTGGTGTTTGTCGGCAGCGGCGCGATCGCGATCGGTAAACTGTCGCAGGCTCTGGACTATGGCGCCCACACCGTCCAGATTGAAGGCGACTTCGACGATGCGTTGATGCGCGTCCGCGAAGTGTGCGCGGCGATGAACATCTACCTCTGCAACAGCGTCAATCCGTTTCGGCTGGAAGGCCAGAAGACGATTATGTACCGCGTGCTGGAAGGGCTGAATTGGGAACCGCCCGACTGGATTGTTGTGCCGGGCGGAAATCTGGGCAACTGCAGCGCGTTCGGCAAGGCGTTTGTCGAGTTGAAACAACTGGGCCTCATCGACCGCATTCCTCGGCTCGCCGTTATCAATGCCGCGGGAGCCAACACACTGTACCAGCTGCATGAAGAGCAGGGCCTGCGTTGGAATGAGGGACGCGTCGATGGCGAGTCGATCAACGGATTCTACTCGGAGATGGACGCAAACAATCGCCGCGCTTCGACGCTTGCCAGCGCCATCGAGATCAATCGGCCGGTGAGCCTGAAAAAATCTTTGCGATCACTCGATGCCTGTGACGGTGTTGTGCGCGAGGTGAACGATGAAGCGATTCTCGATGGCAAAGCGCAAGTGGGCGCCGGCGGATTCGGTTGCGAACCGGCCAGCGGCGCAAGCGTCGCCGGGGCCAAGTTGTTGCGCGAGCAGGGAATCATCGCCCCCAGCGATCGCGTCGTCTGCATTTTGACCGGGCATCAGTTGAAAGACTCGACAGCAACGGTCAACTACCACGCGGGACAATCGACGACCGGCTACGGGAAAGCGGAATCTCCATTTTCCCCCGGCAAGTTCGCAAATCGCCCGGTTGTGGTGGAGAACGATCTCGACCGGATAATGGACGTCCTGCGCGGGCTTGTGGGGTGACGTTGACGGATGGACGTGCAGGCGTTTAAGGGTCCGCGAAACCGCAGGCGGCAGTTACGGCAGGAAGCCGCGTTCGCGTAGTTCCTGGACGTTGTCGGGGGCGCTGGCCCAGATGCGTTCGGATGCGTATCGCAGCACGGCGATGCCGGCCATTTCTGGCGGGGCGCTGAGAATGGCGACGTGCTCTTCGTCTTCGCCGTCGAGTTGCCGATTCAACCGGTCGACCGCCTCTTCGATGCTATCGCTGACGATGCGGGCGGGTCCGCTGTGGTTGTCGAACTTGAGATGCGAGAACGCGGCCGATCGCGCCAGCAGAAAATCAACGATGCCTTCGTCCTCGTTGTTTTCGAAGAAGTTGCGAAACTCGGCACGGGCGTTGTCGGGCGTGATAATCGACGGCCGCGTGACTTTCACTTCGCCACGGGTTATGGAAACCGTGGCCTCCTTCTCGGTCGCACCGCAGACGAGGAAGTAGGGCAGGTCCGATTCGCCGAACGTAAACAGCGAGTAATTCACGGGCCGTTCGATCCGCACCGATTCCCACAATTCCTGGAAATGCCGTCCGCGATCAAAGTCTGTAAAATCCATAAATACGCAACGGTTTAAAAGGAATACTGCCAGTTCGATATCGACACCAACCACACTATAGTCGAACCGACCCGCCCGTCCAACGCAAGAGCGTCTGCCAGCCTTTCAGGTATCCCGCCGCCCCGTCGGCGGGAGAACCCGGTCAGCCGCGACGCGATACCGGAGCGAAGAATTCCCTGCCGCGGAGCGGCGGGCTACTTTGACGCCGGTTTGCAATTGTCGGCGGTTTCCCCCAAACTCGAAACACGTGGCCGCGGGGAACTGCGGTCGAATCGGTTTGGCCAATTGGCATGGCTCGAAAAGGGGGACACCGCAGTGCTTCGCAATCATCTTGCTCTACTTCTGCTGCTGACGGCAATTATCGGTTCGCCAGTTCAATCCAGCGTGGCCGCCGAGGCGGTCGTGTCCATCGACACACCAACCCCTCCGCCCGATTGGGCCGTGCAAGAACGCGAACTGCTGCGTGCGAACGCTGCCGCCTGTCGCGTGTTCTTCGATCGGTATTTCGACGAACGTGGTTATCTGCAATGTGTGGAACGCTGGGGAGGCGACGACGGTCCGGACGATGCTATCGAGAACTGCATTTACTGGCCCATTCTACATGCGCTGGGAGCCGACGATTCCGTACTCGCGATGTACAAGAAAGCGTGGGAAGGCCATCTGCGGCAATACACCGAGGCGAAGACCGTTGAAGTCCCCTTCGCCCGCGACGGTATGTACTACAAAGAATTCCCCGTCATGTTCGACTGGCTGCACAACAGCGAGGGGCTGACGGTCTTCAATCTGCAGGGACTCTCCGATCCCGACGACGTCCAATTCGGCCACCGTGTGCGGCGCTACGCCGGCTTCTACATGAATGAAGATCCGCAAGCACTCAACTACGACCCCAAGCACAACATTATTCGCAGCCTGTTCAACGGCAGTCGCGGACCGCTGCTGCGAAAAGCGACCGCGCTCGATTGGACCGGCGACCCGATCGAAGTGGCCAACCGCTTTTCTCTTGGCCACGGCGAAACCAGTTACGAGGAAATGCTCGCTCACTTCAAAGACTACAACGACATCGTCGGTGATCACCCCTCGAATCTGAAGGCGACCTGCCTGGCGCTTAACGCTTACATGCTCACGCACGAACCCAAATACAAACAGTGGCTGCTGAAATACGTCGATGGCTGGAATCGCCGCATCGCGGCCAACGGCAACGTCATTCCGTCGAACGTCGGTCTCGACGGGAAAATTGGAAGCGCGACCGACGGCAAATGGTACGGCGGAACCTATGGTTGGGGGTTCAGCGTCGTTGTGCCGCAGACGGGAAAGTTGGCGCACCGGAACACAACGAATCTGGGTATTTCAGGATTCGTGAATGCCTACATGTTGACCGGCGACGATCGGTATCTCGACGGCTGGCGAAAGCAGATCGCAACCATCAACGCGCAGAAGAAAACTGTCGATGGTCGCACGCTCTATCCACACAACTTCGGCGACAACGGGTGGTACAACTTCCAGTCGCAGCCGTACACGGTGGGCGCGCTGGAGATTTATTATCTGTCGATGAAGCCGTCGGATCGCAAGTGGGTGCCGTCCAACGCCTGGCTGGCGTATCTCGACGGTCGAAATCCCAATTACCCACAGACTGCCCTGCGCGGCGACTTCGCCCGCATTCGGCAGCGCGTCGCGGGCATTCGCAACGACACCACAACGCCCGACACGCGTCTGGCCGACGACCCCATGAAATTCAACCCCGCCAGCATTCAATCGCTGGTGCATCTGATGACCGGCGGGCTGTATTCCGGCAAGAACGGTTTAATTCACCAGTGCCGACTGCGGTACTTCGACCCGAAACGACAACGGGCGGGAATTGCTGAAGACGTTGCCGCCCTGATCGAGAAGATGACCGACGACAGCACGACGGTTGCGCTGGTGAACGTCAATCAACTCGATGCGAGAACGGTCGTCCTGCAGGGCGGTGCGTACGCCGAACACCAGATTCTCTCGGCAACACTCAACGGCAAGACAATCGACGTTGATGACTCGTCGCTCACCGTCAAACTGCAACCGGGCAGCGGCAATCGATTGGTGCTGAAAATGAAACGCTACGCCAATCAGCCCACACTCGCATTCCCCTGGAACCGTTGATCGCATTTCCCTTGAACCCGATAATGCGTGCAAAGCCCACGGGCTGCGGCCCGTGGGACACCTGCATCTTGACCCCCCATCGGAGGCCACCTAGACTGAACGTGTCCGCCCGATGCGGGGAAACTCCAGGGATTCGCGCCGATTCCCGAGATCCGTTCGACGCGGCATTGCGTTCTACACACGACTATTCGCCCTCCGTTCTACAGAGGACCTTTCGATGCGATTTGCGATCACCGCCTGCAGCCTGTTGCTGACCGTCTTCATTGCCGCCGAACCAGTTTGGGCGCAAGCTCAAAAAATGCGGGCGGCCCACATCGAAATTAAGGGAAGCTACCCCGAAGGCGCAACGGCCGCGGGACTCTTCGGCAGCGTGACCGAAAGTCTCGCGACCGGCACCGGTCGGCTGGACGCGGCCGCCAACGACGTTCGCGTCAACGCCGTCATTCTGCGACTGAAGAGCCCCACCATTGGCTGGGCCAAGTTGAACGAAATTCGCCAGTCGGTGCAGCGGGTTCGATCCAAAGGCAAGAAAGTTTACGCCTGGCTCGATTCGGCCACGACGATGGACTTCCTGATTGCATCCAGTTGCGACCAGGTTGTGATGCCAGAGTCGGGCGTGCTGATGATGACCGGCATGCGGGCCGAGGTCAGCTTCTACAAGAACCTGTTCGACAAACTCGACGTGAAGGCAGAGATGCTGCGGGTCGGAGAATTCAAGTCGGCCGCCGAACCGTACACCCGCACCGAAATGAGTCCCGCGTTTCGCCTGGAGATGGAAGAACTGCTCGACGATCACTACAACCGCCTCGTCGAAACGGTGGCAGCCAATCGCAATCTGACGAAAAAGCAGGTCATCGCTGCCATCGACAGTGGTCCGCACACCGCCGACGAAGCACACAAACTGGGACTGATCGACAAAGTGGCCTATGAAGACGAACTGGCCGGCATCATCAAGGGCGACAACAAGAACGCCAAGCTCACCATCACCCGCAGCTATGCCAAGAAGAAGGTCGATACCGACTTCAGCGGAATCGGCGGCATGATGAAGTTGATGACCATGATGATGGGCGGTAACTCCAACAGCAACGTCGCCGACCCTCGCCCCAAGGTGGCCGTCATCTACGCGACCGGCACAATCATGACCGGTTCGAGTAAGCAGGACATGTTCAGCGGCAACGTGCTGGGCGGCGACACGATTATCAAAGCCGTCCGCAAAGCGAATGCCGACGATACCGTCAAGGCGATTGTGTTGCGAGTCGATAGTCCCGGCGGCAGTGCGCTGGCAAGCGACCTGATGTGGCGAGCACTCGAAAAAGTCGAGAAGCCGTTCGTCGTCAGCATGGGCGATGTCGCAGCCAGCGGCGGCTACTACATTGCAATGGGATCCGATCGCATCTTCGCCGAACCGGGAACGCTGACCGGCTCGATTGGCGTGGTGGGCGGCAAGTTCGGACTGAACGGGCTGTTCAAGAAGGTCGGCATTACGACAACGGTCATCAGCCGTGGCAAGAACAGCGGCGTGATGAGTACGCTCGACGGCTTCTCCGACAGCGAGCGGGCCGCGATGACGAAAATGCTGTACGCGGTGTACGACCAGTTCACACAGAAAGCGGCCAAAGGTCGGAACATGAAACACGCCGACCTCGAAAAGCTTGCCCGCGGCCGCGTCTACACCGGTTCGATGGCATTGAAAGTCGGCTTGGTCGATCAGTTGGGAACACTGGACGACGCAGTCAAACACGCCGCAAAACTCGCCGGCATGGACCCCAACAGTAAGATCCAACGGATGGTCTTGCCGCCCGCGGCCAACCCGTTCGAGTCGTTGTTGGGACCGCTGGGGGCATCCGCCAAACTGCGCGAGGCAAACGCGGCCGCGCTGATCGATTCGGTCCGCGCGATTTCACCCGAAGCCGCGCAACACCTGAAAGCCGCATCGATGATGCAACTCCTTTCGCACGAACCAAGATTGACGCTGATGCCATTCCGCCTGACGGTGGAGTAACAAAGCCCACGGGCCGCGCCCCGTGGGTTCTACTAACGTGAGAAACCCGGTTTTTTCAAAAAACCGGGTTTCTGCCATTACCCATTCAGCGACCGGCCGCCTGTGAAATCTTGTCGCCAATCATCGCGATCTTCTGATCGCGGAGACGTTTTTCATTCAGCCAGAACGGGCTGGTGATTTCCTTGAAGGCGTAAATGGCCGCCTGAATTCCTTCGGCCCAGGCGACGGCAATCAGCTTGATGTCGCCGTGCACATCGCCGACGGCAAATACGCCGCGTCGGCTGGTTTCAAAGTACGGGTCAATCGCAATGCTGCCGTCGTCACTGAGCCGCAAATCGAGACGCTGAAACGTCTCCTTGGCCGACAGAAATCCAATTTGCACGATGACCAAGTCGTAGTTGTGCGTGGAGCCATCGGTGAGCGTCAGTGCGATTTCGCCGCCGACGAATTCCGCAGCAGTGATTTCACACGACGTGCGAATCGTTCCGCCATCGGCTTTCACCCGCGATAGCGTGTCGGCTTTTCCGGCGATCTGCTCTCCTCGAACGATTAAATCAACCTGTCCATGTCGATGCAGTACCATCACGGCGGCATCGAGGGCAGAGTCCCCCCCGCCGACAACTGCAACGCGAAGATCCTGATAGTCGCCGATTTTAGGGATCTTGTAATAGACCTTCTTCGAGTTGAGCGCATCCAGCACCGGCAACTTGCGCGGATAATGCAGCAGCCCACAGGCGATGATCACCTTGCGGCAAAGGTATTCGCCCTTTGAAGTAACAACCCGCTTGAGCGCGTCTTCCTTTTCCGTCTCCTCTGTATCTTGAATCTCGGTGAGTTCTTCACGAAACCGAAACTGCACCAGCGCGTTGACCGCCTGCCGATAGACGCGCTCCGAAAGTTCCTCGCCGGTAATGCCATCGGGAAATCCGGGGATATCGACGATGCGCTTGTCGGCATACAAAAATTGCGGCTGACCGCCCGGCTTGTCCTTGGCCTCAATAATGAGTGTCGTCAAACCACGATGCGCCGTCGTCAAACCGGCCGCCAACCCAGCGGGGCCAGCGCCAATAATCACGACGTCCCAATACTTCAGATTGCCAAAATCAACGCTGTCATCAAGTTCAGTGACCTTAAAATCGGCCATAGCTGTTGCCTTTCAGTGCGCGTTGGGTTGGTCGTCAATTCAAATCTTCCGGCGGACAAATCGACTCCCTTCGCATCATCCAAACGTTGCCCCGACATTGGAACCGAAAGGCGAGTACACAATGCAAACTTTTCAGGATCGGAGCGAAATAGGTGTTGTATCAAAGGACTGCGAATCGTTGATGCAATCGACTTCAACGCAATGATGCAAAGTCTTTCGTTTTCGTCGCCCAAAACAACGAACACCGCAAGCAACCGGACAGCGATTCGCCGGCTGACTGTGAACCGCCGACACCGAAGCATTATAATTGTGAACGCTTCTTGCGGTTGAAGATGCAACGTCAATGTTGTTCACATTGAGGAAGAGGGCCGTTATGCCAGGTTTGTCGCGAGACTCTGGAGATTGGACACGACGGTCGTTTCTGGCTGCTGCCGTGGGCGGAACTCTGGCGACGGCTGTCGGCATTTCGCGGGCCGGCAAAGATTGCAAGCAGGCGAAAATTGCGATCACGCTCGACTTGGAGATGAGCCGCCACTACCCAAAACGGGGCATGCTCGAATGGGACTACCAAAAGGGCAACCTCGACGAGGCGACGAAACAGTATGCCCTCGGAGCGGCACGCGTGGCGAAGGAACGCGGCGGCAAGATTCATTTCTTCTGCGTCGGCCGTGTACTCGAACAGCCCGACATTGGCTGGCTGCAGGAGATCATCAAAGAAGGTCACCCGGTCGGCAACCACACTTACGACCACGTCAACGTCTGGACGAAAGACGCCAAACAAACACAGTTTCGGTTCCAACGGTCGCCGTGGCTGATTCGTGGGAAAGAGGTCGCCGACATCGTTCGCGAAAACGTGCGCGTCACCACGCTGGCAATGAAAGAGCGGCTCAGCATCGTCCCAGACGGCTTCCGCACACCGGGCGGATCGAACAATGCACTGAACGGCCGCGAAGACATTCAGAAACTGTTGCTGGACGAGGGGTTTCGTTGGGTCAGTTCCAAGTACCCGGCCCACAAATCGGGCGAAGCAATGAAGCCGCCCACTCCCGACGTCTACGCGTCGATTGTCAAAGCGCAGGCGGAAGCCCAACCGTATGTTTATCCAACGGGGTTGATCGAAATCCCCATGAGTCCCGTTAGCGACGTCACCGCATTTCGCAGCAAATACTGGAAACTCGAATATTTTCTCAAAGCCGTTCGACTCGCAACCGAATGGGCTATTGAGAACCAGGCCGTCTTCGATTTTCTGGCGCACCCCTCGTGCCTGGTCGTGGAAGACCCCGGCTTCGAAACGATCAAACTGATCTGCGACATCGTAAAAGACGCGGGCGACAAAGCGAGCATTGTGGGCCTCAGTACGATAGCCGACGGCGTTCGTGGTTGATCACGAACAATATGTATAGACGCGCCCCAACGGGAAGCACTTCCCGTTGGGGCGCGGCTAAACCAAGTAACGCTCGTTTGTCTCGGCCGCAAGGAACATCCCATGAAAACCGAACACATGTTGTGCCCGCTGCTGCTGGCAGTGACTTTGTCGCTCGTTGATGATCCAGCCGCTGCCGGTGAGAAACCGACGCGAGTCTATTCGAATCAGCTGACACTGCTGAAAGATCCGCCGCCGTTACTGGGCGATCATCCGGAGTTTGTGCAGCCGGTGAAGGAACGGCGGCGTTATGAAGCCCCGATTCTGGTGGACGATGAAAACGCCGATCTTGAAGTGCGTGCCTGGCGGTTTTCGTACAATGCGCGTGGGATCATCGAGATGCCGAATCGTTTGCGGGCGAATCAGACGGCCGTGATTATGGTGCATCCGTGGGGAATTGACGACGGGCAGGGCTGGAACACGCCCGAGCCGGCCGGCGTTGCCGACTTCTGTACCATCGACAAGAACCATCTTGCCGCCCGCCACACCCGCGAAGTCATCGACCCGTTTCTGAAACGGATGCGAAAACAGGTCCCGCTGATTCTCTACAGCCTGCCGGGCAAAGAAGATCCGATTCGCAAAAAGCTCTATCGATCGTTCCGCGGCACACCGACGGCGAAACAACGGGCCGTAGGAAAGAAGGAACTCAAGACGCGGCTGACCAGTTTTCGTTACGAAGGCGAGCCGTTGATTCGCGCGCTGAAACTTTCGGCAGAGACACCGGTCATCGACTACTTCGCCCAATTCCCCGGTCTGGATGCCGGGCCGAGGTACAACAACGACGGATTCTGGAAGCTGCCGATTCCCGTCACCAGCGACGTGACCGTTCACGATGACGACGTCGTGATTTACGACGCGGAAGGTTACGGGCCGCTGAAGAAATTCCTCAAGGCGAACGGCATTCGCCACGTATTGTTAACCGGTTACGCCACCGACATGTGCTTCTGCCGCACGACGGCGGGCTACGAGAATTTGTCGCGGGACTTCAACGTGTTCCTGGTGGGCGATGCCACCTTGGCAACATTTCCGGCCAACGACACCCCCCGCTACGCAACCAATGCACACATTTCATTTGCGTCGCTCAATCATTTGATTACGCAGGTCTCGTGGGTGAAGACGGTCAAGGAACGTGACGCTGATTGAATGTTGTGGATGGGACAATGGCGATGGCGCACCGGTTGAGTCCCACGGGCCGCGGCCCGTGGGCTTTGAGATTGCGAATGCAATTGCTTGCAGCGTTTACGGCGATTGTCGTGGGGAGTGGTTGCGATTCGAGCGTCTCTCCAAATCCCGTTGTGCCGGCCGTTAATCCGCCGAAGTTTTCGCCTGTCCTGAAGACATTGCTGGATGAGAACGGCCAGCAATACGATGCCGATGCGCAGATGCTGGTAACGGACTTTCGCAGTCCAGGTTATCACACACGAATTGTGTCCGGAACGACGGTGCATCCGACGCGGGAATCGTTGATTTACGCATTGGCGTTGCTGCAACGAAATGCGGTGGGCGATACGGATCGTGCCGTAACCATCACCCACAAAGTCATCAGTCTGCAGGACACCGATTCTGCCAGTAAGACTTACGGCGTGTGGCCGTGGCTGTTGGAAGAACCGTTGGCGGAGATGGAGTCGCCCGATTTGAATTGGGCCGACTTCTGCGGGTCGCAAATTGTGCACATGCTGATGGAGCACGCCGACAAACTTCCGGGCGAATTGCAGGACGCGATGCGAAAGAGTCTGCGGCACGCTGTCTGGGCGATCCGCCGCCGCAACGTGGGGCCGGGTTACACCAACATTGCCGTGCTGGGGGGCAGTGTTTGTGTGGTCGCGGGTGAGTTGTTTGGCGATGCGGAACTACTCGCATACGGTCGCCGGCGTTTGCAGGGCGTGGTGCGACACGTCGAGAAGCAGGGCGGGTTCAGCGAATACAACAGTCCGCCTTACTCGAAGGTCATTATTGGCGAATGCGAACGGCTGCTGCATCTCGCGCGTGACCCGGCCAGTCGCAAGGCGGCCGAGTCGCTGCGGCGAACGTGCTGGCAGGACATCGCCCTCAGTTTTCATCCGGCGACACAGCAATGGGCCGGCCCGCACAGCCGCTCATCGCGAGTACGTCTGCAACCGAGTACCGTAGAGTTTCTTTCTCTGCGGACCGGTGTGGCGATCAAAACGCACCCGACAATGACCGACGACGTTCGTCTCAGCCGGTACGCCACCGTGCCGCCATTGCCCTTTCCGAAGGAACTCGTTTCTCAATTCCTTGAATCGGCAGGCGAACCGAGAGAGATTCACCGGGAGTTCGCACGCAACAAGTCGGGGGCTGCGACCATCGTCGGTACGACATGGCACTCCGGGCAAGCTTGCCTGGGGAGCGTGAACCGTTCGAGTTGTTGGACGCAGCGGAAACCGATGATTGCCTATTGGAAAACGGCAGACGATCCGGCGGTCGTGTTTCTCGCACGGTTTTTGCACGACGGCAATGACTTCGCGTCGATGGGCATCCGCACGGCACAGAAAGGCTCAAGAGTACTCTGTCTATTCGAGTCGATACCGAAGCGTGGCGACTGGCATCGCACGCTTGATTGCCCGCCGGACGGTGTCTTTCAGGCCAGCGATTTCCGCGTTCGTTTTGAATTACGCGGCATGGGTGCGGCGGCGAAGCCGTTGGGCGAGGGGCGTTACGAATTGGCCGCCGGTGGACATCGCATCGTAATTCACACAGTGCCGGGACACTTCGTCGATGGCGACATCGTGTGGGAAATAGGTAAAGACGGACGGTCGCTTGAGGGGATTTGTTACCGTGGTGAACAACGCAGTTTCGATTTCAGCAGCAACCTCGGCGTGACGTTGTGTGTCGGCATTGAGCTGCTTCCAATCGACGAAGCAGTTGCCGACCGCTCGCCACGGTTGACGAATCTCCCGGCGGTCGGTGTTGGCGCGATGTGGGAGATTTCCGGTGGCGAGATATTGCGAGTGCGTACGTCGGGCGAATAGTCGCATACAATTGGAGCGATCGGCGCGACCACTGTTCGCGGCTTGACACACGCAATCAATCGCGGCCTTTGTCGGAGATGTCTTTGCGGCACCAGGCACCATCCCAGCGGATGCATTTGACCGCTTGATAGGCGCGGAGTTTCGCGGCGGCAATGGTGTCGCCCATCGCGGTGACGCCGAGTACACGTCCGCCATTGGTGAGAACTTGCTTGCCCTGCTTGACGGTGCTGGCGTGGAAGACTTTGACGTCCTCGAGCGCGGCAGCGTCTTCCAGTCCACGAATGGGGCGGCCTTTTTCGTAGTCCCCCGGATAGCCATCCGATGCCATCACCACGCAGATCGCCGGTCGTGGGTCCCATTCCAATGCCGGGATTTCCGCAAGTCGGCCTTCGGCCGCCGCCAACAGCACTTCGGCCAGATCCGATTTGAGTCGCATCAAAACCGGTTGCGTTTCGGGGTCTCCAAACCGCACGTTGTATTCGAGGACCTTCGGCGTGTCCCCGCAAATCATCAGGCCGGCGTACAGAATTCCGCAGAATTCGCGGCCGTCCTTTTTCAACGCATGCACGGTGGGGACGAGAACTTCGGAGACAATGTTGTCCATCAGTTCGGGCGTGACTAATGCTGCCGGTGAGTAAGCACCCATGCCGCCGGTGTTCGGTCCGAGGTCTCCGTCGTAGGCCGGTTTGTGATCCTGCGCCGCTTCCAGCGGAATGATGGTCTTCCCCTGAACCACGGCAAGAATGCTCACCTCCGGGCCGACCAACCGCTCTTCAATAATTACGCGGTCGCCCGCATCGCCAAAGGCACGCTCAACCATAATGGTCTCGACCGCAGCGAGCGCTTCGTGCCGCGACGAACAGACGATGACCCCTTTGCCGGCAGCCAATCCGTCGGCCTTCACCACGAACGATGTCGCTTCGCGGTCCTGCAGATAACTTTGGGCGGCATCGGCGTGCTTAAAGACTTGAAAGTCGGCCGTCGGAACGTTGGCGTGCTGCATCAACTGCTTGGAAAAGACCTTGCTGCCTTCCAATTCCGCCGCCGCTGCTCGCGGACCAAACACCGGCAACTTGGCGTCCAGAAACGCATCGGCAACTCCCGCCATCAATGGCACTTCGGGACCGACAACCGTCAGCCCAATCTGGTTGTCCTTCGCGAACTTCACCAGCCGCGGGGCATCGGTGCCGCTGATATCCACATTCGTGCCGTCTTCGCCAGTACCTGCATTCCCCGGTGCGCAGAACACCTCATCGACGGACGCCGATTGCGCCAACTTCCAGACCAGCGCATGTTCGCGGCCCCCTTGTCCAATCACCAAAACCTTCATTGTCGCTTTGTCTCTCTGAATGTTCGAATCGCGGTTGATGCCGTTCCAACACGGCCAACCTGATAACTATCGCGGAAACTCGGCCGCAGTCAACGATCGCGAGCGAATTTGCGGCAGAGAGGCCGAGAATCGGGAAATATGCCGTTTTATGACTCGATTCGAAGCCAAATTGCCTTCACCTCCGATGCCGTTTTCCGCTTACTCGGCAGCGATTGCGTACATCGTATCTTTCGAGGCAATGTACAGCACATTGTTAGCGACAATCGGCGTACCGTAGACCGCGTTGTTCATGTTGACTTCGTTGATGAGCTTCTTCTTCGCCGACAGTTCAAAGATGGCAACGTCGCCATCCTGGTCGGCGATGTAGACCTTGCCATCGACAATCAGCGGCAATGCGGCGTAAGAACACGCGAACAAATCGTGGCCCCAATGCGGCTTACCCGTTTGCGCGTTGACACAGTGGACAACACCAGTGTAGTCGGTGATGAACAACAGGTCGTCTTTGATCGCCACACCTCCGCACGAGCGGTGCATGCGCTCTTCTAATTGAATCTTGCCGTCGCCGTTGAAATCGAACTTGTCGTAATGCCAGATGGCGGCCGAAGCGGGATTGAGCCGTTCCGTTTCGCCCTTCGATCGATCGACCGCCTGTCGGCGCCTGCGCGGTAAACGCTTTCCTTTGGCGTCGTAAGCTAGTGTGGGGCTGACGTCGGACCCGTCGAGCTTTTTCGCGGGATCGATGCACCACAGCCGCCCTTCCCCGTCACCGTGTTCCATATCCTGTCCGGTTGCCACGTAGACCTTATTGTCATAAACCACCGGCAGTGTGATGAATTCGTTTCGCGTGCCGCGTCCGCCGATACGCCAGATCGACTCCTTGGGATTGCAGTCGAACTTCCAGAGCAGCTTGGCCTGCCCCTTGCCATCGCCGCGGGGACTGTAGCTGTACAACCAGCCGTCGCCGCCGGGAAACAACACCTGCGGCTTGCCACCGAGGACGGCATAAGTGGGCGACGACCAGGAGCCGTGCAGAATATTCTTGCCGACAGGATTGGCGGTCCACAGCACTTTGCCGCTGTCGCGATTCAGTACGACGAACGCCGGCGCATCGGGGGCGGGAATGTTGATGTGTGATTCATCGACGCCATTCGAGGTGACGACAAACAGGAGCTCGCCGGCGCATGTCAACGAGCAAGTACACATGTTGTGCTGCCGAACGCCAAGTTCGGCCATCATGTTGAATTTCCAGATGACGTCGGCCTCGTCGTCGGCAACAACTTCTTCCTGTCGAAATGGTCCGTTGTTTTTTCCGTCGGCAAAGCCGGCCGTGTCGAGGCAGACCACTTCGCCACGATTCGTCACGTACCACAGCCGCCCGCCATCGACGAAAGGCGTGGCAACGATTCCCTGGAACGGCCAGTCGTGCACACGTCCCGTCGGCAACTTGCGATTGGAATGTTGCCACAGAAACTTGCCCGTTTTCTCATCGAAGCAGAGCAAGCAGCCAAGATCAACGGTTCGTGGAAATCGCTTAATGTAGCCACGTGAATTGTTGGTGCCGATGAAGACCTTTCCGTTGGCCACGATTGGGCCGGGCCAGGATTGCGAACCGAGTTTGGCCGACCACTTAATGTTCTTGCCTGTCTCAACGTTCCAGTCTGTCGGAATGTTCTTGCCGAACGGAGTGTTGTTACGAATTGATGTGCCGCCCCACTGCGGCCAGTCGCGCGGGCCAACCTTGAGTTTCGGTAGGCCGTAACTTTTGAGGTTCGCCTCGTCGGCAGTGAGTTGCTGCGCCGCGATCACACAGGGGATCAGCAGGGCGAGACTCGAAACGCAGATCGGCAGCAGTTTTCGGAAAGGACGCATGGCTTTTCCTCCAACGAAGATCGCGATTGGTTGCCGCCGAATTCCTGCGCTAACAACGGCAGCACGGCGGTATCAGTCACTTCACGAGGATTATTCTACTCCGCTGGAGAAAAATCAACAATTCGCCCGCTTCGCCTGTTGAACTCCCGCAGCGTCTCGCGTTTTAACTACTTAGACACATCTCAAGTTTCAATTCGGAACAGTTTGCTCGATCCGGCTCGCTTTATCGCGTCGTTCACGGCGCAGTGGGTTTTATTGTCGGCAATGCGGACTGAACCACCATCCTGGAAAGGACTTACGATGAAGAATCTCGCATGTCCGGCAACATTCAGATTTGTCGGCAAAGGACGACTGACGTTCGCAGCGATTGCTGTCGGGGCGGCATTTAGTTTGGTGGCGGCCGACTCGGCTCAAGCGCAAGGACGATGTGGCGGTGGGGGAGGCGGCGGAATGCGAATGGCTGGTGGCGGTATGGGAGGCATGGGTGGCGGTGGAATGGGTGGCGGAATGCGGATGGGTGGTGGTGGAATGGGAATGGGCCGTCCTGGAGGCGGAGGCGGTGGCGGAACAGGAGGCGGGATGCAGCAGTGCATGCAGATGCAACAGCAAACGCAGCAACGGCAACAGGGGCAGGCCATGATGATGATGCGGCAGCAGGCGATTCGCCGAAACATCGTCGCTCGGCAGCAACAGGCGCAAAGGCAACAACGACAATTGCAACTGCAGGCCAAGCGCGCATCGCAACCCCCATCGAGAAGACAACAGCTTGTCGAGCGACTGAAAGCGAGAGAAGCCGAACGCCGCGCAAAGCGACTGGCACGCCGCAATCGTTCGGGGAATCGAACGAATGTGTGACGTCCTTCACCATGTCAGTTATTGAAGAGCGAAGACCACGGGATTGGGCGTCATCACCGGTTCGTCGGCCGATGACCCCATCCCGTTCAGCGGGCCTCACAAACATATTTGTCGATCACATCTGAGTGCATCTCGAATTCACATCTCACAGAATCAGCCCGCAGGGGAGAGCAACATGTCCGCAATCGCCACAAGCAACCTGGCCAGCCCCCACCAAACCGTTGAAATCCGCAACCAGACGGTACGCGATCCCACGCAAGTGGAAATCTACGAACGCTCCGCAGAAATCCGGCAAACCTGGACTAAAACCCGCTGGCGAAAAGAAACCCGAGGAAGTCGCAGCCGTCGTTGGACGGTCCCCGAGGTCCGGGTTGCGCCATCCATGCTTGAGTTTGGGTAAACGCCGGTATTGAATATCGAATATCGAACAAGGAATTTCGGTAACTACCCAGTGACGAAGATGTGCGCTGGCCGGTTGGGGGACTGGTGGAAGGCGGATTGGATGCCGTCCAGGATTTTCAGGTCGTTTTTGCGGAGCGTCGAGACGTAACCGCGGATTCGGCTG
>CAUZOL010000048.1:0-29446 GCA_963581435.1 Planctomycetota bacterium
TGCCCCTATCGGGCCGCTGAAGTGTGGTTACCTCAGCAGGATACCCCGTTTTTTCTCAACTCTTCAAGAACACAAGTTTTGACAATACCTCCCAAAGTGATCCACTACCAAAAAGCGTAGGAACGTCGCGGACTTTACAGCTGCGCCAGTTCGGCCAGCAATCGGTCGACTTCTTCGGCCGTATTGTAATGCAGCAAGCCGACTCTCAGCGTGCCCCCTGGCTCCAGTCCCAACGCTTCGGTGAACGGCAGCGCGTAATGGTTGCCCGGCCAGACGAAGATGCCCCGCTCGGCGAGCCGTTCGGCAATCTGCAGCGGCGCTCGATTTCGGTGCGTGAACGAGACGGTCGGCACGCGCTCGTCTAATTGCGCCAAATTCGTGATTCCGTGGACACAAACATCTGGCAACTCGGCTAACCCTGCCAACAGTCGATGACAGAGTTCCCGTTCATATTCGCCGATGGCAGCAAACGCAGTCTGTAGCGATTCTCGCCGAGAATCCGCGGGGTTGATCGCTCGGCCGACATCGGCCAGATAGTCGATCGCCGCCAGGACGCCGGCAATTCCTTCGTGATTCTGCGTGCCGGTCATCCATTTGCCGGGCAGTTCATTCGTCGAGGGCCGTAGTTTGTACGCCGTCAGCGACTCCAGCAATTCGCGGCGTCCCCACAGCATGCCGACGTGCGGTCCGAAAAACTTGTACGCCGAACACCCGAGAAAGTCGCAGTCGAGTTCCGCCACGTCGATCAATCCGTGCGGGGCAAAGTGGACTGCGTCGATGAAGACCAACGCTCCCACGCCGTGCGCCTTCTTGACGATTTCGGTAATTGGGTTGATCGTTCCGGCGGCGTTCGATGCATACGCAACGGCGACGAGACGGGTGCGGTCGGTCAGCTTCGCCTCGAAGTCCTCAATATCCAGCGTGCAGTCGGCGTGATCGAACTCGACGTGTTTGACAGTTACGCCGGCATCCCGGGCGGCCAGCGTCCACGGCGTGACATTGGCATCGTGGTCGAGTCGGGTGACGAGAATTTCATCGCCCGGTTGCCACGTTTTTGCCAGCGCGCGGCTGAGGCCGAGCGTAATGGTGGTCATGTTGGCGCCGAACGATACTTCGTCCGGATCGGACGCTCCGAGAAAATCAGCTCCCGCGCGGTGTGCTTCGTCGAGAATCGCGTCGCTCTCACGACTGGTAGCAAACGGTCCGCCATGATTGGCGTTCGTTTCCAACAGGCAGCGGCTGACTGCATCGGCAACCGATTGGGGAACCTGACTGCCGGCTGGCCCATCGAAAAAGATGACGGGCCGGCCGTTGTGGGTTCGGTTCAGCGCCGGAAATTGCCGACGGACAGATTCCAGGTCGAAAGGATGATCTGCCATGGCACGCCCGACGTTTTTCAATCTGCCGTCGATGTGTGTACCAGCGAATCGGCATCTGCCACCGCGATGCACTGGCGACACGCCAGTGGCACCCAAGCCGTCGAATCAGATTCGACGGCGGACTATTCGCCGGCTTCGGGCGGAGGGGCCTCGGCTTCCGAATCCGCAGTTGCCTCAGCGGCTGGAGCTTCCGGCTCTGGGGCAGGTGCAGGTGCTGCTTCCGGTTCGGGTGTCGGCGGTGGTTCGACGATTTCCAGACCGGGCACGTTGATGGTGGTCACCCGCACTGCGGTATGCTTTTGGCGGTGACCGGTATGACGCCGCGAATTTTTTCGCCGGCGAATCTTCTGGACTTCCAGCTTCGGCCCCTTTTCCTCGGCGATGACCACTTCGGCCTCGACCGAAGCGCCGTCGATGACGGGCTGGCCGATGGCGCTTGCTCCGCCACCATTGGCCAGAAGCACGCGGTCGAACGTCAGCGTATCACCCTTTTTCGCATCGGCCCGGTAATCGACCGTAACCATTTCGCCGGGGGTGACACGGTACTGGCGGCTGCCATCTTCAATCACTGCAAACATGGTTTCTCTTCGTGTGCTGGAAATCGGTTGGTCGTCTGTGGGGACACGTTCCGCCAACGTCAAACGATGCGGTCGGCAGCCTGTTTCAGAATCGTTGATTCTAGTCGGTTACGACTTAGATTTCGAGTGTTCAGACGAGGAAATCCTGACATCGTTGCCTAACTCGTCGAGGCATCGCATTTTCAGGTGATCTGGGGATACATTGGAAAGAGGGGTAACGAGAATGGAAACGTTACGTTCCTCCTCGATCTTCGCAATCTCGCGACGCTTACGGTTGTTCAGGTGATTGGCAACTCGCTCGTGGATTTCGAGCAGAATTCGCGAAACCCCCTCGTTTGAGGCAATCGTTAACAGCGACCGCATCACCTCAATGGCCATGCTCTCGCCGGTTTTCACCTGACCGGTGCCTGTGCAGCTGGGACAATCTTCGTAGGTGCTTCGCCGCAGTGACGGCCGAATTCGCTGCCGTGTCATCTCGATGAGACCGAACGGACTGATCCGTAGCACCTTGGTGCGGGCGCGGTCGCGGCGGACGGCCTCGCGCATTGTCCGTTCGACGCTACGCCGATGCTGGTCTTCACGCATATCGATGAAGTCGTTAACGATCACGCCGCCAAGATCGCGCAGCCGAATTTGCCGACTGATTTCTGCGGCAGCTTTCATGTTGACCTGAAACGCGGTTTCCTCGGCGTTATCATCAACGCGAAAATTGCCGCTGTTGACGTCGATGGCAACCAGCGCCTCTGTCTGGTCGATGACGATCGACCCTCCCCCTTTCAAGGGGACTTGCTGTTGCTGAATTCGTGCGATTTCGGCTTCGATGTCGTACCGATGAAAAATCGATGCGCGGCCTTCATAAAGTTTGACGCGATTGACGTGTCGCGGCAGGACGACTCGCATGAACTCGCGGGCGCGCTCATACGCTTCGGGTTCGTCGATCCAGACCGCATCGATGTCGCTGGTGAAGATGTCGCGTATCGTGCGGATGATCATGTCGCTGTCTTGGTAGATATCAACCGGCGCGGGCATCTTCTTGATTCGCCACACAATGACCCGCCACAACCGCAACAGATAATTCATGTCGCGTTGGAGGTCTTTCTTGGTGCGATCGATTCCTGCCGTACGAATGATGAATCCAAGGCCGGGCGGTGGTTCCAGTTCCATCAGGCTGCTGCGGAGCTTGCGGCGGACCTGGTCGTCTTCGATTTTTCGACTCACACCAACCCGCTGCAGTCCCGGCATCAGAACCAGATACCGACCGGGGATACTGATGTAGGTGGAAAGCGTCGGTCCCTTTGTCCCGATTCCTTCCTTGATGACCTGCACCAGCACTTCGCTGCCGCGTTTCAGGATTTCCTGAATGGGCGGCTTGCTACGGGCATTTCGCTCGTTGTGCCGTCGTGGCTTGCCTTTCGGCTTCTCGGTCTCGTCACTCTTGGTTTCGAGGTGCTTGTAGTACTGGTACTCGATGTCGCTGACGTGGAGGAAGCCGTTGCGGCCGACGCCAAAATCGACGAACGCCGCCTGAATGCTCGGTTCGATGTTGACTACGCGGCCTTTGTAGATGTTGCCGACATAGTTTTCGAGGCTGCTTCGCTCAACGTAAAGTTCCTCCAGCACGCCGTCTTCGACAATCGCAATGCGACTCTCTTCCGGCTGGAGAACGTTGATCATCATTTCGGTTTTCATGAATGCCCTTTCGTCTGGGGTGACGAACCAGGCGCAGCTCGGCTTCCTGCTTTCTCTCGATGGTTTCTCGTGCGGTCGTTCGACCGGAGCAAGACTCAATGGTCGTTACTCCCTGCAGAATTCTCACACTGTTGTTGCCGCTGAATTTGCGCCTTGATGCAAATGCCGCAACACAAACCGATTGCGAATGAAAGAAGATTTCGAGCAAATTCGTTTCATCGACCGCGCAGGCGAAACCAGCAACGACGTGCCGGGCAATTCCCGAGCCATGTCGCCATTGCGATGAAAGCGGCTCACCAGCGGCGCGAAGCACCGCATGGGAAACACCATCAGTGCAATCTGCCTGATGCGCAACGCCACCGTCGCCGTCAGGACAACAGCGGTTTGGCTTAGCGAAATTCCGATCATTCACGACCGAAGATCGCCCCTCGTTCAAGAAACGAATATGCACCCTGTTCAAACCTAAGAATGTTTCCATCGGCCCCGGCGTAAAACACTCAGGGACCGTACTATCGTGTTTTCCTGTTTGATCAAAAGTCCGTAGTGGATCCGTCGTCATGGCAGCGATTCGAATAATGATCAGCGAAAATTCACCGACACATTCGGACTCGCCAAACTGTTCGAGAGTCAAGAGTCAGTAGCCAGTGGAATTCCGGCTGTTGACTCTGGCCCCCCGATTCAACAGAAACCAATCATGGCACCAAATCGGGACACAACTTGCGCAATTCTCCTCGCAGATAACTTTCGACATCGCGTGCCAGATCGAGTGTCAGCGCGTGGGCCGCCACTGCTTCCGCTTGAGCGATTGTGATGTTACGGACAACCTCTTTCAACTCGGGGATAATATACGGTGTGACGCTGAGGCTTCTCAGCCCCATCCCCAGCAGTAGCGGGATGAATTTCGGATCGGAACTCATCTGGCCACAAACAGTTACGGGTGTATCGTATGCGGAGCCGGCCGCCAGTACCATACGAATCAGCCGCAAAATTGACGGATCACCGGGACTATAAAGATTGGCAACCGCCGGATCCGACCGATCGGCGGCCAACGTATACTGGATCAGGTCGTTGGTTCCGATCGAAAAGAAATCGACTTCACGCGCGAATTCTTCGGCCAACAGGGCCGCCGCCGGCACTTCGACCATCATTCCGACCGGCAAATCGCGCTGAAACTCAATCCCCTGCTCTTCCAAATCCTCAGCCACATCGGCCAGAATCATCTTGGCCTGCCGCAACTCGAACAGTGATGAAATCAACGGAAACATGATGCGCACGTCACCCCGCGTGGCGGCTCGCAGGATCGCCCGTAGCTGCACCTTGAAAAGATCCAGATTTCGCAGGCTCAAACGAATGCTGCGAAGTCCCAGCATGGGATTGCTTGATTCAGGCAACGGATTGCGGAACGTGGTGGGAACCTTGTCGGCACCCAGGTCCAATGTGCGAATGACGACAGGTCGCCCCTGAAACGCGTTGATCACGCGGCAATACGCCTCGAAATGATCCTCTTCTGTTGGTTCCTGATCCTTTTCCAGATAGAGAAACTCGGTGCGATACAGCCCGATTCCTTCGGCACCCCGTGCGTTGCAATGATCCACTTCCTCGGGAAACTCGATGTTTCCCAGAATCTGGATCTGGCAGCCGTCCTGGGTTTCGGCGGAAAGTTCTTTCAGCCCCTCGAGCCTTTCGAGGAACGTACGAAGTTTTTGTTCCGAATCGCGGAATGCCGCCTGCGTCTTTTCATCCGGATCGATGATGATTTGGCCGTCATTGCCGTCGATAATGACGATGTCGCCACCCGAGACGTCAGACAGAAAATCACCGACCCCGACGACGGCTGGAATTTCCAGAGCACCAGCCATGATGGCCGTGTGACTGGTCGGGCCGCCCACTTCGGTCGCGAATCCCAGCACGAATTCGCGGCTCATATTCGCGGTTTCACTTGGCGTCAGATTGTGCGCCAACACGAGCACCGGGGCGGTCAGCTGGGTCAACTCTTCGCGCCGCTTGCCCAGTAAATGCCGCAGCAGCCGTTTTTCTACGTCAAACACATCAGCGGCGCGTTCGGCAAGATAATGAGAACCGAGGTTCTGCATCACCTTGGCTTTGTGCCGCAGCACACGGCTGGTGGCAAATTCGGGCGAGAAACATCGGCCGCGAATACAGTCTGCGATCTCTTCGGTCAACTTCGGATCACGAACCATCGCAAGATGGGCGGCGAAGATATCACCGTACTCTTTGCCCAGCTCTTCAGCCGCTTGCCGCTGATTCTCTGCAATCTCTTCGCAAACGTTTTCAAGCGCACTATGAAAACGCGCGATTTCGGTATCGATCGCATCGACGGAGACGACCGTCCGCGGAATGCGAAAGTCCTCGCTTCCCAGAAGCAGGGCCGTTCCCGTGACGACGCCAGGTGAAACGGCGATACCGCGTTTGATCAGCATAGCCGGTATTCAGACTCCGTCCGACGCGATTTTCGCCTGCCCGATTGTCGTTGACAACCGGTGGGCAGACAATTGCTCGCGACTGAGGTAACGGTGTGGCGGCGAACCCCGCCGATTAAGGACTGGACGAGTCGTCGATCTCAAAATCCGACTCGAATAACTCCACCAGCTGGCGAATTGCCTCGGCGGCGTTGACTCCACTTGCTTTCAAACACAGCTCCGCGCCGTGTGCCGCTTTGAGTGTCATCAAGTCGAACATGCTCTTGGCGTTGACCGTGCGATTATCGACTCGAATATTGACATCGCAGTCAAACTGCTGGGCCAACTGCGCAATCTGCGACTGCGGACGCAAATGCAGCCCGTTTTCTAATCTAACAGTGACTGTCTGTTGACACACCGGAGTTTTGCTCACTACGTGCATAACTACGTTCACGTACGCCAGAACCAGCGGTTTCATACCGAAAAAGACAGCACAAACACAGGATGCACTAAAATACAGAGACCCGCAATCGGATCACTCCAATTCGTCGCTGTCAGCTTCGTTTAGCAGATCTAAAATCTGCTTACTCGTGGTCGCCTGCGTCAGAAAGTTGCAAAAATTCTGATTCCGAAGGTGCCGCGAGATGCTTTCCAAGCCCCGCAGATGATCTCCGGGGCGATCCGGCGGTGAAACAAGCAAGAACAAGATGTGGACCGTCTCGCCATCCAAGCTGGCAAAATCCACACCTTCTTTCGACAAGGCAATGGTAGCGACCAGACGATCGACCGATGGATGTTTTGTGTGTGGGACGGCGACACCGTTGCCAATGCCGGTTGACCCCAACTCTTCCCGCTTGAGGACTGCTGCAACAATGCCCTCTTCCTCTTCAGCGGGAATACTGCCACTGTCCTTCAGGCCGGCCACCATTGCCCGGATGGCCCCCTCTTTTGTGTCCACCGACAGATTGGGCAGAATAGCATCCGCCACCACAAAATCTGTCAACTTCATGTAAATCGCTCCTTTGCCATAACAAGCTGGCGTCGCGTCGCCAGCTGTGGCAGATGTGTCGTTCTCGACACAAACCCGTTTAAGATATCATGGCAACATCGATTGCCACCCGAAGCACAGTACCAACCGCGATCACCGACGAAGCAACAACTCCAAAACTGCTTGCCGAAACACGCGGTGCGAGGACTAACTGTCTGCCTCGCCCTCTTCCGTCACGTCATCGGTACTCGACAGTTCATTCATAGGCAGATCGCGACGGTGATCCTGCAACTTCTCTTTATACTTCCTGATCTGCTGTTCCATCTTGTGTAGCGCCTTGTCGAACGTTGGCGTCACATCATCGCCCACGTCGCTGGCAACGAAATCATGACGATGCTCCACATCGACCAGAATCTCAGACTTGACCCGATCTTTCTCGAAGCTAACGGTCACCTGAATCGCTGAAACTCGCTCGAAATATGTCAGTAATTTCTCTGACTTTGTGGTGATGTATCCCCGAACGCCGTCAGAGATAGTTCCATGTCGGCACGTAATAGCAACTTGCACTGCCGTTTACTCCTGTCTGTCCGCTGCGGGGCCTGAAGCTCCGACAACCGCGGCGAAAACCCGAACTGATAGTCAAGAACAATCGCAAAAAAACGGGAGAACCAGCGTAGATCTCACACGATTTAGAGCCGAAATCGATTCCGATTCAGGTTCCGAAGGCTCCCAGACAAATCACGCCCGAGAGAAGATATGTTGAGACGACGGAGGGATTAACAAACCGTTCAAACGGCGCATTCTAGCGGCCCACACTTTGCAATGCCAGTCAGAGGCCAGCGTGCAGGGTCACATCGGCCAATTCAAGGCTGTATTAAAGCCAGGTTGAATCGGGCGGAATTGACCAGACAGCAGAAACCACTCGTCGGGAGCAGCACACCACGATCAAGGAGCGATTTCAATAATTGTCTGCACTTGCAGATTTCATCCCCGGTTCGAGAACGGCGATGTCGCTGCCTCCCATGTCGGTCCGTGGCAGCGGGATTCGCGGTGGGCGAGGAAATTGGTCGAGCCAGCCGGTCCATCGTGAACCGGGATTCGCAGCCATTTCCCCATCTTTGCCATTAAACTCAGCACTGGTGACCGAATTCTCTTGAGACTTGTCGTCCGACCCCCTGGAAGTCTCCGCCCTAAGTTGCAACAACTCGTGCCGACGCGACAAGGGTGTCGAAGCTTGTTGGTGCTGGCAGCCGACGGATGCCAACAACAGAAACATTCCACAAATAAGCGGAATCGACTTCGAGAACCCGCAGATCATATGGGTTCGTCTCATTACCTGTAGATTCTCAGTACTTGACGCCGAGATGACACTGTTTCTTTTGAATAAACAGGTATCTGGAAAGGTGGGAAAGGTGGGAGCGTGACGGTGCGACCTTTTCGCATTGATAGTCCATCACATCGGCTCGAATGCCGGCCAAAGATCGGCCGTTTTGTCATCACCAGCCGATTTCTCGCGGACTCATCTACTTAAACCTGCTATGTGCTGCGTTTCTGTCTCCCATCGAGAACGACGAACTACTCGTCGTCCAAGTCGCTGAGATCCGGCTCATATTGCCCAGGCACTGCCGAGAAACCCAACGCTGGCATAATCGTATCCCGGCCAAATGTGGGTACCGATGTCTGACAACCACCCACAGTTGTGAGCAACAGCAAGAAACCGGCAATTAGCACGAAGGCTTTCCGCATGGTTACCCCTTGAGGCAATATGATTTCACAACGGGAACGGTATGTGGCGAGCGTTTAAGTCGGGGAATTGCCGAATTAAACGCCATTTCCAGGAAGTGCGCGGCGTTGATACCAAGAACGGGGAAACAGGAAAAGCCCTTTTCCGGAGAAATCGACTGGACAACCTTTGCCACCAACTTAAGATGATGGCCGAAGATTCATTCAATCTGGGAAGGAAACACGCGTGCCCGACTACTCAAACCACCAGAAAAAGGTCATTTCGCGATACTACAAGAACCGTGATCAGATTGACGACCAACGGCTGAGCGAGTTGGCAACAGACCTCTTCCTGGCTGACGGCAAGAAGCGAATTCGACTCTGGGAACGAGCCGAAGAGTTGATGCTCAGAATGAAGGTCCCCGAAAGCCGCGTCAAACACGTCGTCGCCAGCGACGACCCAGCGCTGCTGGCCGAAGTGGTTAAAGACCTGCAGTCCGGCCGCATTGGCAAGTGACTGCTGCCGAGTGCCTGGCATTTAGCCGCCCCGCTTGCGGGGCGTGTCGATGGACCACTACCTCCTGCACACACGGGACAAATCGCGCGGCTAAATCAACATTGTGCGATTCGTAACGTGCGCCAGTGCCACTCTACGCCGTTAACCCTTTTTGTTTGCGTCGCATGGTTTGGATGAGTTGTTGCTGCCGGGGTGTGGCGGCTTGGATGACGGGTGGTTTCGGTGGCGGCTCGGTTTTCTTTCTGGGATAGTCGCGGCTGTTCTTATTGATCCGTTGGTAATTGTCGATCACGGCGCGCCGCAGTTGCTGGCGCAGTGACTCGCCGGGATCAGGATTGCCCTTGGACTCCCGCATGGCAACACGGTAGGCGCGGAGGACTCGTGCAACGCTGATCCGATGCGGTGCAAGGTGAAGCCGATGCAGTTCGGACGTGGCGTACAACAACATCGCCCAAAGACCAACCAACGACCAATCGGCCTCGCATTGCACGTGTTCTGCTTTGTGGCTGCGGAGTTTGCGGCGGCCGAACGTCTGCTTGAAGTGTCGGTAAAACAATTCGATTCCCCATCGACGCCGATACAATTTCGCAATGTCCCGATCGTTCAGTCCTGTAGGGTGTATCACAGCGAAGCGGCGACGCACCGCGATTCTGTTTATTTACGCAATTCCCAGCCAGCGTTTTCACGAATCCAACGAACAACGCGGCGCATGATGGCGGAAACCTCGCCTGAATCGGTGCGTCCGCGCTACGCTTGACACACCCTACGTCACTACCCTGCCTGTTTTGACGGTGAACACGTAATCCTGAGATGCCCCGCTGAACGCCTCACGGCGTCCCCACCGTCTTCGCGTGCTTCTCAGCGAGGCGTTGCCAGTAGGTTTTCCAGTATTTGTCGTAGTAGTCGTAGGCGGCGGTTTCGATGAAGTCGGGGTCGATGACCTTGGGCGACTTGGCTGGGTCGAAGTCTTTCAGGTGGGCTTTGCCGGCGCGCTGGCGGGGTGAGACGAAACGCCATCCGGTAGTGCCGAGTACGTCTTCGCACATTTTGGCCAAGTGCGGGTCGTACGCCTTCAGTTGTTTTCGCGTGTGGATGTGATTGTGGTCGTGGTCCATCGTGCGGTTGGTGTTGTACCAGCATTGCACGCCCTCGGCCCAGTATTCGGCCCGGTTCTTGTGGGCGTAACATTCCTTCTCGCCGCCGAACACGATGATCACCTTGTCTTTCCCGGTGACTTTGACTTTCGCATTGGTCGGCTTGCCGTTGACGAGAATGTCGCCGCCGTCGAGACACGCTCTGATTAACGCGGACGGTTGATCGGGGAACGATTTGACGAGGGCATCGAACAGGCTGACGTGTGTTTCGCTTTTGATACGGCGGTATCTCTGCGCCGCCCGGCCGTCCATCCAGATGCCTTTCAACCGCGCCCGCTGAAATGTTTCGCTCAGCCGGTCTTGCAACTCCTTGTCGAAGCCGGCTCCGTGAATCACGTGGCCGAACTCGTGAATGAGAATGCTTTCCAGCCGCATGCCCCCTTCGTATTCCAGCACGTCTTCCTCAGCGAACACCACCGTTGGTCGGCCGTGTTTGTAGGTGAGGAAACCGCGCTGCCGCCAATTGTAGAAGGCGAGTTCCTTGCCGGTCTTGTCGCTGGAAAATTGCGGCACGTCGGACGTGAGTTCGTCGTGTCCAATCAAAATACAGAGAACCTTCTTCTCGCGAATGCGGTTGGCAATGTCCGGGTTAATGCTCTTCATAATCATACCGAACTGATAGGCGGCCTCGCGAATGGCGATGTCGGAAACGCGATTCGATGTCGCGATCAGCACATCTTCGGCGAGCGTGCATTTCTTGTAGAAGGCCGTGTCGAGCTTGAATTCTTCGGCCTGCTCAGCCGTCGGCGGTGCAATCTTGCCAATGGTGGGAGTCGGCTCTGCCATTGCCGGTAGCGAGAATGTCAGCAATAAAAACGCCGTTGCCGATAAGAACTTCGCAGTATGCATTGTGTTTCCTGTGTGCCGTTTCATGGTAAATAGGGTTTTGGGCGAGACGCGAATGTCCCGCCTTCCCACCGCAAATTATCAAAGGTGGGAACTTTTCCCTGCCAATGGGTCTTGACGGCTTCCGGTCGTTCTTTGTCGCCGGGCGTAAGAATCAGTCCACTGACGCGGTCGTAATTCACCAGCGGCTTGCCATCGGGTGAGACGAACGACGATGTCGCCAGCCGGACGTTTTGCTTGCCCACTTTGGGCAAAGTCACCAGCGCGGTGTAGTGTTCCGTTTTGCGGCGTGTATAGCCGCGCCATTTGTCGGTCTCCATGACGACGGCCAACGTGTTGCCCGCCACGGTTGTTTCGATGTCGAACACCAATTCCGCACCACGCGGACCGAAGAACGCCGGGTCGTTGATTTTGTGGGTGGTGTAATTCCAATGTTCGCGATGGCGGACGCCAACCTGTGACCAGTCGCGCCAGCCGGCCGAGAAGTCATCGATGAGCCGCTGCCGTTGCCCGTTCGCTTTCACGCCGGCTTGCTGCAACTGCTGTGGAAATGCCCGTCGGCATTCACTGGCGACCGTCAACAGCGCTGTCGGCTCGTAGCCTCGCGGCATCTGCAACGTTTCGCCGGTGTCGTAGGTGATGTTCGCAAAGGCGAATAGCGGTTCATCGAGTTCCATCACCGGGCAGAGAGCTTCGTAACTTGCATCAACTTTCGTCACATCGGCCGCGCGCCAAAACCGCGTGCGCGGGTCGCGTGCGAAACCGTAATAGATGGCAACCGCTTTAATTTTGTACGGTATCGAGACATCCGGCTGCACGCGAAAGCGGGGAATGCCGTCCGACGTTTTCAGAACGAGTTGACTGCTCGCCAACTTTGGAAATTGAAAGGCGTCTTTCAAATGTGTTTGAAACCAGCGAACGCGTGCGGCATAGGTGTCGGTTGTGAAACGATGATTCTTATGCGGAGCAAATGCGAGAGCACCGTTGGCTTCCGGCAACGTGCGGAAACCGTCGATGACCTTTTCTATCGGCGAATTAAAATCGTTTGTTGCTCCCAGAAACAACAGCGGACAACGAATCGACGGCCAGTAACTCTTGCAGTCGATGGTGCGGTTGTAGAGATCGACGTCGGCCATCATGCGACGTGCCGAGCGTGGTATGCCGCGAATGTCTTCGTAAAGATAACCGCTCCCACCGACCGACGGCGAAGCCGCTTTGACGCGTGGATCGATTGCGGTCAACACCGTAATTCGTCCGCCCATGCTGTGGCCGGTTACGCCGATGCGATGGCGATTAATGTCCGGGCGGTTTTCGAGAAACGTAATCGCCCGCCGTGCGGCGGCCGAGTACAACAGCCAACTGCTGTTCCACGGATACGGGTGGTCGTAAAGCGTTGTCTTGCCGGGCGAGACATCGTTGTGATGCTTGGGATCATAGAATCCGGCGGCGATTCCCGCCCAGTCGGTGTTGAGAGCGCCGGTCTCGCCAATCGGGTGCTCGCCCCAATTGACGGCGATGGCCGCGTAACCGTGCGATGCCCAGAACTTCACCGTTTCGGTCAAAGCCCGCTGTCCGCCGCCGTGAACCTGCACGATTCCGGGTAACTGATTTCCGTCTTTCGGACGCGCAAAGAACGCGGTAACGCGAGTCTTCTTCCCGCGAAATGTGCCAACCACATAGCGAACGTGTTGCAGTTCGATCTCTTCCTCGAACCACGTGCGGATGACATGAACATCCAACGGCTCGACGCGCGGATCGAATGTCGCCCATGTCGCGGTGACGCTCTGAGGAACATCTTCCGCAACGATGGTGGAGTTACCCCACAACAGAACGGCCAGAACCACCAATGGCAATTTTATGTTTGTCTTCTCAGTCGCCAACAATGCCAATCTCCGCTGCCGACGCCCACACTTCGCCGTTGACCTCCGAAAGGACTCGGACACGCACGTAGCGGCCGCGCACTGGCTTTCCAATATCGACCGCTTGGGCCGTCCTCACCTTCTTGAATGTGGCTTGGGCGGCAGCCTCGGGAAAGGTTTTGGGCGAATCGCTGACGGAGAACTCTGTTTTGGCAAACGCTCCGTTCCAGCCGCCGTCCTGCCGGGCAAGATAGCGGAATCCACGAATCTCGCGCACCTTGCCCAAATCGATGACCAACTCGTGCGGGTGTTTGGCGAGCGTTCCTGAAAACTGTGAATGCCAGACGCTGCGCGGATTGCCGTCGATGGCGTATGCCGCGCGGCGGTCGTTACCACGATTCTCACTGCTGAAACTGATGAGTTTCATCTGGTCGAATGGAATCAGATTCTTCTCTTTGATGCGATTAACCTTTCCGCGCTGTGCCGGCATTGGCGGGCGTGTCGATCCCCACTTGGCTTGTCGATCGCGCTGGTGACGGGTCTGGTCGCTGAAGGTGCCGGCCTGAACCGGCACGTGCGATTGCTCGGCGAACTTCTTCATCGTCGCGAGAATCTCGGGATGTTGATCGGCGATGTTGCTCGCTTCGCTGATGTCCTTCGACAAATCGTATAATTCCCACGACCCGTCTTTCTTCGGCTGAATCGCCTTCCAGTCGGCCATGCGGACGGCCGTTTGCGAGCCGAATTCCCAGTACAGGAATTCGTGTTGTTCCTGTTTGCGGCCGACGGCCTCTTCGCCGAGTATTTCCGGAAGAATCGACAGCCCATCGGCATCGGCCGGCGACTTGACGCCCGCCAACTCCACCAACGTCGGCAGCACATCAACCTGGTTGCACAGCAAATCGCTGACACGCCCCGGCTTGATCTTTCCCGGCCAACGCACGAGGAACGGAATTCGCAACCCGCCCTCGTACAAGTTCCCCTTACCGCCGCGAAATTGGACGCCGGTTTTGGGATTCACATTGGGGCCGTAGAACCCGCGTGGATGCTCTTTGCTGCGAAAACGATCCTGTCCGCCATTGTCTCCCGTGAAGAACACGATGGTGTTTTCTTCGAGTGACAGTTCCTTGAGCAGGTCGATCACTCGCTGAAGATTGCCATCGACCATGCTGACCATTGCCGCGTAGTTCTTGGTGTCCTGCGAGATGTTTTCGTCTTTCATCCACTCATCATCGGCATACAGTTTCCATGCCGGATCGTCGGCGGGGATGTCGTACATGCCGTGTGGGGGTGTGATGGGCAGATAGCAGAAGAACGGCCGGTCTTTGTTTTCGCGGATGAACTTTTCGGCTTCATCGACGATGGCGTAATGCGAATACGTTTCGCCTTCGCGTCCCCCCTTGTTGCCCTTGAGGACGACCTCTTCGCTGTTGCGAATGAGATAGGGCGGATAGAACGAGTGCGCGTGAACTTGATCGTAGTAGCCATAGAAGACGTCGAATCCGTGTTTCTCCGGAACGCCCGTAGAGTCGCGACCACCGGCTCCCCACTTGCCGAATCCACCGGTTGCATAGCCCTTTTGTTTCAGCAATGAAGCAATCGTCGCTTCATCGGCCCGCAGTGGCGTTCCGCCGCCATTCGCTCGCACCGAGGCATGCCCCATGTGCTTGCCGGTCATCAGTGCGCATCGCAAGGGCGCACACACCGGAGCGGCCGCCAATGCCTGCGTAAACCGCAAGCCTTCTTTCGCCATGCGATCGATATTGGGCGTACGAATGTGCGGATTGCCCATATGCGACACTTCATAGTACGCCAACTCATCCGACATGATGTAGACAATGTTCGGCGGTGGATCGGGCGCGATTGGTGGAATCTCGGTATCGGGCAACGGAGTCAGAGTGAGATTGCGATACCAGACCTTGCTGCCGTGATCGGTCAGCATGATTCGGCCCTGAGTGTTGCGGGCGAAATCCTTGTACGGGGAGAACTTGCTTTGCGAAAGTCGTCGCCGCCATTCTTCCGAAGCGAGGTCGGCCGTGACAATTTTCTCGCCGTTCATCCAGTGTTCGATATGGGGACCGTGCGCGACAATCTTTGCCGTGTTCCATTCACCGTTGGGGTTGAGTTTCTTCTTTTCGTTGGGTTCGTACAACGCATACAACGACCCGCAGGAACCTTTATTGAGGTTGCGGCTGGTTTCGCCCAGCAACTGATACTCGCAGCCAAGTTCACTCCCGCCGTATTTGCGAACGCGGTACTTCAACCCGTTGTTGCCACCCTTTTCGATCTTCCACTCAAACGACAGTTCAAAGTCGCCAACTTGCTGCTCGTAGAAGATATTGCCGCCGCGATTTTCCTGATGAATCGTTCCGTCGGCCACCGTCCAACCATCGATGACCGGACTGCCGTCCTGTTTCGTCCAGCCGTTGAGTGTTTCGCCATCGAACAGTGAAATCGGCTTGCCAACTTTCAGTTCCGGCAACGGCTGCTTCTTCGTTCCCAGCCAACGGACGGCGTTCTCGACGATTTTTAACGGCAGCTTTTCGACAAACACGGCGTGTGTTTCGTGACCGGGCCGAAAGTAGAAGACGCGGCCTTTGCCGACGTTCCACACCATGCCGCTGCGAAAATGGTGCCCCTCTTCCCAATGCTCTTCAAAAACCACCGCATCGGGTTTGGGAACGTGAAATGCCTCGTCGTACATTTCGGTGTGTGCGAGCGTAAACGTCTTGGGAATACCGACGGCGATCGGATGATCGGGCGACAGCGTTCGCATCTCGCTTGGTTTGCCGTGATTCTTGTAGGCCGGAAAACAACAGTTGGGCCGCGTGATTTTGATCAGCGTCGTGCCGTCGGCCTGCTTTTCGTAGACGGCCGACGGAGTCAGCGGCGCATCGCGGCCGGGTGGACGGCGAACGATCTCTCCGAGGAATTCCACCTTGGCGGTCTTCCGTTCCGCTTCGGGTAATTTTGCCAACGCATCGGAGGCGGCCCGTTCCTGCATCGCCACCACAAACGGCGTGGCCCAGTGTGCCGAGTGCAACGCCAGCAACGAGAGCTTACCCGCCTTGAGCCGATCGATAACCGGCTTTGCTTCGGCTTCGCTGATATCGCCATTGCGCACGTGGCCCCACCAGATTAGCACGTCGCAATTATCGAGCACGTCATCCGACAACCCCTTCTTCGGGTCGTCAATCGACACGGTGCGAACGCGCAAACCCTCCTGCGATTTCAAATAGTTGGCAATATAGTTGCCCAGAAAGTTCGGGTACTGCTTCTTCTGAGCCGGTTGTTGCTCATCCCAAATCACCACTTTGATCGGCTCGGCGGCAACCGCAACCGAGTTCCAAACCACAACAAATAAGATGGCGGCAAGTCGAATAATCTGCATGAACCTCTCCGAGTCTGGGTGTGCTTCATCAACTCGTCCACCATACCACACCAGCACGCGCAGCGAACCGGTAGCGGTTAAAACGAGGATTCACCCAGTGAACGTGGAGTCGGTCCACAGGAAGTGCTTCGAAGACGCGCAGCGGAGGAAACAAGCAGTTTGCCAAAGCCTGTCGGCCGCGACCGGCGGGATCACCACGCTATATCGGGTTCCCAGTCGAGTCGCAGCATCGTAGAGGATGGGGAACCGCTCGCCGTCGCGGAGTACGCTGATGCCCGCACCGAGTGTCGAAAAGGGAATTGTTTTGGTGGCGATGGGGTCGTAATTGAAAGCGGTGCTGAAGAATCGTTCTCGACCGTTGCCGTAGGCAAATCCGTTCGTGTCGAATTCGAGCGTGTCCATCTTTCCGAAAAATATTTCGAGGTCTTCATACAATTCCTGTATGAACAAAACCTTCGTCAGTGCGAGATGGCTGATGTCCGGGGCAGGCAGATCGGGCAAAAGCGCGACGGGGATTGAGGAACCGGTGTCGGGATTCACGGTTTCACCAAAGCGGTGTTCCGAACCGAGTTCCAGCGACAGGCCTTCGATGAGTGGAATGACCTGGAACTGACCGCTGTGTGAAGTACGCAAGGCTGGTCTGAATCTCCATTGACACGGTCTTGCCTTTTGACAACACTCCGCCGCCCACGTAACTCACGCGATCTGATTCGGAGAACGAGAATGTACCTTGACAACACGATTTCTGTTGTCGTTCCCTGCAAGAACGAGGAGACGCAGATCGCCTCGGTGATCGATTCGATGCCGGCATTTGTTGATTCGATCATCGTCGTTGATGACGGAAGCGATGATGACACGGGTGGTGTGACGCTGCGCACCGCCGCCAGTGATTCGCGTGTGAAACTTATTTCCCACGAAACGTGCCAGGGCGTTGGGGCAGCAATTGCCACAGGTTACGCGCATGCAAGAGACGAAGCATTCGACATCACTGTCGTGATGGCGGGCGATGGTCAAATGGATCCCGATGATCTTGAATTGGTCGTGTATCCGGTGGCAGCGGGTGTCGCCGACTATTGCAAGGGGAACCGTTTCAACTACACAGACGGGTTCAAGAAGATCCCGACGACACGCAAGGTCGGCAACTTTGTGCTGTCTGTGATGACGAAACTGGTGTCTGGTTATTGGCATGTCTCAGACTCCCAGACGGGATATACCGCCATCAGTCTGGGAGCGCTCGAAGCCATTGATGTTGAATCGATCTATCCAAGCTATGGATGTCCAAATGATATTCTGGTCAAACTGAATATCGCCGACATGCGTGTCGCTGAGGTTCCTGTGAACCCGCTGTACGACGTTGGCGAACAATCCAAAATGAAGATTTTCCGAGTCATTCTCCCGATTTCGACGCTGCTCGCCCGTGGATTTCTATCCCGAATGTTCCGCAAGCACGTTGTCCGCAGCGCGCACCCCGTGGTTCTGGCATTTGCAGCAACGTCGGTCTGTTTTTCGCTCTTGCTGCTTATGGCGGGACGTGTCCTCACCATTCGGCTGTGGACCGGCGAAATCCCCATGGCATCGTTGATCGCTTGCGGAATCGCGAGTGTGGTCTCATTGCAGTTTCTCCTAACCGCGTTTTCGATGGATTTCGAAGCGAACCGGCACCTGTATGCGGAGATTGACCGCGAAAAGATGCGTTCGCTGCGTCCCCGCAAGTCGTTCCGACGGTTTCAGCAGCAGCATTCGGATCACAACGAACCATCGCAGGCAGAAAAAAAGGCCGCATAATGATGCCGGCCGAGCACGTCGGTCGCTCCGCTGCGGTCCCAGATCGAGTGACGCTCGGCAGCTTGAGAATCCCTGATCTGGTGGCCAAATTGGGGGGGAAGGGCGGAGTGCTGAGACTCGTCTTGCCGCTGACGATGGATCGGAATACACTCCCCGCCGCATCCACGGTCTCACACGAGAATTCGTGGTTTTCTGAATGTTTGTGGGCACCGTATTTGAACACGCCCCCCAGAAATGCCTCACTCCCGCAAGATTGTTGGTCGCATTGTGCCCGGAACTGATCCTGCCTCGAAGCAACATTCATCAGACGGGACAGAGCGTACGCAGCCCAAAAAGTTCCAGAACGACGTTGTTTGGAGCATTGTCGGCGTGTGTGCGACAGGCGTTTCTGGAATCTTGTTGAGCCTGCTTGTTGGACTCTTTTACGACGCAGCCGCCTTGGGAGTGTTCAATCAGGTCTTTGCCGCATATATCTTCTTTTCGCAGCTCGCGGTCGGTGGACTGCACTATTCTGCGCTGAAGTCGATAGCTGAGTACGCCGAACGGCCCGAGCACCATGCCAGGATAGTTCTATCGGCACTCGCGCCGGCGCTGGTGCTTTCCTTAATTGCGACGGTTCTGTATTTCTGCGCGCGCCACTCGGCCGGCCGTCTGCTGGAAAGTCCCGGCGTGGCGATTGGATTGGCCTGGTCGGCGCCGGGGCTGTTTTTCTTCTCGCTGAACAAAGTCTTGCTGTCAACGATGAACGGCCTGAGATACATGCGGGCATTTGCTCTCCTGCAAAGCCTTAGGCCGCTGGTCATGATTTTGACTCTGATCGCTCTGACGCTGAACGGGGCTGTGGCCAGCACCCTGCCGGCAGTCCTCAGTGCCGCGGAAATTGTTGTTTTTCTGGCAGCTCTGTGTGTCATGCGGCGGCACCTTATCGGTTCGCTAACTGGTTTTTGGTCGCAAGTTCGCGCGCACGTGAACTTCGGCGCGCGGGGGTTTGCCGGCGGATTCCTGACCGAACTCAATACACGCGTTGATGTCTTGATGCTCGGCTTTTTCATGACGGACCACATCGTCGGGCTGTACAGTTTCGCGGCCATTCTGGTTGAAGGATTCTTCCAGTTGCTGGTTGTGCTACGCAATAATTTCAATCCGATACTCGTGCAATTAATTGCCTCACGGCGATTCACCGACCTGCGTCTTCGCATTCAACACGGCAAGCTGGTGACGTATGTCGTCGCGGCGGGGGTCACCGTTGCCGCCATCGGCCTGTTTCCCCTCGGGCAACACTTCCTTTCCGGTTATCTGCCGGGCGGGAGCGCCCTCGGGCACAGTTGGCCCCTGTTCTCAATCCTGATGATCGGTGTTCTGCTTGGCGCCGGCTATGTTCCCTTCAGTAATCTTCTCTTGCAAGCCGGTCGTCCCGGACTGCATACCTGCATGCTCGGCTTGGTTGTCTTATCCAACGCGCTGGGAAACTTGTTGCTGATTCCGTGGTTTGGAGCGATTGGCGCAGCGGTAGCCACGGCGTTCTCATTCGTCTTCTCGGCGATCTTGCTGAGGGTGTTCACACAGCGATTTATCGGTGTGCGTATCTGAAATCGTTCCGTCGCTATGCGGCGCGAAAGGATCATCTGTCATGTGTGGGATTTTCGGCATCACCCTGGGGCCACAAGCCGATTGTGATCGGGACACGTTTGAAGAAATCGCCGCATCGCTGTTTCGACTCTCTGAATCACGCGGCAAGGAGTCGTGTGGTTTCGCGCTACGACATCACAGTACTCTTGACGTCTTCAAACAGCCCGTCGCAGCATCTGAGATGCTCAAGTCGGATGCCTACTCCCGCCTGCTTTCACAGACTCTTGCAGACACAATTGCTCCTCCGTTTGCATTCGTCGGACACTCTCGGCTCGTCACCAACGGGCTTCAAACCATCAACGACAACAATCAACCTGTCGCCAAAGATGGGCTGGTGGTAATTCACAACGGTATCATCGTCAATGATGCACAACTTTGGCTGGACCACCCCGACCTGACGCGCCGCTTTGATGTCGATTCCGAGATTCTGCTCAGCCTGTTGGGTAAATACTCCGACGAACACGGTTGCCTGAAGCAGGCGACGCAGCAAGTGTTTTCCGAAATCCGTGGTGCGGCATCCATCGCCGTGCTCTTCGATGACAGGGCCGAATTGCTGTTGGCAACCAATACCGGGTCGCTCTATCTGCTGGAAGACTCGGAAGCAGACTTGTTGTTATTCGCCTCAGAGAAATCAATTCTGGAGCGATTGATTGCGTCAAGGCGGTTGAAGCACTTGTTCACAAATCCCGTCATCCGGCCCCTGCCGGCCGGAAGCGGATGTCTTGTGGATCTTGCGAATCGTCATTCAACAAACTTCTCCCTCGAGCAGTCTGCCGTGCAGACGGGCAACACAGCGACTCAAGAGCGCGGCCAGGCAGTCCCCACGATCAATCATGCTCCCAATAACCATGAAGTCATCGCAGATGCGAAACGCTGCACGCGCTGTATTCTTCCCGAAACGTTTCCATTCATCACATTTGATGCTGAGGGCGTCTGCAATTACTGCCTGAACTACACAATGCCGACCACGCTCGGCACCGAAGCACTGAAGGAATGCATTGAACCGTTTCGCAGCAAGGATGGGCGGCCCGATTGCATTGTGGCCTTCAGCGGCGGACGCGATAGCTCCTACGGATTGCATTACGCGAAGCGTGTGCTCGGGCTCAATCCGATCGCCTACACCTACGATTGGGGCATGGTGACTGACCTCGCCCGGCGCAACCAAGCTCGCCTCTGCGGCCAACTGGGAATCGAACACATCCTGGTCTCGGCAAACATCAACAAAAAACGAGCTAATGTTCGCAAAAACATTGAGGCCTGGCTGCATAAGCCCGATTTGGGCATGATTCCACTATTCATGGCAGGTGATAAGCAATTTTTCTATCATGCCAACCGGCTTTCCAAACAGACCGGACTCTCTCTGACAGTCTTTAGTACCTGTGCCTATGAAATGACACACTTCAAAACTGCATTTTGTGGACTGGGAAACGACCAGCCCAAGTTCTACGACGCTCTTCCTGGAATGCAAAAACTGCGGCTAACCGCTTACTATGCGATGCAGTACCTCAAGAACCCACGTTATATCAACACGAGCATCCCCGACACCCTCGGCGCATATCTCTCTGCGTTCTATATTCCGCACGACTACTGCATGCTGTTCGATTACATTCCTTGGGATGAGGCGGAAATCGAAGAGACACTACTTGGTGAATATGATTGGGAAACCTCGCCCGACACGCGTTCGACGTGGCGGATCGGCGACGGAACGGCGGCCTTTTATAACTACATTTATTACACAGTCACAGGATTCACCGAGAACGACACGTTTCGCAGCAACCAGGTGCGCGCGGGGGTTCTAACACGTGAAGAGGCACTGCGTTCGGCGGAGCAGGAGAATCAACCCCGGTGGGAATCGATCGAATGGTACTCGCGTACCATAGGCTTCGACCTGCATGAAGCGGTCCGCGTGATCAATTCAATCCCCAAGCTCTACGAGATCGAACCGAGACAGATTCCAGGCAGTGACGCCCGATTAGGCCACTCCATACGGCAAGAGAATCGACCGGCAGCCTGAGCAACTGCCATCCAATCAGAATGCCTCCGCTCCAATTACATATCGAGAGGATCCTGTCATGTGTCGATCGGACGAAGCCATGCGTCGCCGACCGACGATTGCGAGCCGAGCTCGCTTCGAAGGAGCCACCTTGACATGTTGATTTACTTGCCTGTCGCACTGCTCAACATGGCAGTGTTCTTCGGGATGTCCTTGGTTCTCTTTCTGTTCCTGATGCGGATCTTGCGGCTTTCCGATGACAGCGCGCCCGAATATGCGGTTGCGGGAATTGGGTTGGGGCCACTGCTTGTCTCATGGATCCTGAAATGGCTGTTGACCCTGATGCCGGGGCATTCCAGCACATTTTACATTGTCACCATCGTTGCGCTCTTCGCGGGAATGCTCTGGTTCGGACGAACAAAGTTCTATCTCGTCGGTAATCTCTGGAGACAATTCCGCAATGGAATTCGGCGCTTCAGCCTTCGCGACCGCTGGTACGTGGCCATCCCACTGCTTCTCGCGGCAGAAATCACCGTGGCATTGTTCATCACATGCCTTATGCTGCCACTCACCGGCAACGATCCGTTGGAGTACGCCGTCACTGCGCGTCTGATCTATTCCCACAAGGCGGCTGCCATTTATCCCTTCGTCACCGCCGACCCCAGCACTGGATTTTACGCCCCGCTGACTCATCCGCTGGGTTACGTGATGATGATGGTTTGGTGCCACCTGCTGCAAGGGACAGTCTCTCACACAATGTTGTTGCGAACGATAGCGCCGTTTTACATGCTCTGCACCTTGCTGCTCTTGTGGGTGACTCTGGAGCGGCAGCGTCGCGGCCTGGGCGCACTGGGCGTCCTTCTATATAGCACAGTACCATTAATAGGGTTCGTCACCGGCGATTGCCACATTGATCCGTTGCGGATTCACTTTTTCTTTGCGGCATTCGTGGTCCTCGCCCGACTGATCGAGTCACCCAGCGGCCAACGTGCAATCTTCGCCGGACTACTCACCGGAGCGGCAATGTTCACGCATTCCATTGGCGTTCTTGTGCCCGTGTTCATCGTCCCTGTTTACGTTTTGCTGTCGCGCGCGCGCTGGAGGCCACGTTTGGCTCATCTTGCCACGATTTGCGGAATTGCTCTGGTAATCGCCGGACACCGCTACTGGGTGAACCAACAGCTGTATGGAACCCCTATCAGCAACTTGATCCCCGTGTGGGAGATGCCCGAGATCGGCTACAAAGACTACCTCACGCACACACGTTATATGGAGACGTTCGTCGATCGCTACGTGTTCGGTCTGTTTAAGGGGTTTTCCAAGATCGACATGTTTGGATTCTCCTACTGGTTCGCTGCGGTGGGATTACTGATTGGAGTTTGGGCGCATTTCCGATCGTCATCGCTGCGTGTGATGGGGCTAGTGGTGATCTGTTTCTACGGTGTGATTGTCTTGATGCTACTAAGGGGGATGCCGTCGGCCATTATGAATGACCGTTATCAGTTGACCGTGCAGCCGATGATCGCCTTCCTCGGGGCGTTTTCGTTCGAATGGCTCTTGCCGAAGGACGCCGATGCTTAAGGTCGTCATTATCATCGTGACTGTCTTGCATCTGCTGTTGTGGTTGCTCCTTGACCGCAACGTTCGCCGTGCCGGTGTGGAATGTCTGGCTCGTATAAGAGCACCTTTTCTTCTGCTGGTCGGGCTGTGCCTGCTGGCAGCTTATCCCTGCGCGAGGCACGTCGCCCCCATTTCGCGATTCGGAGTATTCCTTTCTCGATCCGTGGCAAGTGCAATGGTTGTAACGCTGGCTGAAAGCAATTTAGACGATTGGACCACCATTGAGGCATCGAAGAGCGATATCTACGCTACGCTTGGTGCACTGCGCCAGCGAGCCACACCTGAGGACCTAGTACTTACATTTCGCCAAAGCGATATTGCATTTTATGGCAATTGTCGCTGGATTTGCGACTTTGATACACGCCTAACCGACGTGTACAAAGCGCAGTCTCCCGAGGAAGCCTATCATCGTCTTAAGAAAAAGGGCATACGCTATATTTTCTTGCCATATTACTCTCCACCGACACTCTGTAATACTCCCCTCGAGGGACTTGTAGGCGACCCTGCATACTGCACACTTCTGGCCAACCATGGAGAATATCGTCTGCTCCAACTGAATGACACGATCGACCACGACACGAACGAACGGTCGAAGTTTGTCCTGCAGGATGACGTCCTACTTGATTGGACCGCGCACCCGCGCAGCGACACATCCAAGAGGCTCTCCAGTTTCTCCAGACGAGAAGAGGTTGACGGAGCCTCGCGTCTGATCATCGACAACTCGACACGGAAGCCCGCCTATCTCTTTTCCGGAAGTGGAGACTATCGGAAGGCACCGAGAGGTGGCGAGTACTTGAAAGCGGGTAACAATTCGCACGCTGGCCAGACAACGACTCCATTGGCCACAGTGATCTTTGCGAGTCACGCAACACCGTCGGCAGCCTCCGATCAAGTGTTACATCTCGGTGCAAATATGTGGATGAGGGCACCAGCCATCAAACGATTGACAGTCCACCGTATCCAGGCTCGCGTTGAAGGACGGGGGCATTTCAAGATCTGGTTCTACGAGTATGCTTTCAAGATCAACAGACGCGGGGTGGCCAACCGCAAGCTGGTCTATGACGGACTTCTGACCGAAAAACCGAAAACTGTGAGCGGCCAGATCTTATCTGCCGATCAGGGTGCCTCTTTCCGAATCGTTTTTGAGTTGCCGGGGCGTGCGAATCTACAGGTCCACGAAGTTTCGATGACCGAAGTGTCGCCACCAACCGACTCGGCAGGAGGCACCCTTACCAGTCAAGCCAGTCAACAGAACCGGTGACAGTCGGATTGAGTATACATTGCTGCTCTTTTCAACTCTTGCAGATTGTCAACACCGACAGACATAACGACAACTATTGCGGTGCAGGGCTGGTAGGCACAGACCGTGTTGAGTGTTTGCTGTGTTCTATTGAACGAATGGGGCGAGATGACCATAAGATCTCTATTTCAACGCATTCCGCGAGTCAGCACGAGACACGTTTTCGTGTGGTTGATCATCGCCAACGTGATTGGCGTCATCTTGCCGGTCATTACGATCCTTATGAAGGGATACGACGGATCGCGCTTTCGCTACTATGCAGGCTATGCCGTTTTTAACGCTCTGATTCTCATTCTGGCATTTCGCTACAAACACCATCTGTTGCCAATAATCGACCGCTGTGTCGAGTGGCTGCATCATCCAACAGAGCAATACGCCCGCCGCACAGTGTTTACCGTCGGAATGGTCATTTTTCTCGGTTACTTCACGAAGGTGTATCTTGGCTGCTGGTTCCCCGCCATTTCGGGCTGGGGGTATGAGCCCGTCACGATCGTCATCAATACTCCAATTCCTCAACATGACGATGCATCCGAAATCGAACTCGCAGCGCTGAATGCCTCGATTGTTTCCGAGAATGCAAGGTACTTGAAAGGCCGTTGTTTTTTGGAGAATCAGGCGATGCTCTTGCACTTTGAGAACGGCGAGAGTCACCCCGCCAATATGGAGCTGACAAATATCGTATTTCCCGATTACGTCTTCGGCGCGTTCTCCGATCGCAGGAATACGACGGCATTGGGACGCATTATCAAGGGGACCCTCGAGAATCGCCAAAATGGCCGACGATTCCTGTTGCCCGAACGCGTCGCCTATCCAGAACACGCCACTTATCACAGAATCGACTATTCAGCACAGCCACCGGCCGACGAACTGAAACGAGTTAGCTTCTGGACTGTCGTTGTTGACGCGAATCCCGATGGACGGACGAAGATTGTTTCCGCAAAGTTGGAGGACTCGTTTGATGTCGAATGAAACGAATGCCATTTCGAGCACTCCGTTGCGTCCGGGATTTGATTTCCTTGGAATAATTCGCAATAGTCCCCCGCTCCATTTCTACTTGCTGCAGTTCATTGCGTTTTCCTATCTACTGTTTCGATTCCTCAGTCGTGACTTCTCGGTATACGGACTATTGCCAGAGGATGCCTTCAACTATCCTCGCACATTTGGGATGGAACTTTGGCCAATCCCGCTGCTGCATCTGACAACGTTTCAATTCATCTATGACATCATTCCGCGGCCGAACCAACCCGTCATTCTTACGATGCAATTCTGCGTCATTGGTGCATCTGGCACCGGGCTGCTGGGGATCCGCCCGAAGTTGTGTGCGATCGTGGCGTTTGCGTTTGCCATGCATCTGACCGGGATGGTCCAGGCAAGCAACGCCGAAATTGAAGGCGGGACGCTGGCTCTGTGCGCCATTCTTGTATTGGCGCTGTCACCATCCACAGCTTTCTACCGATGGGGACATAACTGCCGACTCTCGCAACGCAATACGGCATTCCACTGGCCGGTCTTTCTTTTCCTGATGATTGTTGGATGCTTCTATTCTCTTGCCGGCTTGAACAAAGTTATTGACGTTGGTCCTCATTGGCCGTTCGTTGCCCATTTGGAGCACCTCGCGACCTACTCCATTGAAACGTCGCTTTTCACGATTAACCGTTACTCTAATGCAGAAGTCGCTGCCTGGTTTACTTCACCATGGACATCGTACATCGGTGGCCCAGTGACCTTTGTCGCCGAACTCGGATTCATCTTGATCTTGTTCCGCCCCCGATGGCGTTTGAGTCTCGTCGCCACGATGTGCATCTTTCACGGCCTTGTTTATTACCTCGCGGGCATTAATTTTGTCGGTTCCGGTTTTCTGCTTCTTCTGTGCTTTGACTGGAACATGCTCGTTCGGCGCGGGACTGTCCTCGTCAACAGCACCAACGGTCCGTGCTCGGATGCGATCGGTCGGATCGAGAGAATGGATCGTTGGGGATTGATGACATTTGAAGAGAGTCCAGAGATCGACTGCGATTTGATCTTCCGGGATGAAAACGGCATGACTTACTCCGACGTCGCTGCCATCGAACAGATCGCCGCGCGTTGTCCGAGGCTATGGGCCATGTCGCTGCTCTCCCGCGTTCCCCTCGTCCATCTGCTCGTCCATATGCGGTTCAAACGGCAGTTTGCGATCGGTGCTGGACGCAAGCAGTACGAGTCGGTCGATGACGACAATACTGCGGATTCATGGCGGTTGGCCGGCTAGAAAGACATGTATTGAGATGCCCTATGCATAGAGATGTTTCCGTTTCAGGTGAGCTTCGGAGATTCGTTCTTTAGGCTGCCGCCAGGATGTTGTCGTTTGTGAAGATTGTCGCTCGTCGGATGCGATCTTCAGAGGAACCTCAGATTGGACACGACAGTGAATCCATCAACTCCTTCAAACGTTGAAGATGCGAGTAGAGTTTCGCAACACGCTCCCCAACGTGGACGGTTGATCGCCGTCGCGCTGGTTATCTTCTTCGCGTTTTATATCGGGACGCGGACTTCCAACCTGAATGTCAAAGCGGCCTGGAGCGGATTTTCGCCGATTGGATACGTCTACGACAAGGTGCATTCAGAGAACTTTGAGAAGGACTGGCCCAGCGGCGTCGGGCAGTTTGACAAGTCGATCTTCATGCGGCTCTACCCGTACATGTACGAGTCGTTCGGCGTTCCGCCCGAGGTCCTCTTGCCCATTGTAATCGGTGTCCACGTCTTACTGCTTTCGCTGGCCTATTACTTCCTGGCTCGAGCGATGACTGAGAAAGCCGGTCATGCCGAGGCACTTGTTGTTGTGTTGTTGGCGGTTGCCAGTGGTGCGCGCGATGTCAATCTAGCGCGATGGGGAACACCATTCTTTGCGGGACAGTTCTATGCGACGGCAGATATCTTACGAATCTTTGCGATGGTCTGCGCGCTGCGAGGCCGAGTTGTCATTGCCGGATTGCTGATTGGCATCACATTTGCCGTTCATCCAACCATGGGGATAATGGGGGGCGTCGCCGTCGCCGCCATGTTTCTCGTCCGGCCTCTGCAATTCAATACCAAGCGTTTCCTGCTGGCCTGTGCATGTTGCATGGTCGTTGCTGTTGGTTGGACATTCTACACAATCGACCTATCAACAGTTGGCAGCGGAATCATCGGCAAAAATGAGTGGTTCCACCTGACTCGTCTCACAAATTATCATTGGTATCCGGTCAGTCTGGGTGTTTTCGATAACTTTGACGGGCGATTGCTCGGATTCGTTTCGGTACTTGCTCTGTTTGTGGTCTATCTGCCGGACACAGGCTCGATCAATGTGCGGCGTACTCTTGCTGGAATTGGTGCCGCGTTGGGGATGACGCTGCTCGGCATTCTGATATCTACGACCGATGTTTATCCCACTCTCGTGAAACTCTGCTTGGTGAGAGCATCGGAAGTTGCAGTCATGCTGGCTTTGACCTACCCGGCCATCGGGCTGTTTCGAGACATGTCGTCTGCGAGCCTGTTCCGTCAGGTTCTTGCCGCATTGATTCTGTTGAGTGCTTTCGTACATCGTGGGTTTGATCCACTGGTTACGGCCCTGCTTACCGGCGTCGTCGCCTGGGAATCCTATCAACGTACCCAGCGGTCGCTCAAATCCTGTTGTTTGATCGGCATGGTTCTCATGCAGGTTTCGTTGTTTGTGTATCTGCATTACAAAGGCCATGCGCCCGGGGAGCGCGGCTTCCTTTACGTGGCAGTTGGCGTCTGGTTAATGTCCGCACTATATGGTTTAAAGCATCGATTTCAGGTCAATTCAATCACTCTTCGGGGGTGGGGTGCAACCGTTTGTCTGGCACTGCTGATCGGTTCGTCCGGATATTGGGTCCATCAAACAAAGGAGCCCGTGAGTGCCGAAAAATACTCGTACATGGACGCGCAAGTCTGGGCTCGGAATCACACACCCATCGACTCACTGTTTATGACCGACCCCACGATTTGCTATGGCTGGCGCGACTTTTCCCGCCGGTCCAGCTTCGGCAATCAACGGGAATGGGCGTTTTGTAGCTGGCTCTACGAATCGGATGCCAGGCTGTTTGAGGAAGGCCTTCAGCGCCTCGGCGAACTCTCGGTTGATCCGCTCTCGTATCCGCCGAATATCAGTGGTACCGACATCATGAATGACGATGTGCAACGGCGATACTACGAAACGAATGACGCTTGGCGGCGTTCAATGTCCCAACGCTATGGGATTACTCACTATGTCCTCCGTAAGGAGTTGACGAAAGGAGCATCGAGCTGGCCGGTCGTTTACGAGAACGAACACTTCACGATCTTAGAGGCCCCCACCGTCATGGCAACGCGGCCGAAAGACGCTCAACATTGACGGGACCCCTTCGGTTCCCTAGCAGCGTGTCCGGATACCGGCCTGAACCTGGATATCATTGGCGAAGTGTTGTATTTGGGGTTCTTCGCGCATTTTAGTGGGTGCTGCTTGATTTGACGTGTGGAATCGATCTCGGGATCATGGGGGATTTCCGAGGTCGAGACGATGGAATCTCTGAATGCGCATTACCGACTTCTTCTGGGC
>CAUZOL010000049.1:0-29300 GCA_963581435.1 Planctomycetota bacterium
ACTCCGACGAAGTCGCGTGGCCACCGAATCCTTCGGTCCGCTCAATTCGCTCGCACGCCAACCCGCGAATACAACCGTCGAGCCGCTTCACGCTGCGCATACGAATCGTCAAAATGGACATCCACATAATATCGAGCCAGGGAACATTCTGAAATAGCACCATGACGATGGCAACAACGGCCGAGGTCGGAATGCCCAGAATCAAACCGTCGATGATTGCAGCGACCAACCGAAGCCAGAAGCCGGCATAGACGAGGTTGTTGGGGTTCTCGCGCCGTGAATTGGCTTTCCCAGTGGTTGGTTCGCCGCAGGCGGGGCAATCGTTGTCGCGGACATCAACTTCCTCACCGCACATGGGACAGTCGGTTGTTTCGCCTGACGACGGACCGGTGGATTCCCGCCGACTTGCCGACGACCTCTTTTCGCGCGGTTTGGCCTCCAGTTGCCCCAGTTGATCGAACCAGTCGGCGCCACGACTGTCGGCGGAGTCGTCCTCATCGACGGTCAATTCGCTTTCGTTAGGAACGAAAACCTTCTCGCCGCAGCCGGGGCAGGCGGCTTGCAGGCCCGCCTTCGCATCGGGCGTGCGCAGCATTTGATCGCAGAACGGGCAGTGGAATTCAATCGGCAACTCGTCATCTCCGTATCAGGCAGCGGTCCGGTTGATCGGTGGCTGGGTTGAGTTTCGTCGGCCCTCTGCGATTTCTCTTATTCCCTTCTCTCATTCCCACGCGGGATTTCTCGTTCCCACGCTCTGCGTGGGGACGCACTTCCTGGACGCTCTGCGTCCCGTCAAATTTCCAGGTGTTCGATGACTTGCCAACTTTGCGACGCAGAGCGTCGAAGACTGGCGTTCCCACGGAGGACCGTGGGAACGAGAGGAACACTGGATGATGGTCGATCTGAGCAGCATCTTGCAGCCACGAATAGTATACTCGCCTTAAAGTCCTTTCACTATTGGTGGCAAGGACGTCGCGAAAAAACACCGTGCAAGATCGAAACGGAAGTTGTTGGATCGATTCGGCACATAAGACGGAATTGATTCTACGTGGCTCTTGAACTGCGAAACCCTCACAGCGTGCTGGCCGCTTTGCAAACGCGGCCGCGGGATGTCTTGGAAGTTAAAATGCACGGCAATCAGCCGCGCGGTGCATGGAAAGATGTCATCGCGACGGCCGAACGTCAGGCGGTGCGAATTCGTCGTGATGTTGCACGAAATGAAGGGCAACACTCAGGGCGTGGTCGGCGCGATGCTCCGAGCGACGAACGGACGGGGGCCGGCTCGGCAACGGTTAAAGAACGCAGCGATGTCACGCTGGGCGAAATGTGGAGCGATGTTGCTGCACAAGACGGAAATGCCGGCGGTTTATGGCTGGCGCTCGATCAACTGCAGGACCCACACAACGTCGGAGCGATTTTTCGGACGGCGGCGTTCTTCGGCGTGAAGGGGATCATTCTCACGCGTGATCGTTCTGCACCGCTCAGCGGGGCGACTTATGACGTCGCCGCCGGCGGAGCGGAGTATGTGCCGTTTTCCATGCAAACGAATCTCAGCCGTGCGCTCGATGCCGCCAAAAAATCCGGCCTGTGGATTCTGGGAACTTCCGAACGGGCCGAGCAGGACCTCTCCGAGTTCCAGCCGGACCGCCCCTGGTTGTTAGTCCTGGGAAACGAGCAGAAAGGAATGCGGCGTCTCACCGCAGAGAAATGCGACGTCACCTGCCGCATGACACCGCTGGGCGAGGTCGCCTCGCTCAATGTCTCCGTCGCGGCCGCGCTGATGATCTCCGTGCTAACGCCAAAGATGTAGAGATTTCGGCTTGCCGAATAGCGATCTCTGGACACCGATTTACGCAAACAGTTCCTTCACCACCCGAGCGTCGATCACGCCGGTCAGTCGGTCTTTTAAGCCGTTGCGCTCGAAATACAGTTCTTCGTTGCTGAGGCCCATCGCGTGCAGAATTGTTGCGTGCCAATCGTTGACGCTCACGCGGTTTTCGACGGCCTTGTAACCAATTTCGTCGGTCGCACCGTAAACGAAGCCGCGTTTCATGCCGCCGCCGGCCATCCACAAACTGAAGCCGGCCGGCCCGTGATCGCGGCCCGCCTTTTTTGTGTCGGCACCGGGACGAATCTGAGCGATTGGCAGCCGGCCGAACTCCCCGCCCCAGACCACCAACGTGTCGTCGAGCAATCCGCGTTGACGTAAGTCCTTCAACAGCGCAGCCGACGGTTTGTCGGTGTGATCGCAAGCTGCCTGCAAGGAACCGGCGATGTTACTGTGGTTGTCCCACATTTGGCCGCGGGTATAAATCTGGATGAATCGCACGCCGCGTTCGATCAGTCGGCGGGCCATCAAACAACGGCGAGCATAGGTGTCGGTCTTCGGTTCACCGACGCCGTACATTTCGAGTGTCTCTTTTGTCTCCTGGGTTAAGTCAAACGCATCGGTGGCCGACATTTGCATGCGGGCCGCTAATTCGTAACTCGAAATCCGCGCGTCGAGTTCCAAGCGTCCCGGTCGCTGGCGCTTGTGAATTTCGTCAAGACGTGCACGCAATGCGCGGCTGAGGTTGACGACTTCTTCGGGTTGTTGTTTCTCCGGCTTCAGGTTCAGCACGGGTGACCCGGTGGGCCGCATTCGCGTTCCCTGATAAATGGGCGGCAAATAACCGGGTTGCCAGTTCTGCACGGTGTTAACCGGAAGCCGCGACTGTGGATCGTCCAAGACAATGTACGCGGGCAGATTCTGATTCTCGCTGCCCAAACCGTAGACCACCCACGAACCAAGCGACGGCAGGCCGGGCAGTAGTTGACCCGACTGAATCTTGAACAACGCCGGCTCGTGGTTGGGATGCGTATTGAACATCGAGCGGACGACGGTGATCTCATCGACATGTTTCTGCAGATGAGGCAGCAGGTTGGAGACCGAAATGCCCGATTCGCCGTATTGGCCGAACTTAAACGGGCTGCGCAGCAATCCGCCAGCCGCTTCCGGCGAAGAAACGTCGGCTGCCAGTTCCGTGAAGACCGACTTGCCGTGATACTTATCGAGCATCGGCTTGGGATCGAGCAAATCGACCTGGCTGGGGCCACCCTGCATAAACAGCTGGATGACTGCTTTGGCCGGCGGTTCGAAATGCGGCTGCTTGGGCGTCAGGTCAAAATACCGTGGCTTCGCCGGCGCGGCCGACGCCTGCGATTGACCGAGCAGATACAACAACGCCGCCCCTTGCAGCCCGTCGCCCATGCGGCCAAAAAATCCACGGCGGGATGTTTGATTGTGGATTTCGGATTTCGGATTTCGGATTTGCATCTGTTAGCTCGCGTAATTTACTTTGACCGACTGTGACTCTCGTCCCCACGGAGGACCGTGGAGACGAGACCAAATGTCCGCCGCGGAGCGTCGGGCTACCTTGGTTAATCCACGTACAAAAACGCGGCTGAGTTAATGATTGTGTGACAGAGATTCGCCAGTGCGCGTTTCTCTGCTTCGTTGTCTTTGTCTGCTTCGCTGCCCAGTTCGGCTTTCCAGCGTTTGGTGAGCGCTGCCAGTGTTTCGAGGCTGATTTGCTTTTCTTCGTCGGTCGGTGGGCGGCTGAGGGCGATTTGGTAGGCGTGTTCGATTTGCCGATACGGATCGGGACCCGCTTCGGTCTGCACTCGCTCGGCAAATTGACCGGTCAGTTTGAGGATCATGCTGTCGTTCAATAAATGCAGCGCCTGTGATGCGACGGTCGCGTTGGGACGCTCAACACAGTTGGGAATCATTTGCGGCAGGTCGAAGTTTTCCAGAATCGTCGGCATTTCCTTGCGGCGATGTTGAACGTAAATCGAACGTCGCCAGCCCTGTTTGCCTTCGGTTGAAGTGACCAAACCGTCGGGGCGAACGCTGACCGGATCGGGTTGGCCGAACCGGGTCTCGTCTAACCGGCCTGCAACCAACAGCACGCTGTCGCGAACAACTTCGGCTTCCATTCGTCGCAGCGGCATGCGCGACAACAGTGCATTTTCCGGGTCGAGTTCCGCGAGCTTGTCGGTCAACTGTGATGACTGTCGGTATGCCGACGAGGTCATCATCAGCCGGTGCATTTGTTTGATGCTCCACTCGCGGTCGATGAATTCGCGAGCCAGCCAGTCGAGCAGTTCCGGTTGCGTTGGTCGGCTGCCGGTGTGGCCGAAGTTGCCGAGCGACTTCACAATCCCCCGGCCAAAATGGAACTTCCAGATGCGGTTGACCATCACGCGGGCGGTCAACGGATGATTCGGTTCAATCAACCAGCGGGCCAGCGCCAATCGTCGTCCGCTCTTGTTCGCACCGGGCCACGGTGGCTGAACGTCAAACGGCGTTTTCCCGTCGGTCAACACGGCGGGAACTCCCGGCCCAACCAGACGGTCGGGGTTGGTCACGTCGCCACGGCGATAGATGTAGGTCGGCGAGGGAACGCCGCGATCCCACAACGCCCGAATCTGCGGCTGAGTCGGTGCTTTAGCCTGCAGTTCTTTCACCTGCTTGGCAGTCGCGGCTGCCAGTTTCTTGAAGCCGGAATCCGCCTTGCTCAGTTTCTTGTCGTCAAACTTCAGGTTGACTTCATATTTCGCGGCCAGTTGTTTCTGTTCGTCCGTCCGTTTTGGCTTCGGCGTGTTGAGAAACAGCTTAACTTTCTCCTGAATCTCGACAGGAAGTTTCGCGATCCGTTCACTGCGGAGTTTTTCGATCAGCTGTATTCGCAACTGTTTCAGTTTTTGTTGTGCGTCGGTGACTCGCTGTTCATGTTGAAGTTTATCCGCTTGCCACTTCGTGAGTTCATCGGCCGAGACATGTGCCAACACGCGCCCCGCTTTGGCGTTCTTGGTTTGTCCCGGCACGAAGGACGGTTTCAGCCAGTCGTGTTCGTCGTAGGCACCTTTGAAGACGGCCATCAGTCGGTAGTAGTCGCGTTGCGGAATCGGATCGTACTTGTGTGAATGACACTGGGAGCATTTCATCGTCAGCCCGAGAATGCCTGCCGAGAAAATATTCAATTCGTCGGCGATGACTTCCATTCGCTCGACGGCCGTATCGACGATGTCCGAACCGGTTCCGTCCGGGGCCATTCGCAGAAAGGCGGTTGCCACCAGATTGTCGTACATCTGTGGTGTGACTTCGGCCGCCTGTTCGTAGTCCGCCAATTCGTCCCCGGCGATCTGTTCGAGCAGAAAACGGTCGTACGGTTTGTCGGCGTTGAAGGCGCGAATGACGTAATCGCGATACCGCCACGCGTGGGGTCGAATGGGGTCGGCACTGCGTTTGCCTTCCGAGTCGGCGTAGCCGGCCAAGTCGAGCCAGTACTGTCCCCACCGCTCGCCGTACCGTTTCGATGCAAGATAGCGGTCAACCATCGCCTCGTAAGCCCGCGGCGAATCATCGGCGAGAAACGTTTCGACATCTTTCCAATCGGGGGCCAAGCCGGTCAGGTCGAAAGCGACTCGGCGAATCAGCGTCAGCTTGTCTGCTTCGGGAGAATAGGAGAGTTGCTGTCCTTCCAGTTTCTGCAGCAGAAAGGCATCGAGCGGGTTGCGGACGCGGGCCTGATTGTTGACGCGGGGAACGTTTGGTCGAATCGGCGTCTGAAACGCCCAGAACTTGCGGTCCTCGTCGGTCACCAACGGGTCGGGATCGGTCGTGGCGACATCGGGCTGTATTTCGACTTCCGGGCCGTCCGCCGCAATCCAGTTTGTCAGCACGGCAATTTCGGCCGAGTTCATTGGCCGAATTCCAAACCGCACCAGCAGTTTTCGTGGAGGCATTTCCGCCGCGTGAATCCGTTTCAGAATTAGACTCTTTTCGGGTTTGCCCAGCACGATAGCCGGCCCCGATTTGCCTCCCTTGAGCATCGACGACCTGGATCGCAAATCCAATCCCGCTTCCTGCTTTCGCAATCCGTGGCAGACCGTGCACCGCAAATTCATCAGCGGGATTATGTCGTGTTGCGTCACCAGATCGGCTTTCGACAACGCATCGCCGTTTTTCGATTTCGCGCCGGTTTGAATCCAGCGATGGAGTGTTTCGATCTCCGCTTTTGTGAGCGACTTCTTGGAATCTTCCGGCGGCATCAGGCCTTCGTGGATCATCTCATACAGCAGGCTGTCATCGGGTTTGCCGCCGATGATCAGTTCGCCCGACTCGCCTCCTTTTGCGACGGCATCGAGTGTTGTTAAATCCAGTTCAGCCTTCTTTGCGCGAGGATTGTGACAGTTGGCGCACTTTGCTTTGAAAATCGGCAGGATATCGGTTTCAAAGATCGGCGGTTTCTTCGGTTGATCGGCAGCCTGTGCTGCCAGAGTCAGCACGGATGCGTAACAGAAAACAACCACGAAGGTTGGTTGAATCACTTGCATGAAATCGTCCTGATGAGAATTCTGCGTGCCGTAAATTGCCGTGGGAGTTGGCGAAGGCTGGAACGCGACGAACACGGATCGATGCGTCATCGTGCAAGTATATAGTATAACGCAGACGCATGAAGGCGGTCAAAGGCGACCGCAGTGTCACACTTTTGTTGCGAATTGCAGTTCATGCATGTAGGATAATTGATGTTTGCACCATTCGCCGCCTCACCTTTCTCAACGGAGTTTTCGATCATGACTGAATCAACGCGAGTTGATTGCCCGGATTGCAGCGACAGCTTTTCCCGCCGCGATTTCGTCAAAGCCGTTGGTGGAGCGGCCGCCGCCGCCGGCGCCATTCCGCTGTTTGTCACTCCAGGTACGGCACACGCCGCGCCGACATCGAAGAGCAAGGCGGAAACCACCGTCAAGAAGTTCTACGAAACGCTGAGTGCCGATCAGAAAAAGGCCGTCTGTTTTGGCTTCGATCATCAAAAGCGAAAGACGCTGAATCCGAATTGGCGAATCGTCGATAAGACAATCGGCAGCGGATTCTACGAAGACTCGCAGCGGGAACTGATCGATCAGATCGTCAAAGATGTCACAAGCGAAGATGGCTACGGGCGTTTCAAACAGCAGATGAAGGAAGACAGCCGAGAAGGATTTGGAGGCTACGCCGTCGCCGTGTTTGGTACACCCGGGGACGGCAACTTCGAACTGGTTCTGACCGGTCGCCATCTCACATTGCGAGCCGACGGCGACAGCGTTAAGAATATGGCATTCGGAGGTCCGATTGTGTATGGCCACGGCCAGGGCAATCCTGAGAAGAACCTGTTTCACTATCAGACGAAGCAGGCCAACGAGGTCTTCTCCGCGCTCGATACCAAGCAGCGTGAAGATGCGCTGCTGCCCAAAGCTCCCCCGGAAGGGCGTGTCCCCCTTCAGGGTGATCGGAAGCGGTTCCCCGGCATTGCAGTCGGTGGAATGTCATCCGATCAGAAGGAATTGGTCGAAAAGTCGATCAAGGTTATTCTCGCTCCGTACCGCAAGGAAGATGTTGACGAGTCTCTCGCGATTCTGAAGCAGGGCGGCGGACTCGACAAATTGCATTTGGCCTTCTACCAGGAAGGCGATATCAAGGGCGATAAGACCTGGGACATCTGGCGTGTGGAAGGCCCGAGTTTCGTGTGGCACTTCCGCGGAGCGCCGCACGTGCACACGTACGTCAACATCGGCCTGAAGCAGGACACATAACGCGAACAGCACCTGCGTTGTGAAAGAATGAAACGTCAATTCGCCCGGCTTGTCACTTCGTACAAGCCGGGCGTTTTTTGTGTTTTCTCTCGTTCCCACGCTCTGCGTGGGAACGCACTTCTCGGACGCTCTGCGTCCCGTCATGTTCTTGGTTGTTCATCGTCGTGCAGACTTCGCGACGCAGAGCGTCGAAGACTGGCGTTCCCACGGAGGACCGTGGGAACGAGGTCGCATCCCGCCGCCAGAGCGGAGGGCGACCGACACGCCGTTCTTCGCTTGTTTCAGCTGGACTGGCCTTGGATGATCCCAATTCCTACAATGGATCGGATCGATCAGTGAATGTCACAAATCGGGCCTGCGGTCGCCGATTGCGGCCAATATTTCGCTTCACGTTGCGAATGACCGAAGGCACGCACCGCTTCAAACCCCTCCAGCCTACAGGGCAAAATGGCCGACCCCAGGATTCCAATCAAGAATCAGTATCTCGCAGCGGTTCTGGCCTATCTGGTACCCGGCGCGGGGCATCTGTATCAGGGGCGGATGTTCAAGGGAATGCTGTATCTGGTCTGCATTCTCGGCACGTATCTGGCCGGGCTGTACATGTCGCAATGGAAGGCCGTCTATTATCGGATGGATGCGGGCAACCGGAATATCGCCTTCTTCGCACAGGCCGGTGTCGGCATGTTCGCAATTCCAGCCTACGTGCAGGCGAAGCGTTACGCGAAGCAAAACGAGGGCGATGCAGAATCTGGATTGCCGTTGTCGGCCGAATTCCATGGCGTCCTGGTCAAATCCGAAGACGAAGTGGAGGAAATCGTCGGCCGGATTGAACTGGCTTCGCATGCTGGCGATTTCGGTCAGGAAGTCCGCGGCAAATTCACCGGGAAAGCCGTTTCAGAGAACGGCCAAACTCAACCACTTGAATTGAACCTGGCGTACCAAATTGATATCGGCCTCAAAGTGGCTCCAGGAGCAGGGCGTGGAATCCAGTCCGACGTTGTTGATGCCGATGGAAACCGGGACGGCTGGATTCGGGGTGTCATTCCGCGGAGTTTTGTGAATCATTTTGCCGCTCCCCTGCAAAGCAAAGACCAAGAGGATTTGAGCGGAGAATTGGGCAAGTTCTTTGAACTGGCCAAGATCTTCACCTGGATCGCAGGACTGCTGAATATTCTTGCCGTGTGGGACGCATTCGAAGGTCCGGCCTACGGGTACGGTGACGAAGAAGAATCGACCGACCAAGAGAAGAAAGACTCGCCCGGTGAAGCCGCTGCCCCAACTCAGACGGAAGAAGTCGCGCCGCCGGCCGATAAAGCAGCCGCTGCCGAAGAACCGGTCGTCTAACTAAAGAACCCGCCGAAAGAGACTCGACGATGTTTCCACTGATGACCGTGCAGGTCAACGTACTCTGGTATTTGTTTCCGTTGGCGGCGGTGATCAGCCTGGTCTACAGCGCCAGCCGTTACGAACTCACCGAACGCATTCTGCAACGCGCCGGGCGGCTCTTCGTAACAATCGTCGTCTTCATGGCGATCGTACTCGTCATCCTGTTGCTGCTTTCACGCTGGCTGTAGCAGCCATCTGTGAAGTTGCACAGTTCAGTGCTTAAGTTGGAGAAAGGGCTAGGATCTCCTGTTTATTGAAGCCTGAAGCGCAAGCGAAGGAGCTTGCTGGCATCACCCTGAAATCATCCTTCGCTCGCGCTTCAGGCTGCAATTCCGAGGGGTTGCTTCTCCGTTTCAGCCAAACTGCACAAATTCTAAGATCGCCATCCGACTGCAAGAAGAGGGGGCATGATGTCTCTGCATTGGTCCATGAGCCGTCCCGACACCGGTGCCCGAGCAGCCGGTGCCAGGGCTGAGGCAAAGGCAGCCAACGTCGGAGATGAGATTCGAGTGATGCAGGGCAACATCGATCGCCTCTCCCTTTTGTGTCAGGCCATGTGGGAACTCGTCAGCGAAAAAACGAGTCTCACCGGGCAGGACATCGAAGAGAAGGTGATGGAAATCGATCTCCGTGACGGAACGCTCGATGGAAAAATGGGCAGAAGCCAGCGTCAATGCCCGCAATGCAATCGGCACCTGCACCGACGGCACGAAAAGTGTCTGTACTGCGGTCATGAAGTCGGTCGAGAACACGCCTTCGACGTGCAGTAGTGTGGGTGCCACTGGCGACACGCCAGCGGCACCTCCGTAAAGCAGTAGCGCAGTTTCACCAGATCTTCATCGAATCGCGAAACAACGCCGTTAGCTCCTCTGCTTCCGCCGGACGTGGGGAGAGCTTGGTCACGCGGTGCTGCGGCAGCGTTCCCTCCACCAGTGCGGGGATATCCTCTTCGCCGTATCCCAGCGCACCGAGGCCGTTCGGCATTCCCAGTTGTCGCATGAAACCAATCACGCAGTTGGCGAGAACTTCTCCGGCATCGTCCGGTGAGGCATCGGCGACATCGGCTCCAAGCGCTTCGGCCGCCCGCAGGTGACGCGCTGCACAAGCCGGCGCCGTAAATCTCACAACGGCGGGCGTGTGTAAGATGACCGATATGCCGTGCGGGACGATTGGATGATCGACGTCGTAACCCGGCGGGTAATAATCGCGAACCATGCCGGCCACGGGGTACGACATGCCGTGCGGTAAATGAACGCCGGCGTTTCCGAAACCGATGCCGGCAATCGCCGCCGCCAACAGCATGCTGCCGCGTGCTTCATCGTCGGTGGTGTCGGCATACGCCCGCGGCAAAAACTCAGCAACCATTTCCAGCGCGCGTATCGCCCAGATGTCGCTGATGGGATTACATCCCTGATAAGCCGGCCGCTCCAACGGCCGCGCCGGCTTTGGTCGCGATGTGTACGGGATGGCCGTGTACGATTCGAGCGCGTGGCTCAAAACATCCAAACCGGTCGCCGCCGCGACGGCCGCCGGCAGCGTGCGGGTGTTGTCGGGATCGATGATGCCCAGCGTCGGCTTGAGATAACGGTGGGCGATGCCGGTCTTGGCCTTCTTTTCAACGTAGTCGAAGATCGCGACGCCAGTCGTCTCGCTGCCAGTCCCGGCGGTCGTCGGCACGGCGATCAACGGTTTCAATGGCGCGGGAGCCGGCTTCCCCTTACCAATGGGGGCGTTCACGTAATCGAGAAAGTCGGCCGGATGCGTCGAATACAGATTCGCCGCCTTGGCGGTGTCGATGGCGCTGCCGCCGCCGACCGCGACAAACGAGTCGAATTGGCCCGCGACCGCAACTTCAGCCGCCCGTTGAAAACTACTGTCGGTCGGCTCGACGTTCACCTCGTCGAAAACATCGTGCGGCACACCGTTTTCTTTCAACGATGCCAGCACCGTCTCGCCAACAGGCAATGAACGCAACGCAGGATCGATCACCACCAACGTTCGCCGCACGCCTAAATCGAGCAAGTCCATGCCCACTTCACGAGTCACGCCCTGTCCATACCGAATGTTCGATGCGGACATTTGAAACGCGGTGTTATGTTGTTGAGTCATAGCTGTCGGTTCCAGGCAGGTGGATGTTGAATGTTCGGTGTTGGAAGTTCAAAGTTGGACGTTCGTAACTTCCTGGCTTTCATTTCAGCCACAGGTCGGCCGTCCGCAGTTGCTCGCCATCATCGTTGGAGTTCAGTTCCTTCAGTCGCAATGCGTTGCGCCGGTGGGCCGCTTTGATGTAGAACAGGCCGGTTTGCATGTCGCGGGCCGCTGTCTGCTCATCGACATTGGTCGCAGTCGCGAGGGAATTCAGTCGGGCGTAGACACAACTGGCAGCAAATAATTCGGTGGCGACATCGGCCAACCGCGCCTGCACGCACTGCATTTCAAGAATTCCTTCCCGATGCCGGATCAAAGAATTGCGGCAGACTCGTCCGAACTTGCCAATCTGCCCACCCAACAGCCGGGCCGTCGATTGTAACTGGGCGTGCGTTGAAAGCCGCGTTTTCGTCGAGGAGACGACGGGAATCGGTGGCGTTGATCGCCACAGCTTCAATGCCGACCACGGTTTCTTCTGCACCGACTCCAACTCCTTGCCAACGTTGCGTAGTCCGACCATCGCGATGAACGATCGCAGCACGTCATTGGCTCCTTCGCCAATCAAATTGATCCGCGCGTCGCGCATCATGCGTTCGAATGGTTCGTCGGAGAAGTAGCCGGCTCCACCCCAAATCTGCAGCGTGTCGTTCACAATTCGCCAGAGGGCATCGCTGGCGAAGACTTTGAGCATTGCTGTTTCCAGCATGTAATCTTCGGCCCCGCTATCGATGAGCGCGGCCGTATGATACGTCGCGCACTCCATCGCAAAGGTGTCGGCGGCCGCGTGGGCGATCTTCTGTTTGACCAGTTCAAACTCGCCCAGCGAGCGGCCGAACTGCCGGCGCGTGTTCGCTCGCTCGACGGCATGTTCAATGCAGAACTTTGCGGCACCGGTGCAGCTGGCACCAAAAGTGGTCCGGCCGAAATCGAGCACGGTGAGCGCTAGTCGTAGCCCCTTACCGATCTCCCCGAGTACGTTCTCGCGGGGGACGACCATATTGTTGAAAGCGAGTTTTCCGGTCGCTGTGCCACGAATACCGCATTTCTCCATCCGCGCTTCGACGACTTCAAAGCCGGGCATGTCGGGCGTTACGAGAAACGCGGTGATCTTTCCGTCCGGTTCCTTCTCGTCCGGCGTGCGCGCCATCACGGTCAGCACCTGCGCGATGGCGGCGTTGGTGATATATTGCTTGGTGCCGTTGAGAACAAAACCGGTACCATCTTCCGTCGGCTCGGCGCGGGTCTGCACATTCGAGGCATCCGAGCCGGCTTCCTTTTCGGTGAGCGCAAAAGCGGCGATCTGCTCGCCGGTGACCAACGGACCCATCCAGCGCTGTTGCTGCTCCTTCGTGCCGAACAGTTCCAACGCCCGCAACCCAATGGAATGATGCGCATTGACGAAGACCGCCGTCGCGGCGCAATGCCCGCCGATGACCTCCATCACGCGGCAATAGTTTTGCTGTGAAAGCCCGCGTCCGCCATGTTCGGGCGAAACGGTCATGCCCAGCACGCCAACATTACCCAGACCGTGGATCACTTCCCTCGGAATATCGGCCTCGCGGTCGATGCGTTCCGGATCGATGTGTTCATCGCAAAACTTTCGGACTGTAGCAACCGCTTCGTCGCCGCGCGACTGTTCTGCCTCGGTGAGTGATGGATAGGGCAGAATGGAGTCGGCACGAAAGCGTCCGAAATACAGTTCCTTCGCAAACCCTGTTCGCTGCGGCCCCGAGAAGAGCAACTCTTCGGCCTGCTCAAGTTGCTTCTGTTGGAGATCGCTGGCTGATGTCGTCATGAGATTCCCTTCGCACTACTTCAAGTGGTCCGAAAATCCTCTGACGGGTTACACGGACATTTGCTTGGAAGTGTCCTGAACAACCGCAACCGGGTTTTCGGACAAGTTCTGGTCCGACTTGCCTGCTCGACATGCAATCCTCTCACGTGTTGTATCTGCCGCCGAGCGATTCTACCATGAGAAGCGGGTATTTCGGAAACGTTGATTTCATCGAGAGACATCCGCATGCGCATTCCCGCCACCATCACTTGTGTCGTTGTTGTTGGGTTGTTGGTACTCACCGGGAATCGCGCGACGGAGAATTGTGCCGTCACGCTCAAGCTGATCGATGCCGACAGCCAGCGGGAAATTTCCGGGCTGATTCGAATCGAAGACGCGGACGGCGAAGCGGTGACGGTCGCTGGATTACTTTCTCGTGGGCAGGGATTGGACGAAACGCTGCCGATTTCGCGCTGGTCGGTCTTGCCGAAGCAAACCGTTGTTCGTCTGCCTCGGAAGAAGCTGACAATCACCGCCCTTTCGGGATTGGAAACCGAACAGGCGACCGTCACCGTTAATTTGACAAACAAGGATCAGGCAACGTTGACCGTGCCATTGCGGCAATTTGTCGATGCGTCGCAGCACAGTTCGTATTCGGGCAACACCCATCTGCATCTGCAGAAGATCACCCGCGAAATGTGCGACCGCTATCTGTTGGAAATCCCCAAGGCCGACGGATTGGATTTGCTGTTTCTCTCTTATCTCGAACGTGCAGGCGCCGACCGCGAATACACGTCGAACAAATACACCGACGGCGATCTGGCGTCGCTGTCGAAAAAATCCGGTGTTGTCTTCGGCAACGGCGAAGAGCATCGGCACAACTTCGCCGGCTTCGGGCAAGGTTACGGCCACGTGATGCTGCTCGACATCGAGAAGTTGATTCAGCCGGTCAGTATCGGACCGGGCATTATGAAAATGGGGACCGACGGCTTGCCGTTGGCACGCGGAATCGAAACGGCGCGACGCGACGGCGCGACCATCATCTGGTGCCACAATAACTGGGGCATGGAAGAACTCCCGAATTTGTTGGCGGGTCGCATCGACGCACAAAACATTTTCGATGGTGGCACGCACGGCAGCTTCAAAACCAGCTATTACCGGTACCTCAACGCCGGAATCCACGTGCCGTTTTCCACTGGTACGGACTGGTTGATGTACGACTTTTCGCGAGTCTACGTCGAGATGAAAGGCGACGTCACCGTTAAGAATTGGCTGAAAGGTCTGGCGAACGGCCGGTCATTCATTACCAACGGCCCACTGTTGAAGCTCAAGGTGGCTGATAAGAGTATTGGCGAGACGCTTTCGCTTAAGAAACCAACAACAATCCGCATCGTCGGCGAGGCCGTTGGCCGCGTCGATTTTGGCCGCGTCGAACTTGTGATCAACGGCAAGGTCGTTGCGAAGTCGAAGACGGAGCGCGCCGGCGGACACGTGATTGCGAAGATCGATTCAAAAATTCCCATCGATCGGCCTTGCTGGGTGGCGCTTCGCACGCCTCCGCCACCCGTCAAAGATGATCCCACACTAACCGAGCCGGTTGCCCGCAACGAATTCGGCCGCGAATTATTCGCGCACACCAGCGCCGTTAATGTCGAAGTCAACGGTCGCCGTCATTTCGATCGCGCCGTTGCCGGGCAACTGTTGGCCGAGATGAAAGCGAATGTCGATTCAATTCGGAAAAACGGAAAATTCGCCGACGATCAGGAACGCCAACGCGTCTTGGACGTTTACCGCGACGGCATCGCCGAAATGACCCGGCGTTTGACGGCTGCAGGAAAAGGTCTCATCCATTGAAGCCTGAAGCGCAAGCGAAGGATGATTCCAAGGCGATGCCAGCATGCTCCTTCGCTTGCGCTTCAGGCTTAAATACTTGGGGTTGTTGTCTCCCGTCAAGCCGAGTGCGCAACTTAAAAACTTGCGATTAGGGCTTCAATTACCCGGGAGTCGGTTTCCCTGCAAAGGACAAACTCGCTTCATGGAATCCCTTGGACGACCGTTTCAACTCGTCGTCCAGTCGTGCTGTGGCTCGTAGCCGAGAATGCGCCGCGCCTTTTCGATGCTCAACACGCTTGCCGTTCCTGCTAACTCGCCACGGATTTCAACCTGCGGCGCAAATTCGCTCAGCAGGTCGCGCATCGGACAATCGAACCGGTTGTCTCGGGCCGCGATGAAGAACGCTTCGTGGCCTTTCGTTTCGGTTTCGATCGCCAATCGGCAGGCGGTCGCCGCGTCTTCCAACGCAACATAAGGCCAGAGTGTGAAGCGGACCGGGTCGGACCGCGTTGGTGCCGGCCAGGGAAGTTCCGCAAACTTCTCCGGCTGAATGATATTCGTGATCCGCAGGCTGACGGTCGGAATGCCTGTCCGGCGACTGGCCGCGGCACAGATTTCTTCGCCGATGACTTTCGACAGACCGTATGCTTCAAAGGGCGTCAGCGGATGCTGTTCATCCACGGGAACATATTTGGGCCAGTAACAGTTCGCATCCTCTGCCCAGCCGATGGTGAACAGCGACGAGGCGAAGACGATTTTCGACAGCCCGAAATCGGCGGCCACTTCGACCACGTTGTAAGTACTCAGAACGTTGTTGCGGAAAGTCACCGGCCCGTCTGCAACCGTCGGTCCCGGCACCGCACCCAAATGCAGCACCGCCTCTGCACCTTCGAGTGCCCGGCAGACCGCGTCTCGGTCGGTCAAATCCATTTGCTGAAACGGGCAGCCCAGATCGTCTGCGGCGACAATATCGACGGCGGAAACTTCGTAATCCCGATCAATCAGATCGGAAATCACCCGGCGTCCCAGACGACCCGCGCCCCCGGTAACGACAATTCGATTCATCCAAACAGACTCCCTACGAGCAGGCAGATCATCGTAAACACTACCAGTTGTCGTACCGCATATTGTGATCGCGCACAATGGTCGTTAGAGGGTTTGTAGTGACCCGATTCATCGCCCCTTTCATAATTGAACAAGGGCGATGCTGCAGGAAGCAATCGAACCGCATGAATACGGTCACTACGAACATTGGACGCATTTGCGATTGAAATCTGTTACATTGGGACGCGTTCCGGACGGGCGTTCGACCACATTCTTTTGGGAGTTTGTCGCGATGAAAGCACGTATTACATTATTGGCTGTGCTGTTTGGCTTGCTGACATTCACTTTGGCACTGCCAGCTTCCGAGCCGCAGTACAAATCGCCGACGGCCAAGCTGGAATTGAAATCGGGCGACAGCATCGTCTTTCTGGGCGACAGCATTACCCATCAGTGTTTGTACACGCAGTACGTTGAAGACTTTTTCTACACACGTTACCCCTCGATGCGGCTTAAGTTTCACAACTCGGGCGTCGGCGGGGCGAAGGCTTGGGACGCGCTCGCGCGGTTCGACCGTGACGTGACCGCCTACAAACCGAAGTACGTCACGGTGCTATTGGGAATGAACGACGGACGCTATCAGCCGTACGATGAAGAGACGTTCCAAACGTACCGCCGCGACATGACTGAAGTGGTTGCCCGCATCCGCAAAATTGGCGCGACGCCAGTGTTGATGACGCCGACCATGTTCGATTCACGTGCCGCCCGCATGCGGAACCGCCAAATTCCGGCCGACTCGCTGACGTTGTACAACTCCGTGCTGGCGTATTACGGCGCGTGGTTGCAGGAAGTGGCCGTTGATAACGGTTACGGCTTTGTCGATATGTACGGCCCGCTCAACAACCTCACGCTCGAACAGCGCAAGACCGATCCGAACTTCACCATGATTCGCGATTCGGTCCATCCCGATCCGCCGGGGCAAATTGTGATGGCCTATTCCATCATCGATCAAATGGGTCTCCGCAGTCCGCTTTCCAACATCCGCATCACGCGGCAGGGCAAGGACAAGTTTCGGGTGCAGGGTGCACGCGGCAAGGCGACGGAACTCACCGGCGGCGTAAATGGCGTGACGTTTTCCTGGAAAGCCGAGGGCCTACCGTTTGTTGTTCCTGAAGATGCACAATCTGGTGCGAAGCTGCTGCACATGGGACATCGCATGAGCCGCGAAGCATTGGAAGTTCACGGTTTGTCGGCAGGACGGTACGAATTGAGTATCGATGGCGACGTGGTGGGGACGTATTCTTCGTTGCAACTGGAACGGCACATTGAGCTGCAGGAAAACACTAAAACGCCGCAGTACAAACAGGCACTTGCCGTCGCCGAGTTGAACCAACAACGCAACTCCGGTCCGGTGAAGTCGCTACGCAACGAATGGCGGGCGTTCCAGCAGTACTCGCGTCTTGCAAGACAGTTGAAAGAGTCTGCTGAAAACGACAAATTGAAGCAGCAAGTGGCGTCGCTCGCGAAACGGCTGGAAGGCCAGGAAGAGAGAATCAAGAAGCACGAGCAGGACGCACTCAAGCTTGAGGATCAGATTTTTGAGATCAATCAGCCGAAGCCGCGCAAGTATCAGTTGAAGAAAGTTGTGGTGGCGGCCAATGCCAAGGTATCCGGGATCGTGACTTTGAACGGTAGGCCGTTCGCTGGCGTGACGATTGAGTTCCACACCAACAAAGGTGCGACCGCAACTGGAACCACGGATCGGGATGGCCGATACACTCTGCGCGGCAAGGGGAAGGCTGGCATCTCGACTGGAAAATATACCGTCACAATTTTGAAAAAAGGTGTTCCGGCGAAGCGCGCCGAGCGTGCCCCGTCAACGCTCACCGCCCAGATTAAACAAGGTGAGAATAACTTCAACTTTAAGCTAAGAAACTGAGCGGAAACATTATTGAGTGAGAAAAGGCAGCCCGGCTGTTGGCTTCTCCGGGTTGCGTGCCACTGGCGTGTTGCCAGTGTTTCCCGCGCTGCACTGGCGACACGCCAGTGGCACCCTTTGTGTATCTGCGATTCATATGTCCCGCCGTAAGGTAACTTGAAACTATTAATGTCCGAACTTGAATTGAACGGCGTGCCGATCGTCGATACGTTTGCCGAGGCTTTTCCGATTGTTGGCACGCGGCTGATCATTTCGGCCGCCACCGAAGGCTGGGCTTTGACCGCCGCGCAGCTTGCCTGTGGCAACGCCACCAGCGTGATTGCCTGCGACGTGGAAGCGGCCATCGAAGGCAGTGTGTCGGCCGATGATTCACCCGATGGTCGACCGGCGCTCTCGGTTCTCATGTTCGCCTTCAGCCGGGAAAAACTGCAATCGGCTGTGGCGAACCGGGTCGGCCAATGCATTCTCACCTGTCCCACGACCGCCTGTTACAACGGCCTCGACGATTGCGAACGCGAAAAGCAGATTTCGATCGGTGGGCAGTTGCGGTTTTTTGGCGATGGCTTCCAAACATCGAAGAAAGTGGCCGACCGCCGGTTGTGGCGAATGCCGGTGATGGACGGTGAATTTGTGTGCGAAGACCGATTTGGCACGGTCAAAGGCGTCGCCGGCGGGAACCTGCTTATCGGCGGTGCCGATCAATCCGCCGCGCTGCACGCCGCCGAATCCGCCGTCCGGGCGATGAATGAAGTCCCCGATACGATTTTGCCATTCCCCGGGGGGATTGTCCGCAGCGGCAGCAAAGTCGGCTCGCGTTACAAGAAACTGAAAGCCAGCACGAACGACGCCTATTGTCCGACGCTGACATCACAAGTCGAGACGTCACTGCTACCGAGAACCGGTGCCGTTTACGAAATTGTGATCGACGGCCTCTCGGCCGAACGCGTCGCCGAATCCATGCGCGTCGGGCTGCATGCCGCCTGCCAATGTCCCGATATCACAATGGTCACGGCCGGCAACTATGGCGGAAAACTCGGCAAGCACCATTTTTCGCTCCGCGACCTCCTGTAACGTCGTACAATAGATGGCACCCGTCATCGAAATGTAAAGCCGCGACCAGTGGTCGCGCCCGATCCTCACCCGCCATGCCCGAGTCATTACAACTATTACCGGACGCAACCTGCGATGCCGACGCTGCGCGCCGACGTCGCGCCGTCTATGCGTTTATCATTGCCGCCGCCGCTGCATTGATCGCGTCGGCAATCCTCAACGCCCGGCCGTTACAAAGCGCAAACGACCGCTCGCGGTGGTGTACCGTCTGGTCGATTGTCGAGCGTGACACCTACACCATCGATCGAATCATCGGGCAGCCCGGTTGGGACACGATTGATAAGGTGCGCTTCAAGGAGCATTTCTACTCAACCAAGCCGGCGCTGCTGCCGACGGCTGTTGCCGGCGTGTACTGGTGCGTGAAGAAAACGACCGGCTGGAATCTGATCAAACAGACCGAATCTGTCACGCGATTGATTTTGTTACTCGTCAACCTGCTGCCGATGATCGCGGCGCTCGTCGTGATCGCGGCGGTGGTGGAACGCTATGCCCGCCGCGATGCGACACGTTATTTCATCTTGCTGACGGCCTCGATTGGCACCTTGTTGACGACGTTCATGGTGACGTTGAACAATCACACTGTCGCTGCAGTGTGTGTCGTGTTTGCGTTGTATCCGGCGCTGCGGATTGTGATCGACGGTTCGCGGCGGCCGCAGCATTTTCTGCTGGCGGGTTTCTTTGCGGCGTTGACGTGTACCAGTGAATTGCCGGCGGCCATCTTCGGCGTGTCAATGTTCTTGCTGTTGCACTTCAGGGCGGCAGGTCCCACCTGGAAGTACTTCGTGCCGGCAGCGCTGTTGCCGTTGGCGGCGTTCTTCGCGACGACTTACATCGCCAGCGGTGATTGGCGTCCTTTCTATGTCTTCTTCGGCAAAGGGCCGTACAACTACGTTTATGAAGGCATACCCAGTTATTGGTCGAACCCGTCGGGCCTCGATGCCAATCGCGAGCCGTGGTACACGTACCTGTTGCATTGCACCGTTGGGCATCACGGGATTCTGTCGTTGTCGCCCGTGTTTCTGTTGTCGGTGGCGGGTTGGATTCAGATCCGCCGCTGGCGGGAACATGCCTTGCGGCCGTTCTTGTGGCTGGGGTTGATCCTGACGGTCGTGGTTCTTTCGTTCTATCTGTCGCGAACGGGCAGCTACAACTACGGCGGCAACACTTCGGGACTACGGTGGATGATTTGGCTGATCCCGTTCTGGCTGCTGGCGATCATTCCGGTTCTCGACCGCTGGGCGGATTGCCGCTGGACAAAGATGGCCGCGACCGGCTTGCTGGCCATTTCCGTTTTCTCCGCCGCCTACCCGCAAACAAATCCGTGGCAACATCCCTGGTTGTTTCGGCTGATGACTCACTGGGGATGGATCGATTACAGCGATGAAATCGCCGAGTTCGAAAAGCCGTTGATGACGTGGTTTCCGACGTTGCCTAGTGAAACAAATGGAGGGGAAGACTATTGGGTTGAGTTCGCCACGATGGGAATTGATGGAACGGAAAGTCGTCTGAGATTGCATGGAAGGAGGGTAGTGGCCTTCGATGGTACACGCACAGCACTGGTTCGTGTCAACGAATTCGATGCAGGCAATTACGAGGGGGACGCTGTTCATCCCATTGTCGATGATTATTACGGTCTGGATGTCGATGCCTTTCAAGCGGGAAAACCACCTGCGGCATTCCTCCACAAAGATTCCAGAATCTCGCAGCCCCAAGGATTCACGTCGATGCATGCATTCCTGCACGGGTTACCGACGCTACGAAAAAGCGGTTATCGGCGCGGCAAGGTGCGTTACTTGAAAACCGAACTTCGCCCCGATGCGTTCCGTTGCCGTCACGCGGCGGGACAAGTCGATTACCGTTCGCCGGGTGAGAAACGAACTTTGCGTTATCGCACGGAATTGTGGCTTTGCCCCGAAGTGCCGTATGGCGTATTGAAAGTGGAAACGACGATTTACGACAAGGCTACCGGCACACTAGTGGGGCGGCGACAGATGATCGCGACCGCCGTCGGTAAACTTCTGCCGCCTACTGCAGAAGGCAACGATTCCGACTGAAGAGTTGATTTAAGCCTGAAGCGCAAGCGAAGGAGCTTGCTGGCATCGCCCTGGAACCATCCTTCGCTTGCGCTTCAGGCTCCGATTTGCCTCGTTCCCAAGCTCCGGCTTGGGAACGCACCGACGCGAAGCTCCGCTTCGCACGATTTCGGCAACAGCTTGAAACGTCGCCCTCGCTGGTCACGCGATTTGGCCATCCGGCGTTCCCAAGCTGGAGCTTGGGAACGAGTCGTTTTCTCTCTTGTACTCAAGCCCGGCGTAGCACGAACACCACGTCTTCGGTGCGATCATCGATACGTATCGGCTGGTTCATGTCGTAGGTGAAATCAAACATTTCAACGACCTCGAACTCGCCGACTTTCTTCAACAGCCGTTTCATCTGCGGGGCTGTGTAGGTGCGGTAGTTCATTTCATCGACAATGCGTTGATGCCGGGTGGGGGTGTAGATGTCGAATGTCATGCCGACGCGTTCGTTGCGGCGGCGCATGTCGATGCCGGCCGACCACATGGAAGAAATGACCGCCAAATTGCCGCGTCTCGCGGCCCATTCTTCTTCATCCACTCGGTCGCAGCCGGTGGGGGTGAGATGCAGTCCCAACAGGTACACCCCGCCTTTGACCAGCGCGCGGGCCACGCATCGCAGGTGGTTCTCGGCGGCCGCTTCATCGGGTAGATGACGGAAGCTGTTAATCATATTGAAGGCAGCATCGACCTTGCGGCCCAAGCGGAATTCCGCCATGTCGCCGACAACGGCGGGGGATGAAAAACTACGGCGCTGGAATCTGGCATTGCAGAATTCCACGGCTACGAGGTTCAAGTCATTGCCTTGAACCTCGTAGCCGGCTTCCGCCAGACGGATCAACAGCCGGCCCGTTCCGCACGCCGGTTCAAATAACCGCTTGACTGGCCGTGTGCAGAATTTCGCGAAGCACGATTGGAGAAACTGAAACTCCGCTTTCCAGTCGGAGCCGTAAACCAAATCGTAATACTTGGGATAGTCGTAAAGGTGGCCGTCGATGATTTCAGTCATCGCACGATCTTCCCGGGCTGACGTCCCTTTTGCAAACGTCGTCGCCGAGTTTTTCAGCGCGGTCACTGCTCGTCAAGGATGCATCGTGTCAGGGGCCGGTTATCGTCTCGATCGAGCGGTCTTTCCCGAGGGCCATTTCGACATCAATTTCGTATGTGCGAATTATTCCATTCCACGAATATCTTACGACTGAAACGACGAGTGCTTCATCTTTCTCGCCGGGGGTGCGTGTCTCTGTCGTTGGGATGCCTTTGATGTATTGATCGAGTTGCGACTGCAGAAAGTCCTCGTGTTCGGGTGTTTGTTTCAAGGCCGTTCGCCAGGCATGGCCGGTTGCGGATGCTGCATTCTTGACACGAAATTCCCACACGCCCACGACGAGCAGAATTGCCAGCACGCTGTAGAGGGAAATGCGGCCAATGAGTTTGCCGGTTCCCCCTTTGTTTTTTTGTTTGGGTTTGCCGCTTCTTTTTCTCTGCTTCGCCATCACGACTTCTTTCGATTTTTAAATTGCTTCGTCCGGCCGTTTATTCATACTACGAATCGGTATCGCCGGGGGTTTGACATAGAATTGGCTGAGGTCGAGTCCGCCGCTTGCCTCCGATTCGAGGAGCTTCATTCGTTGCTCCAGCCGTTGGAATCGCTCTTCGACAGCGGGATGAAATAGAGGTCCCTTTCTTGCCCGTTTGGCTCGAGGGACCGAAGGATGCCCGAGTTGTCGTTGCAATGCGGCGAACATGTAAAGCGGATCTTTGCCGCGATTGGCCTTGGCAATTCGCCCTTCCTGTACGGCAAAGAGAATGGGATAGGGCGGCTGAAAGCTGTCGTTGCCGGTTCGCCGCCGGGACTCGTTCACGTAATGTTGCGAGCGGAGATAAATCAAATCGGTGAAGTCGGTGGCACCGAGTCGCAACCGTACCTTCAGAATCCAGTCGCGCCAATTGTCATCGAAGGATGGGTCGTCGGCCATGGCGATCATGCCGTTGTCGTAACCCAGGCGGTTGCGGGCAATGCATTCGAACTGGTAAATGAACAGCCCGGCCGGCGTGGACGATTCGGCTCGGAATTGTGATTCCCGCTCCAGAATGAGCAAGGCGATCTTCTGGTCGAAACGGGACTTGTCGTCTTCCGCCATCGACATGACGAACGTTTGGAACGGTGTGAAGTAGTGTGGCAGCTGTGCCATGCCGTCGCTGACCCGCCCGGTCAGCAGGATTTCCCCTTTGAGAAAATCGACCGCCAACGGTAGCTTGGTTGTTGCCAGTACTTCTTCGCCGATGCTGGCGAGAATTTCCTGCGACGGGAGGCTGTCTTCCAATCGCTCGCGAAAAGTGCGAAAGAAGTAGGCCTGTTCGATATATTCTTCGCGGTCGAGGAATGCGGATGTCATTGAGGCATTATAAACACAGCCCGGCCGTGAAAGCAGCACCAACAACATACGCGCTGACAAGACACACTCACAGAGCGTTTACGACTAACAATTGACACTCGTTCCATTTATGATCAACGCGCGATACGCGTTCCGGCGAGTTGATGCGATTGACCCGTGCGTCGTGTTTTCAGTTGTCCCGCGACATGGAGGGAATCGATGTCGATCCATGCCAGTCTGCTGGTCTGCGTTTGCTGCGCTTCGATCGTTCCTTTCACCAACGCTGTCGAAGCGGGTGACGATAAAGGGACTGTCGCCGATATCGTTCGTGCAGGTGACGATCTCTCGAAGGGAAAAGTCCGATTGCTGTTGCTGGCACCGACCGGCCCGCTGGTGATCGAGGCGGAGATTGCGATTAGCGGTCGCCCCTTTCACATCGTGCGGGAACAGTTAATCGACGAAGTGTTCAAAGCGGCGGACAGCAACGGCGACGGCAAGAGAACCTGGGAAGAGGCGATCGAAAACCCGCGTTTGGCGTTCGGCCGGTTGGGGTGGCGGCTACGAAACGCCGGTCGGCGCTTCCAGTTGGTGAAATCGTGCGACCGAAATCGTAACGGCACCGTCGAAAGAAACGAGGCACGCCTGCTGATGGAAGCCGCAGGCGATGGGCCGTCGTTTCGCATGCAGGAGTTTCACAGAATACGCGACGAATTTGAAATCGATCAACTTCTCGACCTCAATCTTGATCGTGTGTTGTCGAAATCGGAACTGGAAAATACAGAGGAACGCCTGAAAAGCCGCGACACAAACAACAACGATTGGCTTGAATCGCGCGAGATCGCGTTAGTCAGAAGTGATAACAGGGGCCGGTTCACGTTTGGCCGAAATGGAACTCCGCAACTCACGCCTACCGATGGTCCGCGAGTCCTGCATCAACTGGGACCGACGGTGGATGTGGCCGCAATCGAAACGCAAATGCAACGCGTCTACGGCAAACGACACGACGTTTCACAATTCAAAACCGCGAAGCCACAAATTGCCGTGCGGGTGTCTCTGGGGGAACGCGATCAGGTCGGACGCGGAATCGAGATCATCTCGACGTCTCCTGCGCTGGGGCTGAAGAAACCGAGCGACAACGGGCTGGCGTCGGCAAAGGCTGCCGAACTGATGTTGTCGGGGACAAAGTTGCGGTTTGCGATCGGCGTCGTCAACCGCAGGCCGCCGGACTTCGATGATCTGGCAAAACGTGAAATGACACTCCGCGACGAAGACGAGAATGCCGTTCTTGAGGGCGGGGAACTCGACGCTTTGGCCAACACTGCCTTAGCGCAGGCCTATGGCCGCTGGGATTCCAACCGTGACGGAAAAGTGACGTTTGCTGAAATCAAAGCGGACTATCAACGCGAGCATGCCGTCAGGTGGAGTCAGGCGGAAGTGACAACGGCCGCCGAGATTCCCACGCTCTTCCAATTGGTCGATCTCAATGGTGACCGACGGCTCAGTTTGCGTGAGATGCGGGGGGCTCGGGAGCAAATACTGAAGATCGACGAAGACGGCGATGGCGAAATCGAGCCTGAGGAGCGTCACGGCAGAATCACCATTGTCTTCAGCCGCGCGCAGGAAAAATACTCGACTGACGTGTTGCGGATACCGCAGGTGAAACGAGCAAAGGCTTCGCGCAAAGAGCGGAATCCCCCCAAATGGTTCTTGCGGATGGACCGCAACCACGATAACGACATTAGCCCGCGCGAGTTTCTCGGATCGTCGAAGATATTCGATCGAATCGACAGTGACAGCGACGGCTTGATCGATCCCGCAGAAGCGGAGAAAGCGGGCGACGGGCGTTAGAATGATTGGCTACACACGGCGGTGCATAACGACAGCGTTCCGTTGGGCTGCCGCCATCACTCGTCGCTGTTGGTTTTCGCTTGAGAGGTCGCGTCGTCAGTTGATGCTCGTGTGACGACCAGCAGCACTTGCAGTAACAAGAAGAGCACCAGCGGCAGAAATACGAGGCCGCGCAACACCAGCATGACCGTGTCGTTCGGTTTGAATAACGTGCCGATGACCAGCACAACGAGAACGGCGAAGAACGTCAGGACCAGCAGCCCACAGCCGACGGCAGTCATCTGCGTCTTGAAAACGCTGCGTTCCGAAGCCGTCTCGAAGTAGACATCGATTGTTCTCCGGCGGACGACCGATCGCCGTGCCGCATCGACCAGTTCAAATGCCTGAGTTAAGTCGGTCCAATCGGGCGTGGCCGGTTCGCCCGCCTGCATCGCGGCGCAGTTTTCCAGCAGACTGACGATGGGATCGCGTGAGGATTGCGGCAGCAACTGCGGAACGTCGATGGCGTCGGCGTCGAGTTGAACTGGTGTCAGTGGGTCTTCGCGGGTCAACACCACGGTACGCCGCTCGCCGACGGCCACCAGCTTCCATAGCGGTCCCGGTTGCGTCGTCTTCAGCGACCAGGAAGCCTCCGTCATGCCTTCGCCGGCGAGTGTCACCTGCGCCATCGATACCCTGTCGGACACCTTGCCGCTATAGACCGCAGTGACGCGGCTGTAATTGCCGCCCAGCGATCGCAACAGATCAACATCCTGCAACAGCACTTCGTCGATTTCCGATCGCGAAACCAACTGGGGCGATCCAGTGTCATCGGGCGAGGATTGTGTTCGTTCAAACTGCAGGTGCATTAACTGGCCGAGTTCTCCCGCTTCGATCAATGTTTTGAGGGCGACAACAGCAGGCTCGAACCGCGGCAGGAATGCCGGGCAGAGCGCGACGAGCGCGTCGTCGCGGATGAGCGTGAGTTCGTAAACGAAGGCGAGCCCCTGACTGGCCAGTGGAATGATCATCAGCGAACGGCCGGCCGCCGCCAATTTTCGTGCCGCTTCGAGAACGGCTTCGTCGTCGCCCGCTACAATCACGGTATCGACAACGGGGCTGGAAACCCACTCTTCCCAGCCGTCGGCGACCGCGACCCCCGGTACGATCTGCGACAGCGCCGACAGCGTCGTCTCGCCAACCAGCGACGCCCGCGTCAACTGATGACCCGGATGCGCAGCAATGGCTGTGACGAGGGGAATGACAGCGGGATCATCGCCAAGCAGGGCGAAATTCATCTTCCGTGGACCAGGAAAAAGAGGGCAGGGGGCAGTTCTCCGTCACTGTTCGCACCCCGTGCTACTTCGACGGGGAATAGTCGGTCGCGTTGAGGTATTGGCTTTGCACCTTGGTGACCAGTTTGCCGTCTTTGATGGAATTTCGATAGGCCTTTTTCCAATCGGGATCGCCGATAAATGCCTTCCACGATTCCTTGGCTGCATCTCTGCTTTTGTGGGCGATGACGTAGACCAAGGTGTTCGATGCCGTTTTCTCATCCATCGGCGTGGTGTAGATGAGGTTGGTCATGCCGTGCTTCTTGAAGAGGCTCAACGTGTGGTCGCTGAATCGGGCATGGAGATTGGCGAGTTTGCCATCGTTGGTGGTGTATGTTCGCAGCTCGAACACGACTCCTTTTTCGTTGACCAGGCTCGCCAGTCCGCCGCTCTTGGTCGGGGAGTAGTTTGTCGGTGTGAGGAATTGCCGTTTCACGCCGGTGAGAATTTTTCCGTCCTTCATCGACTGCGCCCGGACCTTCTTCCACTCGGCATCGCTGCCAAATGCTTTCCACGACTTGTCGGCTGCTTCGCGGCTGGCGTGAGCGATGAGATAGACCAGCGTGTTTTTCTTATCGACGGGCGTCCAATACATCACGTTGGTGATGCCGTGCTTGCCGAAGAGTTGCAGCGTGTGGTCGCGAAACCGCGCGTGCAGCGCCGGCAGCCGCCCTTCGAGAGTGGTGTAGGTTCGCAGCTCATACACCATGGCAGGCTTGTCGGCTTTCTCGCCGGCATCGGCGGGAGATACGGCCAGTGCGGAGAAAACGAACGCGGTCGTCAGCAGTGTCGAAAGGCAGATGGCGTGCTTGATCATGGTGGAAATCTCTATTGATTGAGGAATTCTGAAATCGTAAATCCGATGCCAGGGCGTCGATTGGAATCATCTGGTCGCCCGGTACTTACTTTGCAAGTTGGCCGGCACGTTCGATGATTGTCGCCATAACTTTCTTGTCGAGTTGATCCGCAGCAATCGCGAGATTGAATCGGACCGTGTTGCGGTTCCACATGATGACGGACGTTTTGGTGCCCCCGGCGATGTTGAAGTCTTTGGGACCGTCGCTGCCGTCAAACACTGTGAGCGGTACATGCTCGATTTTGTGCTTCTGTTTCAGTTCAATAAGTTGCGGTTGAATCGAATCGCGGTCGTCGGTCAAAAGAACAACAAATGCCTGCAAATGCACCTTCTTGTTTGCTGCAACTTCTTTGCCGAGTTGTTTCGCAAGTTTTGCAAGGTGCGGAGTGATCTGCCGTGCAAAAACCGCCACAACCGGTCGGCTGCCATGCAGACAGCGATAGCAAAGGTGCTTCCCTTTGTGCCGTCCGGTGACATCGGAAACGCTGAAAGGTGGCGGCGCAGCGCCGGGTTGCAGGCCCGATGGAATCTCGTCGGCCGCAGTCGGGACAACCAGCGTCCACAGCAGGAGCACTGCCCAGAGTGCGCGTCGGCTCGAAATGAAAACTGGTTTTTGCATGGCGGAACACACGTAGAAAGAAATCCCGGGAGACACTGATGTCTCCCCCGGGATTCAGAATTCAGAACGACGACTTCTATTTTGCCTTCTTCTCACCGATGCCCAGTTCCTTGAGCTTCTTCGCGCAGTCGGCACCGTGGGAAGCGGACTTCACGTCTTTGTCGATGTACAGAATCTTGCCGTCTTTGCCAATGTAGTACGTCCAGCGAAACGGAACTTTCCGTTCTGCCGTGACGACTCCGTAGGCTTCGGCGACCTTTTTGCCGGGGTCGCTGAGAATTGCGTAATCGAGATCGAGCGATTTGGCGAACGCGGTGTTCACTTCAACGGTGTCGCAGCTGGCGGTAAAGAAGGCGACGTCGAATTTTCGCAGGGCTTTGCCGTTCACACGGAACGAAATGCACTCCTTTGTTCAGCCACCGGTGAAGGCTTTGGGGTACCAGGCGACAACGACCGCCTGCTTCCCTTTGAATTGTGACAGTTTGTAGGTCTTGCCATCGCTGCCGGTCAGTTTGAATTCGGGTGCGATATCGCCCACTTTCAACTCCTTAACTTCACCTGCTTGCAGGCTGTTTCCGCCCAGCGTGAGGGCCAGCCCGAGGCAGAGGCCCGTTAAAATGGTTCGCTTCATGGTTCGTTTGTCTCCTCATCGCTCGATGAATGACACGTATTCACATACGCGTCGAATTTCTCAACCTCTACGGTATCACAGCTGCCAAACGTTTGCCAACCAGCGCGTACTGACGCGACTGTGGTTGAGTGGGGCTTTGGGGTGCTTTGGAATTTCCTCTTGTTGATGCGGGGGGAGGCCCGGCGAGTGATTTTGCAAGTATGGCTCCGACCAGCATAAAAATCCGACCAGCATAAAAAAGAAGTGGAACTCTTTCTTCCGCTGCCCCGATTTCGCGCCACATACGGTTGGCATCGAAACCACCGATTTCCGGAGGATTAATCCGCAGTTTCTCAGATCGGCTTGCCGATAAAGTCAAAATTACAGCGGAAACGACCGCAAAGATCGTATCGACACATTCGTTCGTTTACCGTATAGTCCCCGCCCCATTCAGTGATTCGAGCGATATCTGCTCGCACCTATGTTTTCCCGCGTACAGCGAACACCAATTCAAACATTTCAATCATTTCGGTCGGTCGTCTGCAGGCACAATACTTCGGCAGCCAGAGTGGGATTGAGATTCCCTTCTGGTCGCAGTTTCAGGCCGTACCGAGTCATTCCTTGCTGAAAAGCCAGGAGCTATTCAAATGAAAATTCGCATTTATCTTCCAGCCGCCCTTCTGTTGGCGGTGTTGGCCGGTTGTCAGTCGGGACCGTGGAAAACGGCTCTGGGCTCCAAGTTCGGTGACG
>CAUZOL010000050.1:0-29028 GCA_963581435.1 Planctomycetota bacterium
AAACCCAAAATGGTCGCACTCATCGCCGCCATGAGAAAACTACTCACCATCCTCAACACCATGCTTCGAAATGGAACCGAATGGAAAAACCAACAGTAAAACACTTGAACTTCAAGACAGTCGCTACGTCACTTGTTGCGAGCATCCATCGCATCATGGTGACACCTCATGACGCGCGAAGGAATTCACGCCAAGCACTGCCGAACATCTTTCAGTCCGGATATTACAATTCTGCTCACAGGATGCCGCCTGAAGTCAGACTACCCCCACGCAAGCAACCTGTCAAGACGTAGCGTCTTGTTTCGGCGTAGCCGCTTGAATCAGAGGTCGATTCAGTCCGTTGGCGGCACGGTCCACGAATGGACCTGCTAAGTGGCCGCAATTAATGCGGCCGGCCGTGCGTTTCTTCGCTGTACATCGCGAACGAAAGGGGGGTTCGGTATGATGTCGCCGCGTGATTCAGCATGACATCGATTCAGAGTCTGTTTTCAACCGGTTGTGAGAATATCCATGAACCAGCGAACCCGTTTCTGCACGATTGCTTTGTTGTCGGTTCTGTTTGTCGCCGGTTTCTCGAAGCGGGGAGTCGGGGCCGACCCGGCACTTGAACTTCGTAAGGGGGACCGCATCTCTTACATCGGCAACACGTTGTCCGATCGCATGCAGCATCACGCGTGGCTGGAAACCTACATTCAAGCGGCTTACCCGCAGCATGGGATGACGTTTCGTAATCTGGGATTTCCCGGCGACGAGGTGAAGACGCGGTCGCGGTCGGCGAACTTCGGCAGCCCCGATCAATGGATGACGAAGACGCAAGCGGACGTGGTGTTCTGCTTCTTCGGATACAACGAGGCGCTGCGGGGCGAAGATGGACTGTCGGGGTTTGAGATCGATCTTGCCGCCATGATCGACGGAATGGCGGCCCAGAAATACAACGGCAAGTCGGCCCCGCGAATTGTTATCTTCTCGCCGATTGCGCACGAAGATCTTCGCAGCCCCAATTTGACCGACGGGAAAGCGAACAACAAGAAGCTTGCGATTTACACACAGACGATGTCGAGCGTGTGCAAATCCAAGGGCGTGACGTTCGTCGATTTGTTCACGCCGACTCTCAAACTCTACAAGAGCGCCAAGAAGCCGCTGACTCTTAACGGCATTCACTTGCTGGAACACGGGAACCGGGCAGTCGCCCAGGTGATTGTGAAGTCGCTGTTGGGCGAATCCGGCAATGTCTCAAAAAACGAAAAAGAACTGCAGCGGCTGCGCTCGGCCGTATTGGAAAAGAACCTGCACTGGTTCAGTCGCTACCGTGTTGTCGATGGTTACAACGTGTTCGGCGGGCGGTCGAAACTGGCATGGTTCGGGCAGTCGAATGCCGACGTGATGCGGCGCGAGATGGAAATCTTCGACGTGATGACCGCCAACCGCGACCGCCGCGTGTGGGCCGTCGCTGGCGGTGGCGACCTGAAAGTTAAAGACGACAATTTGCCGAAGTTGTTGGATGTGAAAACCAACCGGCCCGGAAGGCTGGATGACGGCACGTATTCGTATCTCAGCGGGAAAGAGGCGATAGGCAAGATGACGTTGGCCGACGGAATGCAGGCCAATCTGTTTGCTTCAGAGGAGATGTTTCCCGAGTTGATCAACCCGGTGCAGATGGCCGTTGATACCGATGGCCGACTGTTTGCCTCGGTCTGGCCGTCGTATCCGCACTGGAATCCGACACAGCCGCGACGCGACCGCATCGTCTGCTTGCCCGATGAGGACGGCGACGGCGTGGCCGACAAATGCGTGGTCTTCGCCGACAAGCTGAACAGCGTGACCGGCTTTGAGTTCTGGGGCGGTGGGATGCTGGTGGCTGCTCCGCCGGAAATCTGGTTCCTCAAGGACAGCGACGGCGACGACAAGGCCGACGTAAAGATTCGAATGCTGCAGGGCGTTTCCAGTGCCGACTCGCACCACTCGGCCAACGGCGTGGTGATTGGCCCGGACGGTGGCATGTATTGGTCGCGCGGCATTTTCAACACGGCCAGCATGGAAACGCCGACCAAGACTTACCGCTCGACGCAATCGGGCGTGCATCGCTTCGATCCGCGCACGTTCGAGATGAGCTTCCATTTCCCCATCGGGCCGAATCCGCACGGCGACGTGTTCGATCAGTGGGGATTTCAATTCGCCAACGATGGCACCAGCGGCACTGGCAGTTACGTCAACATCGGCAAGGGTGTCGGCAACAAGCAGTGGTTCAAGAAACGCGTGCGGCCGGTTGCTGCGACGGGAATTCTTTCGAGCAGCCACTTCCCCGAAGCGAACAACGGCAACTTTCTCATCTGTAACTGCATCGGCGTATTGGGGGTGTTGCAGCACGAAGTGAAATACAACGGAGCTGATATTACATCGGAGGAAATCGAACCGATACTCCTTTCATCGGACCCGAATTTTCGGCCGACCGACGTTGAGATTGGCGGCGATGGCGCACTGTATGTATCCGACTGGGCAAATGCCTTGATCGGCCATATGCAGCACAATATTCGTGACCCCAACCGCGACCACGAACACGGCCGCATCTACCGCGTGACCTACAAGGGGCGTCCGTTGGTGAAACGCGTGAAGCTGAAAGGCAAACCGATTGCCGAGGTCTGCCGCGCGTTCTTTGCCAAAGAAAACTCGACGCGCTATCGCGCCCGACTGGAACTCAGCGGACGTAAGACCGACGAAGTGACCGCAAGCGTTTCGCAATTTGCCAGCCAGTTGAACCCGTCGAACGCCGACGAAGCGCAGGCGCTGTTGGAATGCCTGTGGGTGTTCGAAGAACATCGGATTCCCAACGCCGGTTTGTTGACGACTGTCCTCAAGGCGGAAGAGCCTCTTGTTCGCGCGGCGGCAATTCGCACGTTGGGCCACTGGGGTGCCAGAATCAAACAATGGCAGCCGACGCTGTCGGCCGCTGCACGCGATCAGTCGGCACTGGTTCGCGCGGAGGCGGTGAAAGCCGCTGTCGCCTTCACCGGACTGCCGGCCGCTGAAGTGATCTTTGAAGTGGCCAATCGACCGACCGATCCGGAACTGGTCACCGTGTTGAATTATGCCCGCAAGCAGTTCAACGTCGATGCCTTGGTGCAGGACGCTGTCAAATCGGGCGCACCGCTGTCGCTGGCAGCGCAAACGTACGTGCTGCGAAACGCCAGCGTGAACGACTTATTGAAGCTGAAGCGAACTGAGGCGGTGTATCAGGCGATTCTGTCACGGCCTAACGTGCCGATTCGCCAACTCAATGATTCGTTGAACGGGCTGGCCGGTTTGAAGAAGCAGAAGCCGGTCGATCTGTTGATTGCAATGGTCGAAGAACGCGATGCGAAAGGAACGGCCGGTTTGGCGGGACTGGGGCAACTGCTGGCAGCGCAACCTTCGGCCGATTTGAAATCTGTGAGCGACCGCATTGAGAAGTTGGCGATCAAAGGGAAGTCCGAAGAATCCCGGCGGCTCGGCTATGCCGCCTGGATCGTCGCCGACGGATCGGGTGACGATGCCTTCTTGGCGGCATCGAAGAGCAAAGATCGATTGCGGGCTTTTCTTGATGGTGTGACCGTAGTCAAAGATGCCAAAGTGCGAGGGAAATTGTACGCGAAGGTGCAGCCGCTGATCTATGAACTCCCGCGGGCGTTGGAAGCCGAAGCAGGTGGATCGGCCTTGCAGCAGCCCGGCATCAAGGTCGATTATTTTTATCCCAGCGCATCGAACGTCGCGATTGAAACGCTGGCGAAGATGAAGCCGAAGGGGAGCGGTATCGTCCCCCAAATTGTGATGAACGTGCCGCAGCGCAAGCAGGCGGACCGATTTGCATTGCGATTCACCGGAGCGATTCAAGTGCCACGCTCGGGGAGATACACATTCTTCACTGCATCGGATGATGGCTCACGATTGTACATCGGCGATAAGCTGGTGGTGAACAACGACGGCTTGCACGGCATGGTTGAGAAGAGTGGGGGAATCGATTTGCCCGCCGGTTCGCATCCGATTGTGGTGACGTACTTCGACAACGGCGGCGGAGACGGCTTGGCCGTCAATTGGTCTGGACCCGGGCTTAAGAAGCAGACAATCGCGGCCGACCGGTTGATGATTGGTGGCGGCGAGACGCTGCACGACGTGGCGATTCGTTCGCTGGCGACGATTCCCGGCCACGATGAAGAAAAGGTTCGCGATCTGGCTGCGTTGGTCAAATCAGGGCGAAGTCTGCCGTCGGCAATTCGCGCATTGCGCGGCATCCCGTCGGCGAAATGGCCCGTCGGTGAGGTGAGTCCGATGGTTGATAATCTGGTGGGCTACCTCAGCAATATTCCGGCGGCATATCGCACCGGTGGTCCGGCGGTGGACGCGGTTGCTTTGGCCAAGTCGCTTTCGAGTCGTTTGCCGGCAGCACAGGCAAAGGCGTTGGCGGCCCGTTTGCAGAATTTGGATGTGCGAGTGATTGCAATCGGCACCGTTCCTCATCGGATGATCTTCGATAAGGAACAGATCGTCGTGCAGGCGGGTAAGCCGGTGGAGTTCCGTTTTTCCAACTCCGATAACATGCCGCACAACTTTGCGATCGTACAACCTGGATCACTGGCAGAGATCGGTCAACTGGCCGAAGCCACCGCACGGGATGCCGGGGCGAAGGAACGGCATTTCATTCCACAATCCAACAAGATTCTGCTTGCGAGCAAATTGTTAGAGCCGACACAGAATCAGGCGCTCAGTTTTGAAGCACCGAAGACGCCGGGCGTTTATCCCTATGTCTGTACTTATCCGGGCCACTGGCGGCGGATGTACGGCGCGTTGTACGTTGTGGAGAATCTGGAAGAATACCGGGCCAACCCGGCGGCATATCTCGCAGCGCATCCGTTGCCGCTGAAAGATGAATTGTTGAAATTCAGCAGCCGCGGTCGCGAGTGGAAGTTCGAGGAATTGGTCTCCAATGTGAAACCGCTACCGCATGACCGCGCGTTCGAGGTGGGACGTCAACTATTCAAAGTTGCCAACTGCATTGCCTGTCACCGATTGAATAATGAAGGGCTGGTATTCGGTCCGGATCTGACGAAACTCGACAAGAAGAAGCAAACGACGGAGCATATTCTTCAATCGATTCTGGATCCATCGAAGGAAATCGACAAGAAATATCTCTCGAACGCAATCGTGCTGGAGTCGGGCAAGGTAATTACCGGGATGGTTGTCGAGGAGACACCGGAGTTGGTTAAGGTGGTCGTCGATCCGCTGGCGAAGGCGGCACCGACGGTGATCCGTAAGTCAGAGATTGAGGCGAGGAAAACGTTAACAACTTCAATCATGCCCAAAGGGCTGTTGGATAAGTTGTCGCGCGAGGAAATTCTCGACCTGATCGCCTACGTCTATGCCCGCGGCGACAAGAAGCACATGCTGTTCGGCAAACATCACGACCACTGATCCGCCAGAACCACTGATCCGACAAGAAGAGTACGCCCGATTTCAGCCATACGCGTCCAGTTGCGATTCGTCGCACCAGGTGCTTGGGCGCCGCCAGAACCGTGAGAGTGGCGGACCAAGGGAAGTCTTGCGATCAGGCAAGGTGTGCTGGTCGCGTAAGGTGTGCCGGGGGCGAACTGCTTAGTTTGCCGACATGCGATCCGGGTTATTTCGTTTCGGCTTTCCGGCTGTTACAGTGTATTCCAATCCGCACGGACTTCGATGCAGAGGGGCTGGTTGAAGAGGCCGTCACCACAATCCGCCCGGTGATTGAAAAGAACGGTAACAAACTTGCGGTCAAATGTGCGGACAATCTCGGCGTACTTCATACCGATGTGACGCGATTAAAGCAGTGTCTGTTCAACCTGCTTAGTAACGCCGGAAAATTCACGAAGGAAGGCACCATCACGCTTGATGTCGCCCGTGTGCAGCGGGAAGACGTCGACTGTTTTGAATTTCGTGTGATCGACAGCGGCATTGGAATGACCGAAGAGCAAATGGGCAGGTTATTTCAGGCCTTCACACAGGCCGACCTTTCAACGACACGCGAATACGGCGGAACCGGGCTGGGGCTGGCGATTACTCGGAAACTGGCGCGATTGATGCACGGGGACGTCTCAGTCGCAAGCGAACCAGGTGTGGGATCGACGTTCACGCTGACGCTTCCAGCTCAGGCGGAGCAGGCAATTACCACCGTGCCGTCAATCGAACGGCAATTGCAGGAGGCCGCGCCTTCGCTGCCGATTCCGCTGCCGGGCCGGAATACCGTTCTGGTCGTGGACGACGACGAAGGAGTCCGCGACCTGATTGAACGCTACCTTTCGAAGGAAGGATTCCACGTCGTTACGGTTGCCGAGGGCAACGATGTCCTTCGGGTTGCTCGCGAGGTGAAACCGAGCGCGATTACATTGGACGTGATGATGCCCGACATGGACGGGTGGAGTGTGATTTCGGCGCTGAAAGCCGACGACGAATTGGCCGACATTCCGGTCATCATGCTGACGATTGTTGATGACAAAAACATGGGTTACGCGATGGGGGCAGCCGACTACCTCCAGAAACCGATTGATCGCAGCCGTTTGCTGGGAACAATCAGCAAGTATTGCAACGTGCAGTCACCCGGATTGGCGTTGGTGGTGGAAGACGATCCCAGTTCGCGCGAGTTGCTTAGAAGAACGCTGGAGAAGGACGGTTGGAAGGTGGAAGAAGCCTCCAACGGCCGGGTTGCCCTCAACTGCGTAGCGACAAGTTGCCCGTCGTTAATTCTGCTCGATCTGATGATGCCGGAAATGGACGGATTTGAATTCCTCGACGAACTGCAGCAGCATCCGCAGTGGCAGTCGATTCCGGTGATTGTGATTACAGCGAAGGATTTGACCGAGGAAGATCGCATGTACCTCAACGGTTCGCTGTTCCTCAGCGGCTGCGTTCGCCGCGTGATGCAGAAGGGTGGATTCGACCGGCAGGAACTTCTCCACGAAGTGCGCCGCCTCGTCGACAAAAGCGACAACCCGCCGGCAGCCGCAAAGTGAACGTGGGCGAGTTGCTGCAAGGCGTGCACAGCGCGGGGCTGTTTTGGGCAATGTAACGCAAGTTCCCACACCAGTGGTATTGACCGGTGACCGATCCCAAACCATCCCGTACCCGTCGGAAAATCGCTCTTGGCGTGGTGGTGATGCTTGCCGTCGTGGGGTGGTTCGTTGCGTGGCCTGCCTACCAACGACACAGGGCGATTGAGGAAATTGAGCGGTTGGGCGGAGGTGTCCGCAGGGAAGCATCTGGCCCACAGTGGTTGAGGCAGTGGGGCATTGGGTTTGATCGTATCGTGGTCGTCCAGCTTGCAAGGACGCAAGTCACTGATGATACGCTGAACCACCTCAGCAGTCTGACAAGCCTCAAAAAGTTGGCGCTCAACAACACACATACCAGCAACGACGGGCTGAAGTATCTCAGTGGTCTGTCGAATCTTGAAACGTTGGCCCTGGACAATACAGGCATCAGCGATAAAGGGTTGAAGCATCTCCGTCGGCTGACCAGCCTACAAGAATTGTATTTGGACGGTGCGAACATTACCGACGACGGGTTACAGCATCTCACTGGTCTGCCGAATCTTGAATTCTTGTACCTCGAAGGCATACGCATCAATAACGACGGGCTAATGCATCTCAGTCGTCTGAAAAGTTTTGAATCGTTGTGGCTCGAAGGCGCGCTCATCACTGACGACGGGCTACAGCATCTCAGTAGTCTGAAAAGTCTTCAAGACTTGAGTCTGCACAATACGAACATTTCAGACGACGGGCTACAGCATTTCAGCGGTCTGGAAAGTCTTCGATCGTTGTCGCTCGACGGCACACAGGTCACAGACGACGGGCTGAAGCATCTCAGTGGTCTGGCGAGTCTCATAATCTTGTCACTTTGGGAAACGGAGATTACCGATGACGGATTGGAGCACCTCAGTGGTCTGACAGGTCTCAAAATCTTGAGCCTCGACGGCACGCAGGTCACTGAAGACGGCGTGAAGAGGCTCCAAGTGTCCTTGCCGAACTGTAAAATCACGCGGTAGTCACAGAGCGATTCTGACAGCGCCGATCCCCGATGCTGTTCTTCTCATAGATGCGGATGCTTTAACTGGCTTCAGCCAGTCGAGGAACGCCGCCGCAACGATCTGGCCACCTCACTGCGTCGCTGGCATCCGCGCTCCGCCATCCGCCAATTTCCAAATACAACGCTGTTCTTTCGGTCGCACGTCGGTACAATGGGCGATCTGGGGGGGGCTGATGACTTCAGGACGATTTCCAGCCGCTTGTCTACGGTACGAAATCATCGACTGAAGGAGAGCGACCATGAGGGGTTTTCTATTGGCAATGGCAGCGGGAACCATCGTTTCGGCTGCGGGAATGAACAACACAGCGGTTGCCGACGGGGGCTACTATTATGCTCCGCCCGTGATTTACGCCGCTCCGCCGGTTTACGCGTATGGTCCCGTGTATTACGCGCCAGCGCCGATCATCGTGCATCGCCCGGTTTACTATGCACCGCCGATGGCATTCTACCCGCCACCGGTTGCGTACTATCCGCCGCCTGCCTTCGGGGCTTCCGTCCGATATAAGCGGAACGAAATCAAGGTCCGCGAATACACGCCGTGGGGTGTGCGGAAGTACGAATGGGAGTACAAGGGACACGGCATCTGGGAGTTGGACGACTGAATTGAACGGTTACGCGATTGGATTGATTCTGGCGGCCGCTTGCTTCCACGCCGTGTGGAATCTGCTGGCAAAACGAGCCAGTCGTAGCGGTGCCGTTTTCGTGTGGCTGTTTACGGCTTGTTCGTCGGTTATTCTAGGTCCGATTGCCGTCGCAATTGTCGTTTTTCAGCAGCCGGACCTGGGACTGGCCGCCTGGATTTTCATGGCGGGAACGGCGCTGCTGCACCTGCTGTACTTCGTGGTGCTGCAACGAGGTTACGCGGTTGGGGACCTGTCGGTCGTTTACCCGCTGGCGCGCGGCACGGGGCCGGCGCTTTCGACCGCGCTGGCAATTCTCATTCTGCACGAACAGCCAACGGGGTTGGCCATTCTCGGCGTCGTGCTGGTTGTGGGCGGCGTGTTTCTGTTGACGTTCGGCAGCGTCGCGAAGACGTCGGGTACAAGCGGCTTGCGGCCGGCAATTATGTGGGGGCTGATGTGCGGCGTGTGCATTGCCTCGTACAGCGTGTGGGATAAGTGCGCCGTCAGCCCGGGTTCGGTCCCGCCCGCGCTGGCAGAACTGTTCGCACAATTTGGCGTGCAAGCGAAGCCAGTCTCGCCGGTGCTGCTGGAACTATTTGCAAACTTCGGCGTCTGTCTGATGTTAACACCGCATGCGATGCGCCGCATAGAAACGGTTCGCAGCGTGTGGCGCGATCATTGGCGCGAGGCGTTGGGCGTGGCGATTCTCGCACCGACCTCTTACATCCTGATTCTCACAGCAATGGTCTTCACGCCGTTGAGTTACGTTGCGCCGGCCCGGGAGATCAGCATTCTGCTTGGGGCGTTGCTTGGAGCGCGGCTGTTGAACGAACGGCACACCCGCCGCCGACTGCTGGCCGCCGGCCTGATGGTCTGCGGGGTGATCGCGTTGGCACTGGGCTGACGGGGATCGCCGGGTTAACCATGTTTCTCACGCAACCGATGTGCGGCTTCGACCTCGTTTTTGAGTTTCGTATAAACTTCGTCGATGCTCACAACGGCCGCCGAGCCGGGGGCGAAACCGCAGTCGGGGTTCAGCGTGATCCGCTCTGGGGCAAGATATTGAAGCGCCTGTTCGACGCGGCTGACAATGTCGTCGGCGGAATCGATTTTGCCCGGCTGACAATTGACGCAGCCCAGCCCGATTTCAAAATCTTCACGCAGCTGGGAAAACACGGCCATGTCGCCGACACCCGGCGTTGTGAACTCCATCGTCAGGTGGTTGACCTTCAACTTGTTGAGTTGTCGGATGATGGGATCGTATCCGCCTTGATGCTGCTCGTCTCCGCGGACCCGCGCTCCAGCACGGCGGCAAAGATGCACCGCCAGTTTGACGTCTTCGATGCCATCGACCATCTGGTTCGTCATATCGACGGCGAAGTCGGCGGCCGAATCGGCATCGTCATATTTCGCCCGCACTTCCGGATCGACAAACAAACAAAGATGCGGATCATCAATCTGCACAATCTCCACGCCTTCCTCTTTCAGCAATTCAATTTCCCGGCGCAGAATGGGGACGCAATCACGAATGAAGTCTTCGCGGGTTGGGTAGGCGGCCGACGACAGCACGGGATCCCACATGCGTTCGCCAAGTAACGCAGGTGCAGGCAGCGTCGCCTTAATGTTTCGTGATGTGATTTTCTTAAGAAACGTCACTTCGCGAGCGATGAACCCGGGGTTTTTCGGTGCGAGCTTATCGACGACGATTGTCCAGGGGCGGCCATCAGCCGGATTGAGGCTGAGCTGAAATCCGTGGGCGAGTTCGGCAATCACGCCGATGTAGGATTTCCGCCACCATTCCCCGTCGGTCAACACGTCGATGCCGGCGCATTCCTGCAACGCGACAACCGAGCGGACGGCCGACTCCATCCGATGACTGTATTGTTCGTCCGAGACTTGGAAGTCGTCGGAGATCAGGTCTTTGACGTAATCGGGCCGCGGCATCGAACCGACGACCGACGTGGGGAAGAGCGGGAGGGATGACATTGAGTTGCTCCGAATTGGAGTGAAAGTCGTTCGGCCCCACGGGCCGCAGCCCGTGGGCTTTGGGGACGCAGTTTCGGATTACGTCCAGTTGTTTCTGGCGTATTCAAAATCTTCTTGTGTGTCGATTTCGATGTATCCGCCGGGGGAATCGACGTGCACCATCCGCTGGCCGGCCTCGATCTGGTCTTGCAGTAAATGAATGAAGTAGGCCTTTTCAAAAACCTTCGCTTCGCGGAACGGTTGGCCGGCAAATTCTTCTCGTCGCCGACGATAATGTTCGCGCAGTTGTTTCGAACCGTCGATAGAGAAGCGGGCAACGCCCGTGTATTCGCCATGCGCATCGCCTTCGTCGATTTCACGATGAACACGCGTGACAACACCGTTTTCGACGGTCACCTTTTCGGCATCGTCGGAGGGGTGCTGTGTGCGGTGGGTGTAACGCTTGAGCCAATCAGTATCGACCGAGAGAGCGATGTCGTCCTCGGTGTTTTCGATTAAACCGGCAATAATTTCGGGCGTAAACAGAATGTCGGAGTAACAACAAATGAACGGCTCATCCATCAGGTCTTCGGCATAGAACAGCGACGCGAGGATGTTGTTGTTTTCCCAGTTGTCGTTATGACGAAACGTGAACTGCGGATAGTTCTCCTGAACTTTTTCGATGCGGTAACCGCCGATGAAGGCAATGTCGTCGATGCCGTTTTGCCGAAAGGCGTCAACCGTCCAATCGAGAATTCGCTTCCCCTGCACTTCGGCGAAGCACTTGGGCGTGTCGGCCGTGGTTGGCATCAGGCGACTCCCGCGCCCCGCACCGATGATGATTGCTCGCATTGTATGTTTCTCCTCCACCAGCCCGTCGCGCAAGCAAGGGTTTGCTTGTTGTTCGCGGCGCAGGTTGGTTCGTTTAACTTTCTTTGTGATCGACAGCCGTCGCACCCCACAACAGGCCGGCCGCAATTGCGGCCGCAAACGCCCAGACCGCCCATAGATAGATTGTTTTTTCCCAACCCGACGCATCGAGCGATCGTCCGGTAAAAAAGTCACCCGATGCCGCGCCGATATACCCCAAACAATTAACAAATCCGGCTGCAGCTGCCGACGTTCCCTTGCGTGCAAGATCGGCCGGTGCGGTACCGACCAGCAAGACTTGCGGGCCGTAAATACAGAAGCCGATCAGCACGAGCAGGAACATCGTCGCCGGTACGCTCGTCCTGGCGACTGAGTCATAGGCAAGACTCAGCAGGCCAAGGGCGACAAGCAGAATTGCTGCCACTGGCGCGCGACGGCTGCCAAAAAAACGATCGGTCGCCCAGCCGGCGACGTACGAACCTGCGATTGCGCCGACAGGGAGCACCGCGTACTTCAGTGCAGCCTTGCCAACGCCCGTTTCCTGAACTTCCGTCAGATGTGTCAGGCCCCAGTCGAGGAATCCGTAACGACAAGCGTTGAGCAAACCGAGTGAAATACCGAGCAGCCATAACCTCGGATTCGTGATGGTCAGCAAAAGGTTATCGAGAGTGGAATTGCCAGGATTGTTTGTGGGACGTGGAATTCCAGATTGCGTTGCGGACGATTCGCCGTGTTCGGGACGTTCTTCAAGAAACAGCAGCATGATGAACGCGGAAACGACCATAACACCGGCTGGAACGAAAAACGCTCCTCGCCAGCCGAGCATCTCGGCAGCCATGCCGGAGATCACATAGGTTGCAACAGCCGAGACCTGGTACCCGGTGCCAACGAAACCAATGACGCTTCCGCGCCGCTGAACTGGAAACCAGTTCGCCAGCACGCGAACGCAAGGCGTCCACCCCAGCGACTGGGAATAACCGTTGCATGCCCAAATGAAGATGAAGAAGAAGAGGGCCGGTGCGAAGCCGAACAGGACGTTCAGCGCCGCTGTGCCGAACATTCCGATCGCCAGCATTTTTCTCGGAGACAATTGTTCGGAGAGTTGTCCGTTGATGAGTTGACCGGTCGCGTAGGCGATTTTTGTGGCACTCAGAAAGTACGCACACTGCGTCGCGGTGAAACCCATCCCGCCATCGACAACCGCCTCTTTCATCCCGGGAATGGCAGCGGAGATATTCGTGCGGCAGAAATAAAATGCGCCGTAGGTGAACCAGACGGTCCACATGAGACCGTTCGCGCCCGGATGGGAACCAGACGAGTGCCGGCCGTTCAGATCGGAGTCTTCCGCGCTGCTCAAAGGTTCGTCCATCTCAAGGAAGCGGGGGCGGTTCGCGCGGTCCGCTTAGCCGGGTATGCGGTTGATGTTCCCGACTGTACCGGGAAGTGGCGGGAAAGACAAACGACGCGACCGTACCCCGCATTGCTCGGTCAATCTTTCACTTGCTTCACCAGCTTCTGCACCGACTTGGCAATCCGCTCTTCAACATCGCCGGCCCAGCGGTAGGCGGGGCGGCCGTATTCGTAGAGGTTCGATCCGCCTTCGTATCCCCCTTCTTCCCAGACGCGGCGGGAGGGAATGTAGGAGATCATGTCGTCGGCGTAGCCGCAGACCCACGTGCCGGGACCGAATGCTTTCTTGAAACGCAGCGCGTAATCGACGACGGTTTCGGCTCCCATGCCGATGACGAGCATTTCATTGCCCAATTGCCACGCATGGACGGGATAGGGATACGCCGCGGGGAATGTCTCGCCGGCATCGAGTTTTTTCAGCATGCGGGCGGCCCAGCGTTTGCGGATGGCGTTTCTGCTTTTTACTGCGATGTTGAGATCCGCGCGGGCGGCCACTTTCAGGTAGGGGAGTTCGATCTGCTCGAACGCGGTGCGAATGCCGGGCGAGACCGGTTTGAGCGGTTTCCCTAGTGCCTCTTCAACCGCGACCGCCAACATGTGGCCATAATGTTGGCAGAGTTCGACCTTACGCCGTGGCAACGGATTCTGATCGCCGCCGCAGGTGTTGACGAACATTGCCGTCGCGCCGGGGTGTTCGCGTTCAATTTCGATTTGCGCAAAACCGGGGTAATCACCGCACCACTTGGTGAAGCTGAGCGTGGTGGGGTGACAGGCGTAGCCGAAGAGGACGGCTGCGAGTTTTCCATCGGGCCGGGTCACGGTGAGAATCGGCACCGAGTGATCGACCGGACCTTTTAGCGGCGTTCCGTTCTTCCGCAGTTGTGGAACGTCGGCCTCTTTATTGTTGCGACGATTGACGGCAAAGGTGGTATGTCCAGCACCTTGCGCGAGCTCGGCAGGAGACAGATTCTTGAGCGCCTCGCCGACCATCTCGACTGTGCGGTCGATCATCTCGGCCGTGTATTCCTCGATGAGTTTGACCTGATCATCATCGACTGGGTAGTAATCCACCAGATCATCACCCAGTCGCGGCCCACAGTGATTGTGCGAAAACGTAAACATCACGTGCTGTCGCTGCAGTTGGTATTTCTTCTCCAACTGCGCGAACACCGGATCGCTCATCACCTTAGGAACGCCCTGGAAATCGCTGGTGATGAGAACAACGCGATGACCGGTGGCATCTTCCAGCGCGAGCGCCTTCATCCACAAATCGTGGAGCTGGCCATCGGGCGCACGTTTTGAACCATAGCCTGCCAGCCAGACCGGTTTCTCCGGCGTGATAATCGCACGGGCAACGCCAGCCTTCCATTGAGGCTCGGCTGCGCTGGCATTCGGTGTCGTGGCGACCAAACAGGCGGCGACAAGCAAGACTGCTGAGATTGGATTGAGTAATGTCAATCGGGTAAATCGCGACAACAGCGTCATAAAATCGACTCCTCTGCTTGATAAATTCTATTCACCAACCTTCAGGTCAGCTTCGGTCAGACCGTGTTTCTTCATGAATTCCTGCAGCCAGAGGCGATCGACGTCGCTGGTGTCGAAGCGGCCTTTGAGGATGAACGACGTGTATTCCGACTTGCGGGTCTTGTCGGGGGCGAGCGGTTTTCCAGGACCGGGGACGTCCCAGGCTTCGTCGGGTGAGACGGCCATGCGTTCGGTGATGTTGTCGCGAGTTATGTTCCAGACCATCATGTCGGTCGCCATGGAAAGCGAACCGTTGTAGGTTTCGCGAATGCCCTTGAAGATGGGGTAACGCGTGTCTTCGTCGTTGAAGAAGTGATAAGCGACGGCGTGGCGAGGTTTGACCGTGCTCATGATCTTCCCGAAAGCCTGCGCTGATGTGTGAAACGACAAGTTGATGCGGGCGGCCAACTGCGGTGGCTGGCCGTACTTTTCCATCATTGTGTCGGATGTCATAAAGGCCTCGTGAATCGCGAGGTCGGCACCCCGTGCGTATTCGTTGAACCACTTGTTGGGAGCAGTGTCGCCGCCGATGACAATCTTGAAATCGTTCCAGCGCAGTGCATAGCTCACTGGTCCGTCGCCTGCGTGGATGGTGGGGAAGGAGCGGATGATGACGCCCTTGGCTTTGTCTTCGTAGACAATTTGGTTCAGCCCTTTGTAGTCGAACTCGTGTACTTTGATTTCGCCGGGAACCGGATTGATGGCGACCGCACGGGTCATGTAGTCCCAGTTGTATGCCTTGAGCATATGCTCGACAGCATACTTGGTACCCATGTCTTTGCGCGATCCGCTGGGCCCCCACACTTCCAGCGGCACAGTGCGCCCAGCGGTCCATCCGCCGGCCCATAACGACGCCAAGTCGCCCCAATGGTCAGTGTGCAGGTGCGTGATAAAAATCTTGGTGAGAAAGTCGGAGGGAATCATCAACGATTCGAGGTTTGCGTGTGAACCGGAACCGATGTCGAAGAGGAACTTCTCGCCGTTGCCCAGTTCCACCAGAAAACAGGTGGCCGCTTGGCTTCGCCGCGCGCTGGGCATTCCGGTTCCGCAGGCGACAATGCGAATCTCATCGGGCTGCAGCGGTTCGGTACCGGGATAATAGACATAGCGATTGGGCGCAGTGCCAGTGGGTGATGTCACTTTTCCGCCAGCCGCTTCGGCGCGCGACGCTGGATCGGCCCCACCAAACGGGTCATCCTGAATTCCGACTCCAATGGCAATTCCCAGCACGAGCAAAGTAAGTGCTGCAGCAGCAGTCTTTCGATGTTTCATGATCGTCGCCTCGAAAACACAGAATGTGCGAACGGTCGGCGGTTGTTAATCCGGCTCGAACATGGAGACTACCGAATCGGCGAGCGCTGGGCAACAGCCGGATTCTTGTGCGATCCTCGGTGTTACCAGTGGCGGCAGGCGCACACTCTTCACCGGCAAAACACGGTGCGTTGCGGTCACGTTCTCAAAGCCCACAGGCTGCGTTCCGTGGGATTGAACGGGAGGTGAAGAGGCTCGTTTCTTAGAATTCGGCCTGCGTGCGCGCAGAAATGATCCAGGCGTGACTGCGGCCGAACTGGGGGTCGTCGAGCGTGGAACTGATTGCGTTGATCGAGAACTTCACGTGTCGGTTCAGGTACCAGTTCAGTCCAGTCGATAGGTTGGAGGCGCGACCGCCTTCAATGTTGTGATCGTTCAGGTCGATGTAGCTCCAGCCAGCGACGAGTTCGTACGCTCCGCCGCCCTGACCGAGTTCGAAGTTGCGTCGAGGGACCGTCTTTTGAAACACACCCTGCTCACGGTCATAAGGCCGAGTTTCACCGGTGAGAAGGTATCCGGCCTGCACGTAATAGCCGGGGAATACCAACGACGGACCGCCAATCTGACTGACGACCGCGAACCGTGCTTCCGACTGGAGGTGAAACGGCCCGCGTCCCATCCCAATTTCCGCGTTAAATAAGTTATAGAAGTGTGCGGGAATATTGCCTGTATCGACGATTGTGCCGACGGTCCGATTGCGTGGATTCGTAGCCGGGTCGGTCACGAAGAATCCCGGCTCGATGGCATAGCGGATTCTGTTGTCGCCAGGATCTCCCATCGCATAATCAAAGCCAATGTGAATGAGATGACCGTCGCCGCAGTCGACAGGAAGCACGGTTAACCGACTGGCAATCGAATGGCCGCCGCTGCCACTGTCGAAGACTCCAAATTCATCAGTTGGAAACCAGTAGGTTGATGCAGACCAGGTTCCGCGTTTGTTGGCGAGTGTGCGGTAGGTTGAAATGCCGGTTTGGCGAAATGGTGCGAACGCGAACGGAAGTGGTCGCTCCTGGAACAGCAATTCGCGGCCGCTGGTCATCGCGTCCATTCCAAACGGCTGCTGGAAATACCCGAACTGCAGATTCTGAAGCCCAGGGATTTCATGCATTCGCAACGCAACATCGCGAAAACTCGGATGCCCTGCTGCGGCGAAGTCGAGATCGACCAAGTAGGATGAGTCGCGGCGAATGTCGCCTTCGACCCGCAGTCGGACGCGTCGCAGTCCCGTTTTGGAATCGATATCGCCGATGGCTTCCGAATTCGCTGAATCCTGAATGACCCAACCGGTATCGAGCTGCAGGAACCCAGACCATTGGAGTGTGGGATACTCCGAACCGAAGACTTTTCCGGATGGTGCGAGTGAATACTCCGATTGGCAATCCAGACACTCGGGTTCCGGTTGAATCTGCCCCGGCTGAACGTAACTGGCTTGAAAACTTCCGCTTGAAACGGGAACGGCGTTTGTGGCTCGCTGTTCGGCAGCCGTCAGGCGTCGCTGCAGGTCTTCCAGCTGGTGTTCCAGCCGCTGGATTCGATTGGAATCCGGCAACTGCGTCGAAACGGCAATGGCCGTGGAGGCGTTCGTCGGTTGAACCGAGTTGAAGCGGATTGGCTTCGGATGCCAGGCCGGGGCTGTAGCAGTCGAATTGTCAATCGGTTCGACGGCCGTCAACTGGGGGCCCAGCGAATGAATGACGATTATCGCGACAGCAAGGGAATGCCATATCTCCAAATATGATCGCAACTTACGTCTGGAATCCAATGCCATACCTGCTGTCCACTTAGCGCAACGGGCGCATCGACTTCCCCCCCTACAATCGAAAGTATCGTCAAAGTTGACCCTGTTGCCCCATCTTCACACGGAGATTTTTGCACGTGTTATTGAGAAAAACAGCGCAAAGGCAGCGGATGAATCCAGGCGGCGAACTAATCGACCCAATGCAGGACGTCGCGAATGATGCACCAGCGCGGTGTATCGTCTTTCGCATCTTTCTTCCCCAGAATCCAGTGGTTGTAGAGCCGGTCGTAGTCGCGGTGGCCGCGCTGCAGTTCGATCCAGCGATTGACGAACTCCGTGAATCGGGTGTCTCCTTGTGGAATTGCGTAGCCCAACGGATGCGAAATGACGTCGGGTTGAGGGATCGCGACGGTGTACGATGGAAACTGAATTGTCCAAGCGGAGCCAGCTTCGGCACTCAACAGCATCGCATCGAGATCGCCCCGCTCGAAGAACTCCCGCGGCGAGGCCACAGCAACGACTTTGGCATGTGGCAAATACTTCTCAATGCCCGACTTGAAATAAGTTGAGTGCGGGACGGCTACGCTGACATCGGTTAAGTTCGCGGCCGAACTCCTCGTAGAAAATTCGCGACGCAAGTGGTCTTTCACCACAAACGCCAACGTCGAATCGAAATATGATTCGGTCAACGACATCCGTAATAGTCGCGGTGGCGTGATTGCGATTCCCGACATCGCAATATCAAAGTCGCCGCGATCGAGTTGTTCGGCCAGTGTGTCGAACTCGAAAGGAACGAACTCCAATTTCATGCCCAAGTCGTCGGCCATCAGGTGCGCCATATCGACATCGAAACCGACCAATTCCCCCGACGCGTTAAAGAACAAAAACGGCAAATTGTCGGGGTGGTAGCCTACCCGCAGAACCTTGGTCGCTTGCATTCGATCAAGGCGGGATTGGAATTTTTGCTCCGTCCCGCTTCTTGCCGGGACAGATCGATGGACTGTGTCGGGATGCTGGGTCATCGGCGAGTGCATTTGAGCTAGTACGTCTGCCTGCTTCTGCAGTCCAGCCAATGTGGAAGCAAGATAGGCTCGCGATCCAAACAGGACTCCCGAAATCATGACGACACTAATCGTCGAAAAGAGAACGAGTCGTGCCGATAGGAAGCGGGTTTGCTGTGACAGGATGGCCGGAGTGATCACGCCATCGCGAACAAATGCATGGCTCCGGCAGCGTCGGAAAGTCGGCCACAAATGACGCCGCTGGCGAGGAACAGTTGAAACAGATCGGCCGGCAATTGTTGAGCGTCGAGCAGGTAGGGAACTCCGACGACGGTACTGCCGAACATGCTGAGATACCCCGTGGCAACAAATCGGGGGTACTCGCCAATCGACATCGGTTGGCCAACAAACCACGCCGCAAACGGAACAAACAGCAGTGCAAGAATGCGCCCCAGATGTGGAAACGGATACGCCAGAGGAACGATGGCCTCGACCGTTTCAGCGGATTTCTCCGTCCCAATCGATTGCCGTTCGAGAAGCTCTCGTGCCGTCTCGATGACCAACGGGATGACGATGAGAACTTTCCCCGTGGCGAATGCAGTGATGATGATTGCTTGCGAACTGCGGACGACTTCGCCGTAAGACAACGGCGTCGCCAATGAAATCACAATGGGAACGAGCCAGAAGACCAGAATTACTGTCGCCGCCACTTGTAGAATCAGATAGCCCTGCAGACGGGACAGTTCATCAATCTGAATCGTGCCGGCCGTGCTGGCGGAGATTGCAAAAATGCCGAGGGGCGTCAGCTTGACGATCGCGCCGGTCACGCTTCGCAACACCCGATCGGCAGATTCCAGCAGCGATAGAATGGATGTCTTGTTTTGAAGACTGCTCAGCGCCAAACCGACCATGATGCTAAAGAGAACCACCGAGGGAATCACTCCGTTGGCCAAAGCGTTGAAAGGATTCGGTGTGATGATCTGATCGAGAAGACTGGGCGACTTCGGCAATTCGACAAGAGCCGTTGAATAAAACGACCCGGTCTTCCACGCCGGCAGCGCTTGCGGAAACAAGACGACCACCAGCGCTCCAATGGCCCACAGCACCAGCAAGACACTACCGCCGGCAACGGCCAGTCGGCGCAGTTCGGTCCACGAGAGCCGTCCGAGTTGAAGAATAATCGCGACAACAACGTAGGGCAAAACCGTCATCTGCAGCAAATCGACGAATGCCTGTCCCCAAACTTTCAAGCCGCTACAATACTCGCCTAAGAAAACACCAAAGGCGATGCCGATCAACAGTCCCAACAGGATTTGCGTGGCCAGGCTGGGGACTCCCCGTCGGCGAGATTTCGATTCGATTGGAACGGACATTCGAGATTCCTGGAAGTGGAATCGCTGGATGGCGTGAACAGCCATCATTCGATTTGTTGCATTATCATATCGAATTGAGGACGTCGCTGTGCACAGAAAAACGTTGCGACTGTCGATCTGGCGGTCTCAGTCTCTTACGCTGTCGGCGTTCGCCCAATTGAAATCGGTCGCGCCACCTCAAGTTACAGCCTTTCTTGCCCATCTTCCCAACCTGGAAAATGACTTCAGGCTAACTGTCGTCGGCTTGGATATCGTAAGCTTGGAATTGCCGACTTCCCAATTGCAACCCGCTATTCGAGGAACAGTCACTGTTTTCACGGTGTTATTCTTGACGTCATTTCTCTGGAAAGTTTGCCCCGACAATTGCCGTCGCCCGGTTCACCTATTAGTCTATGTGAATGCGTCAACGCTGGCGCAACTGTGTGAGTGTTCACACAACATGAAGCTCGCCTTTAACGAATGAAGGAGAAATCCATGCGGAGAGCGTTACTGCCCGGCGTGGCTCTGTTGGTCGTAATGACCGGCAGCTTAGCCTCGGCGGCCGAACTGAAATCCGGGCTGCAGCTTGGGGAGAAGACCAAGTTCTATCTCGTCAATGATGCCACCGGACCCAATGCCGGCGATTCACTTTGCTATCGCTGACTTTACGGTGCCCGTCCTGTGGTCAACGTGTTGACACGCGAGATCACGGACAACTTGACCAGTTTGGTCAAGCAGCTCGACAAGATTGTTGTCGCCAACAGCAGTAAGAAGATGGCCGCGTTCGTCGTCCACCTCACCGACGATCCCGACGCATCGGAAGCGACGCTGAAAGCGCTCGCAAAGAAGCACAAGATCAAGAAGACTCCGCTGACCAACTTCGATGGTTTGGCTGGCCCGCCGGTTTACAACATTGCCAAAGACGCAGACGTGACGGTGATGATGTGGGTCGGAGGCACGGTCAAAGTCAATATCGTCCTCAAGAAGGGTGAGTTGACCAAGAAGAAGATCAAGGAAATCGTTGCCAATACGTCCAAGATTCTCAACTAGTTTTTCTGTGGAATCGCATTGCCGTAGAATATGTCCGATCGCCCCGCCTTCCCCGGTTTGGAAGGCGGGGCTTTCGTTTGGCTATTCGGGCATAGTTCGGTGATATTTCAATCAGGTTTGAGAGAGGTGCAGGATGAATATCGGCAGAAGTGGGACTGCAGACCGATACACAATCCACCGCGCTCGTTTTGTCGTGGCAACAGCTTCCGCGTGGCTGTTGATGTTCGTGCACGTGGCGTCCGCAGGTCAATCGAACAGCCTGATGGACATCTCCGCAGACGGAAGATTGCTCGCCTGCTCCAACCGGGACAGCGGAACCGTCAGCGTTGTCGATCTAGAAACCCAACAGAAGCTGCGCGAAGTCCGCGTCGGCAAGCATCCCGAAGGCGTTTCGTTTCTCGGCGAATCCCACAATCTGGCGGTCGCCATTTACGACGAGGACAGGGTTGTTTTCCTCAATGCCGACACCGGCAAGCGGCTTGGCGAGACTGACGTTTTCGACGAACCGTACGGAGTCGTCTCCAACAGCGATGGCACTCGGGTGTTCGTCACGCTCGATTACCCGGGACAAGTCGTCGAAATCGATGCGAAATCATACAAGTCGCTGCGACAGTTTTCCGAAGGCAAGTTCCTGCGGGGAATCGCGGTCGCTAGCGACGATCTGACCCTCTACACGACGGAATTCTATTCGGGTCGTGTCCGCAGAGTCGCCGTCGACAGTGGAAAGACAATCGACGAGTGGACCGGTCCCAGTAGCGACAATCTCTCGCGGCAAATCACACTGCATCCGCAGCGACCGAAAGCGTATCTGCCGCACATTCGATCGCGGATAACGGCTGCTCGCGGCGCCGGGTCGATCTTTCCTTATATTACCGTCGTCGATACGCGAGCAGGTGAGGGAAAACGCCGACGGCGGATCCCGATGGACTCGTTCAATCGCAGGAGTGTCACCGCGAACCCCTGGGAAACGGCCGTCTCTCCCGACGGCAGCACACTCTACATTGTCTTCAGCGGAACCGACGACCTCATCGTCGCCAACGTGATCGACGACGACTATCGCGAATTGACATTTCGCGGGTTGGCCAATCTGGGACATAATCCCCGTGCGGTCCGCGTCGCGCCGGATGGCAAACGGTTCTACATTTACAACGCGCTCGATTTTGAGATCGTTGCCTATGACGTAAGGACAAATCGGCCAGTAGCACGAATTGCGGTCACCGAAAACCCGTTGGGTGACGAGGTGCTGCAGGGGAAACGGCTGTTCTATTCGGCGTTGCAGCCGATGGTCGGTCGCCGCTGGATTTCCTGTTCCAGTTGCCACCCCGACGGTCAGCCCGATGGCCGCACGTGGCACAATCCCGAAGGGCTGCGAAACACGCAATCGTTTGCCGGCATGGCGTGGACTCATCCAATCCACTGGTCGGCAGATCGCGACGAAGTGCAGGATTTTGAACACACCATTCGCGGCCAATTAATGCAGGGACGTGGCTTGCTCAAAGGGAAACTCAACCCTCCACTTGGCACGTCAAACCGGGGACTCTCGAAGTCGCTCGACGCATTGGCCGCCTACTCGAACACGCACGACTTCACGCTCAGCCCCTATGCAAAAAAAGGGTTGAGTGATGCGGCACAGCGAGGAAGAACACTGTTCCTCTCGAAGCAAACCGGCTGCGCAAAATGTCACAACGGACCGTTTCTGACCGATTCGCTGCCGAGCGGTGAAATTGTCCGCCACGACGTTGGAACGGTCGTGGACGATCCCGACGAAAAGTTGGGTCCCACATTCGACACGCCGACAATGCTCGGCCTCTACCGCACCGCACCGTATTTGCATCACGGAAAAGCGCAAACTTTGGAAGAGGCACTCACCACTTACAATCACGACGACAAGCATGGCAGTACCAGCCAGCTATCGAAACCACAAGTTGCCGACTTGGTTGAGTTTCTCAAGTCGCTGCCGTACGAAGACCCGGAGCCGAAGGCAAAGGCCGCAGGACTTACCAAGATTACGAATTGACACGCCAGTGGCACCCGTCAACGGATGGTCGATACAATCACCACACGGTCAACGGGGGACGTTGGCCGTTGCTTTAGGGAGATCACAGAAATCATGAAGTCGATGTTTGCCAGTCTGTTTGTGTCCTCGTTGATTCTCTTCGGCCTTTCGGGTTGCGGCTCGTCACCGGCGGAATCGGTTGATAACGGAACCGCTTCTGCCGACGACACGACAGAAACGCCCGGCGCGGCCGCAGATACGGAAGGCGAAACCCCACAGGAATCGGCCACCAATCAATTCGAACGGGACGGCATCACCGCCGAGATTGCGACCTGGGAAGAAACGCAGGAATTCATTTCCAGGCAATCCGGCAAGATTGTTGTACTCGATGTGTGGTCAACCTACTGCCCGCCCTGCATAGAGGAATTCCCCGGTCTCGTTGCTTTGCAGAAGCAATACGCCGACCAGATCGTCTGCATTTCGTTTAACGTCAACTATATCGGACTGGAAGACTCGCCGCCGGAATCGAACAGTGACGAGATTCTCGATTTCCTGGCGAAGCAGAAGTCGCAACTGCACAACATCATTTCCAGCACATCAGACGACGATGTCTACGAGGCTGGCGACTTTGGACCGATTCCAGCCGTCTTCGTCTACGGGACTGACGGCGAGCTTAAGAAACTCTTCGAGAACGCCCAGAAGGAATACGGCGAAGACGGCTTCACCTACAAGCAGCACATCATTCCGCTAATCGAAAAACTGCTGGCCGAAAACGCGGCGGAAGTATCGAAGTGAATTCAGCGGTGTTTTCTCCCCAGCCGAATTTTGCGATTGAGTACGGCCTGTTTGAGGAGACTGGTTGCCCCTTTATGTCATGGCACGTTTCTTTTTGTCCTGAAGGGACAGTCGAAAATACCCCAGCAGTTTACTGCTGGGGTACGATGCCGTTCATTAAAGGATATGAGTCCCGAAGGGATGGCTGGAAATTCCGCCGGTCATGTCAAAATCGAACGCCGTTCAGTCGTCCCTTCGGGACTCTGCGACGTTGTATTGCCAGCATTTCCAGCGATAAATCGCTGGGCTATTTTCGGATGTCCCTTTGGGACAAACGGCTGCGACAACCAACGGCCTCGGCAGACTTGCCTGAACTGAAAATGCTGGCTCGTCACGTTTTACAATAACTCGCGGATCGGCTCGCCGTGCGGGATGAGTGGCACCGGACGCCCGGCGCTATCGGGAACCATCTTGCGGTAGTCGATTCCCAGGAAGCGATAGACCGTTGCCAGCAAATCGTTGGGGTCGAGTTTACGATCCTTCGGCCGTTCGCCTTTCGACGTCGTCGAGCCGATGACCTGCCCGGTTTCCATGCCGCCGCCGGAAACCAGCACCGACATCGCCCCAGGGTAATGGTCGCGACCCGGCTGAATTACTTTCGAACTTGTTCCCTTTTGGGGATTGATGCGCGGCGTGCGGCCGAACTCGCCTGAGACGATGACCATCACTTTCTTGTCGAGGCCGCGCTGATAAATGTCGTCGATCAGCGCAGCAATCGCTTGATCGAAAACGGGCAGTCGAGCGCGGGCGTCTTCATACAGGTGGCCGTTGACCGCGTGAATGTCCCAGTTGCCAATTCCGCCGGGAACGCTGGGGTTCTGCATTTGCATGGTGACGAACGTTGTCCCCGCTTCCACCAGCCGTCGCGCCAGCAAAGCCCGCTGCCCCCATTTGTGGCGGCCATATTTGTCGCGGAGCTTAGGACTTTCCAGCGATAGATCAAACGCCTTCTGCGCTCGATCGCTCGTTAGCAAGTTAACCGCCTGCTGGTTGTACTTGTCCATCGACTCCATCACCCGCGACTGATCGACCTCCCGTTTCAAACGGTCGAGCGACCCCAGTAGAAATCGCCGGTCACCCAGCCGATCTTTCAACTTGGGAGATAGCGACAGATTGTTGACTTTAAAATTTGGCGCGTTCGGATCGCCGCCGACAACGAACGGCAAATACGCCGGCCCAAGCGCCGCGCTGCCGCCGCCGTAAACGTTGGGTTGGTTGCCGACGTAAATCGGCAGAGCCGGATCGCGACGTCCTTCCAACATCTTCGCCACCACCGGCCCCAAACAGGGATACTGCGCCTTTGGGTCGAGCAGAAATAATGGCTTGTAACCCGATAAGAACCGCCCGGCTCCGGCGGCGTGGTTGGCAAAGCCGTGCGAAATCGAACGGATCAGCGTGAATTTGTCTGCCACCTGAGCATGCAGCGGCAGCAACTCGCAGACGTCCATTCCCGGTGCAGCGGTCGCGATCGGCCTCAACTCGCCACCGTAATCGATGGGAGCTTCCGGCTTCAGGTCGTAGGTCTCCATGTGACTGGGACCACCCTGCAGCCAGATGAGGATGACCGACGTGTCGGCCGCAACCCGCCCCGCCTCTTTGGCAGCAGACCGCGATCGCAGCAAATCGCCCAGCCCCAACCCGCCCAAAGCAAGCGACCCTGCTTCGAGAAAGCTGCGCCGACTGACCGGCCCCTGGCAAATCCCACTGTTCGATTTCATGTAAAACACTCGCCCATATTTTGTGACGCGCGATCGTCGAAACCATATCAACAACCACGCATGTATTATGGCGTAATCGGCCAAAGAGGGTCAACCGCGACCACAGGTTGCTGTGCCTTTTACCGACACGCAAACAGAGAACCGATTCAGCAAAACCTCTACCAGCCGTATATCTGTCATAGCGTACCAGCAACACGAAAGAATGCCGGTTGGAGAAGCTTTGCCAGACGCTCTTCGCTGCTTCTTCCTCGTATCATCGAAGGTGGATTCACTCCAGCAGGACAACAGTGGGTTTTCTGCGAACATACATCTCGTCGACTTTGCAGCGATCACCGCATCACCAACACGAGGAATTCGACTCGTGCGGATTACGAAATTCATCTCAACAATTCTTGGCCGTCTGCGCGGCAAACGTGCGACGCGGCTGAATGAGATTCAATCGCCTGAGCAGTTTCGCACAGTGATTGATCGAGAGCGGTCGCGTGCCGATCGCCGTCGGTCTGGCTTCTCACTGGTTGTCTTCACATGTCCCATCGACGATGGCACGGCAGCCGGGAAGAACAGGCAGAGATTTCTGTCCACAATCCACAATCGAATTCGCTGCACCGACTTCGCCGGTTGGATCGGCGAAGACAAATTGGGAATGCTCATTGTCGATTCTTCAACCAAACAAGTGAATCAACTGGTGTCGGCTCTTTCCAAAGAGTTCAGGCCGTCCCTCGGACCACTCGATTATCAGATAGAGTCGTATCCGGAATCCCCATCGACACAGATTATCTCTGTATCGGCAGAATTGGATGGACGCTCGCCATCCTCGTCCGAAACAATGCCCGCCTGACAGTCCGGTGACAGGTGTCAGTCAATAGGTTCATATTCCATGAAGAAAGACATACCACAAGACAACGTTTCGATACCACGAGTCAGCATCGGAATGCCCGTTTACAACGGTGCTGACTTCCTCTCCGATGCGTTCGATTCGTTGCTGTCGCAGACGTTGGTCGATTTTGAACTGATCGTCTCCGATAACGGTTCGACTGACGGAACGGAACAGATATGTCGAGAGTATGCCGCGCGCGACTCACGGGTTCGCTATCACCGTGAAGAAACAAATCGCGGCGCCTGCTGGAACTTCAATCGTGTCTTCGAACTGGCTCGTGCCGACTACTTCAAATTCGCCGCGCACGATGATCTGTGTGACCCCAAGTTCCTGGAACGCTGTGTTGCTGTACTCGATGACGACCCGTCGGTTGTTTGTTGCCATACGCGGACGGCGAAAGTCGATCCCGGCGGTGCAGAAATTCCTGGACTGCACGATCCAACGGATGGTGAACTGCGATTGATGCGAAAGACGGCCGAGGAATCCGGCTGGGAAAATCGCATGGATGGAACGTCAACCGCGGCACATCGACGCTTCGCCGACGTTCTGCTCAACAGCGGCTGGAGCGTTCGCTGTTATGGTGTGATTCGCTCCGACGCACTCAGACAAACCGGCATGCTGCGCGCTGTTTACGGCTACGAAAAAGTGCTGATGGGCGAATTGGCGCTGCAGGGGCGATATCACATCGTACCGGAGACGCTCTTCTTCCAACGCGTTCATCCGCAAGCCGCATCGAGCAAGGCGTCGGCTGCCGAGCAACACGAGATCATGGCGGCCGGGCAGAAGAAACCAAGACGTTCGATTCCCCGTTTGCAACTCTTGGCCGGGCACTTGCGGGCCATTGCCGGCATGCCCATCGGCACGTATCAGCGACTACGTTGCCTCTTTTGGATTCCAGTCTACCTGTTACAGATTGAGAAATGGCGTGCGGTGTTTCGCAGCATCGTTCGCGGCACCGGAACCGGCGGGACAAACATCGACGTGATGAAACGAATGCAAATTGACCGGCACATCACTCCATCATCGACAAAAGAAATGCCATGCCAACCGAACTGACACAGCCGCAATCATTGGCCGCTTCCTTGCTCGAACCGGGACATTGCCCCGCGTGTGGCGCAGCAGGCATGACCGACTTCTTCGAATCGCCGGAGCTGCCGATTCATGTCGGCGTTGTTTACGACACGCCGGCCGAGGCAAGTCGCGCACCAATGGGTGAAGTGACGCTGGCTTATTGCCGCGAATGCGGCTTCGCGCACAACCGCAAGTTTGACGCAACGCGGATCTCGTTTGGACCCGGTTACGAGGTGGCGCTGTCTCACTCCGCCATGTTTCGCGCGTTCACCGAAGATGTCTGCACCCGTCTTACCAAACGATTCGACCTGCACGATAAGCAAATCATCGAGATCGGATGTGGGGCCGGCTATTTCTTGACGCAGCTCTGCGAAACGGGTGGCAATCATGGAATCGGTTTCGACACCTCGGTCCCGTACGAAGGCGAAGCACAAACCAGCCAAGGGAGCGTCCGCTTAGCGCGAGAGTATTTCACGTCCGACCATGCCCATTTGCCCTGCGATTTCATCTGTTGTCTTTCGGTGGCCGAAGACATTCCACAACCGGCGGAGTTCTTGCGTGATGTCAGACAGACGATTGGAATCCGCCAACACATCGGCATCTACTTCGAGGTTTTCAACGCGTTTCGGGCGTTCCAGGAGCGCGAAACCTGGAGCATTCATTACGAACAGTGCAACTACTTCAGCCTGAAATCGTTCCGATCGTTGTTCGAGCGATGTGGCTTTCGCGTACTCGACGCCGACTCGTGCTACGGCAACGGACAGTACCTGTACGTGGAAGCGGTTCCGGCCGACCTCGAACCAACCGTGGTAACGGAGGCCGCCGACACGGCGATTCCATCCGAAGTTGCGTGTTTCGCAGCGGTTCACCAGCAGAAGCTGGAAGAATGGAATCATCGACTCGCTGAGTTTCGAGCCAGAGACGAGCGCGTCGTTGTCTGGGGTTCCGGCGGCAAAGGAATCAGCTTTCTGAATTCCCTGCCGACGGCGGATGTCATTTCCTACGTGGTCGATATCAATCCCGATCGACAGCAAAAGCACATCCCCGGTACGGCACAGAAAATTGTGCCGCCCGAGTTCCTCATCGACTATCGTCCTGACACGGTGATTCTGACCAACCCGCTGTACGAGTGTGAAATCCGACAGCAACTTCAGGAACTGGGAATCACCGTCAAATTCCTGAACGCATAGCGATTCCATCCGAAAAGACGTCGCAGAGAAACAAAAGGGATTTGTTGAGCTAAGTTTGAGTGCTTCAAGAGCGGCATTCTGATCGAGCGGCAACATGAAAATTGACATAATCCCTGCAACCGAATTTTCGCGCGACCACATCGCAGCGTGGAGAGCGTTGCAGCAAGCCGATCCGGCCCTCGACAGTCCGCTGTTCCATCCGGAATTCACGCGCGCTGTCGCAGCCGTGCGGGATGATGTGGAAGTGGCCGTTCTGGAAGAAGCGGGCGAGTTTGTCGGCTTCTTTCCGGGTTCTTCGCGCATTTTAGTGGGTGCTGCTTGATTTGACGTGTGGAATCGATCTCGGGATCATGGGGGATTTCCGAGGTCGAGACGATGGAATCTCTGAATGCGCATTACCGACTTCTTCTGGG
>CAUZOL010000051.1:0-28772 GCA_963581435.1 Planctomycetota bacterium
CTTTAGCATCTCCGGCTTCTTGGCTGCCAGATTATTCAACTCGGTTCGGTCGGCCTGCATGTCGTACAGTTCCCACTCGCCGGGGAACTGTGAGACCAACTTCCAACGGCCCTCACGGACGGCGCGATTGCCTTCGTGTTCCCAGAAGATCGGGTTGCGATCGATTGACTTTGCGCCGCCGAACAGCGGCTTCAAACTCGCTCCTTCCAGCGGCGTGATTCTTCGGTCACCGACAGTCCTGGGGTAGTCGCCTTCTGCGACATCGACACACGTCGCCATGATGTCGATCAGGTGACTCGGCTGATTGGTCATCTTGCCTGTCTTCGTAATCGCCGTCGGCCAGTGGGCAATGAGCGGTGTTGAGATGCCGCCTTCGTGCACCCAATGCTTGTAGCGACGGAACGGCGTGTTCGACACGTTGGCCCATGCCTGACCGTAGGCGATGTACGTGTCGGCCGGTCCAGGCATCGCGCCCGGTCCCATCACCAACGGAAACCCGTCGCGCGTTTGCCGCGGGATCATCGCCCGTTGCAATTCGCCAGCCGGCATGATGGCGAACGGTGCTTTCGCGGGGCGTGTCTTCACGTTTCCGCGCGGCCTGCGTCCCAGTGATTCCGCACAACCGCCGTTGTCCTGCAGGAACAGAATCAAGGTATTATCAAGTTGCTTCTGCGCTTCGAGCGAAGCCACAATCCGGCCGATGCCCTGATCCATGTTATCGACCATCGCCGCATAGACTTCCATGCAACGGATTTCCCAATCTCTGTTTTTTACCGCATCCCAATTGCCAACCGTCTCTGTCATCTTCCAGCCATCGGCCAGCAGCCCCAGTTTTTTCATCTTGGTGTATCGCGCCCGGCGAATGGCGGAGTAACCGGCATCGTACTTGCCACGATATTTCGCGATGTCCTTTTCCAGCGCGTGCATGGGCCAATGGGCGGCGGTGTAGGCGACGTACAAGAAGAACGGCTTGTCGTCTTTTTTCTTGTCTGCCTTACCGTTTTTTTGGGCCTTACCGTTCTTTTTGGCATGCTCGGTGATAAACCGAACCGCGTGATCGCTGATGGCGTCGGTGTAGTAGTACGTCTCAGGTTTGTATTCGGAATCGGCGGCGGGAGAAATCTGCGTGTTGTCGCGTGTCAGCGAATTCGGATCGTAGAAGCTGCCCGCGCCGTGAATCGTTCCGTAAAACCGATCGAACCCGCGCTGCAGCGGCCAATTGTGCTTCGGTCCATCAGGAGCGGTCGATTTCGTAACGTGCCATTTGCCAGCCATGTAGGTGGAATAGCCGGCTGGCCGCAGTGCTTCGGCAATGGTGACCGACGTGCGATTGAGGTTACCGCGATACCCGGGCAACTCGTCGTCGCCCATCATGTGGCCGACGCCCGCCTGATGCGAATACAGCCCGGTCAGCAGCGCTGCCCTCGTCGGACAGCAACGGCCCGTGTTGTAGAACTGTGTGAATTGCAACCCGCCGGCTGCCAGTCGATCAAGGTTCGGCGTCTGAATCTCTCCGCCGTAACAGCCAATGTCGGAGAAGCCCATGTCGTCGGCCATGATGAGAATGATGTTCGGCCGAGTCGCCGCCGTCGCTGCGGAGCCGAACGCAAAGCAGCACAACAAACCACAGACGACTGCACACAGGGAACCTCGGTTGGTCATGTTCTCTACCTTTTTGCGAAGGAAACGCTGACGTGGCACGTCTCCCAGTATTGCGCAGAAAACCGGCACCGTCAAACCGACACCGTCAAACCGGACGACTCACCAATCGACGAATTCCCATCGGCCTGATACGATTCACACCATCCCACCTTTCTCAACACGAATCAGAATGGGCATCCCATGTCGAAATATGTTTTGGCGCTCGATCAAGGCACAACCTCCAGCCGCGCGATTTTGTTCGGGCACGATGGCCGCCCGGTGGCGTCGGCGCAGCAGGAATTCGAGCAGATTTTCCCACAACCGGGACATGTGGAGCACGATCCGGAAGCCATCTGGTCAACGCAGCGCGACGTCGCCCGACTCGCAATGGAACAAGCTGGCGCAACGGCAGCCGACATCGCAGCTCTCGGCGTGACGAACCAGCGCGAGACGACCATTCTCTGGGATCGCAAGACCGGCAAGCCGGTTGCCAACGCGATTGTTTGGCAAAGCCGCGTGACTGCCGACATTTGCGAGCGGCTCAAAGCCGACGGGACCGAAGACACGTTTCGCGAAAAGACGGGGTTGGTTGTCGATGCGTATTTCTCCGGAACCAAGATCAAACATTTGCTCGACACCATCGGCGGTCTGCGCGAACGGGCCGAACGCGGTGACATCTTGTTCGGCACGGTCGACACATTTCTCATCTGGCGGCTGACCGGCGGAAAATGTCACATCACCGATTACAGCAATGCCAGTCGCACACTGCTGTTCAACATTCACACGCTGCAGTGGGACGACGAACTGTTGTCGCTGCTCGATGTTCCCCGCTGCATGTTGCCCGAAGTGCGGCCGTCGAGCGAACTCTACGGTGAAACCGAATCCGACCTGTTCGGCGAATCGATTCCCATTGCCGGTGATGCGGGCGACCAACAGGCGGCCACGTTCGGCCAGGGCTGCTTTGAACCGGGAACGGCGAAGAACACCTACGGCACCGGGTGTTTCATGCTGCTCAACACGGGTGAGAAGCCGGTTGCGTCCAACAACGGCCTACTCACCACCATCGGTTGGGGAAAGGACGGCAAGGTCACCTATTGTCTGGAAGGTTCGGTGTTCGTCGCCGGTGCCGTTGTGCAGTGGTTACGCGACGGGCTGAAGATTATCGACAGCGCGCCGGAGATCGAACAGTTGGCCGCCGAGGTTCCCGATTCCGGCGGCGCATTGCTGGTGCCGGCATTCGTCGGACTGGGTGCACCCTATTGGAATCAGGGAGCGCGCGGCACGCTGGTCGGCATCACCCGCGGCACCACACGGGCGCACATCGCACGGGCGGCACTCGATTCGATGGCCTTCCAATCCCGCGACGTCCTCGATGCCATGCAACAAGACGCCGACGCAAAACTGCAAACGCTCAAAGTCGATGGCGGCGCATCGGCCAACAACCTGCTGATGCAGTTTCAATCCGACTTGTTGGGCGTCAACATCCAACGTCCCGTCGTGCAGGAAACCACCGCACTCGGTGCGGCGTATCTGGCCGGGTTGGCCGTCGGTTTCTGGGAAGACGAAAACGACGTCACAAACAACTGGGCCCTCGACCGCGAGTTCACCCCGGCAATGGATACATCGGAGGCCGACAAACTCCACAGCCGTTGGAAAGACGCGGTGGAGCGTTCGTTGGATTGGGAGGTGTAGCCTGGCATCTTTATTTGCAGCATCGGGTGGCTGGGGTCGAGTCTTCGAGCCCCCAGCGAGCGCTCGTTCTGGGGGCTGCGATCAGAAAACTTCGCTTCGACCTCAGCCACCCCGTTGGGACAAAATGCATTATGATATCGCGAATTTGGAACAAATTACGACATGAAAATCTATCACAACCCCCGCTGCAGTAAGAGTCGCCTGACGCTGCAGCGAATTGCGGACGCCGGTGTTGAGCCGGAGGTGATTGAGTATTTGAAGACGCCGCCGATGGCGAACGAACTGGACGGTGTGTTGAAGAAACTCGGACTGGAGCCGCGGGAGTTGATGCGGACGAAGGAAGCGGTTTACAAGGAATTGGGGCGGGCGGGCAAGGAACTTTCGCGGGGCGATGCGATTCAGGTGATGATCGAGAACCCGATTCTGATCGAACGGCCGATTGTGGTTGCGGGCAACAAGGCGATCCTCGGTCGCCCGCCGGAAAATGTCGACGAGTTGTTGTGAGACGCGATGTTTTCGCGGAAGTAAACCAGTCCGCAGCGCAAGCGAGAGTTTTCGCTCGCGTTGTGCCCCTGAAACCCTTGCTTGCGCGACGGGCTGGTATTCCTCGTTGTCGCTGGGTCGTTCCCGTTGTTATTGGATTCCTGCGGTCATAGAATACCAATCCGTGTTCTCGTGTTTCTCTGTTGTCTGGCAGGCTTCGCCCAAATTGAGCCTGTTTGCAGGATGTGTCGAATATGTTTGAAGGTATTACCAAGAGCCTCTCGGATGCCCTCGGTGCGATCGGTCGTGGCAAGCTGACCGAAGGGAATATTCGCGAAGGCATGAAGCAGGTGCGGCAGGCACTGCTCGAAGCCGACGTGAACTACGAAATCGCCACCGATTTCGTCAATCGCGTGACCGAGCAGGCGGTTGGCGAACAGGTTCTCAAGTCGCTGAAACCGAGCGAGCAAATCGTCGGCATTGTCCACGACGAACTCATTCGGCTGATGGGGCCGGTCGATCATTCGCTCGGTCTCAAACGTCAGGGCATCACGGTCCTCATGATGTGTGGACTGCAGGGAAGTGGTAAAACGACCACCTGCGGCAAGCTGGCCACCATGCTGCAGCAGCAGGGGCGGCATCCCATGTTGGTGGCTGCCGACTTGCAGCGACCGGCGGCCATTGAACAGTTGAAGATTATCGGCGAACAGGTCGGTGTTCCGGTTTACAGCGAACCGCCCAGCGAAAGCACGCCCGTTCGCGTTTGCCGCAATGCCCTCAAAGAAGCGGAGAAGCAGGGCGATGTCAACGTCCTCATTCTCGATACCGCCGGCCGATTGCACGTCGATGACGAACTGATGGCCGAGTTGGAGTTGATCGACCGCAAACTGCAGCCCGACCAGGCACTGCTGGTTTGCGACGCGATGACCGGTCAGGATGCCGTCAATAGTGCCAAGGCGTTCAACGACGCTTTGGAAATCGACGGCGTCATCCTGACGAAACTCGACGGCGATACGCGTGGCGGTGCGGCGCTCAGCGTGAAGGCCGTCACCGGCGTGCCGATCAAGTTCATCGGCGTCGGCGAACAACTCGACAAGCTGGATGAGTTTCATCCCGACCGGATGGCCGGCCGCATTTTGGGCATGGGCGACGTGCTCTCGCTGGTCGAGTCGGTGCGCGACAAGCTCGACGAAGACGAGATGCTGGCCCAACAGCAAAAGATGCAGGAAGGGAAGTTCACCCTCGACGACTTCCGCAAGCAAATGGCCCAGATCAAGAAGCTCGGCTCGATGGGCGAAATCATGGAAATGATTCCCGGTATGGGCGGAATGGCCGAGCAGATGGGCGACATGAACCCAGATCAGGATCTGATGCACATCGAGGCGATTATCAGCTCGATGACGCTCGACGAGCGGGAAAACCCCGACAAGATCGATCGCAGCCGCCGCAACCGCATCGCCCAGGGCAGCGGTTCCGATCCGTCGGACGTCAATCGGCTGCTCAAAGACTTCGACAATATGTCGGGAATTATGCAGAAAATGGCTGGAATGGGCATGCGTGATCGCATGAAAGCGATCAATGAGCTGAAAGACATGGGCGCAATGGACCCCAACGCCAGTATGAATAAGAAGAAAGAACGCAGCAAACGCGGCCCCGTTGATCGCAACACGATCCGCGAAAAACGGAAGAAGGAACGGAAGAACGCCCGCAACGCCCGGAAAAAGAACAAGCGAAAACGCTGAAATATCGAAAATCTCACCGATTGGTCCATCCCCGCCGGTGGCATCTGAATGGGGCAATTGGTAACATCGTCGGTTTCCCGGAAATTGACGGCGTACGAAATCGAGAGACAAACAAGGAGACGCGAGTGGCGGTTCGTATTCGGATGAAGAAATTGGGGCGTAAGCATCGCCCCTTCTTTCGCATCTGCGCAATGGATTCGCGCAAGCCGCGCGATGGTCGTGCCATTGAGGAATTGGGACATTATGACCCAATGGTTCGCGACAAGTCGCAGCGCGTGACGTTAAATATGGAGCGGATCGACTATTGGATGTCGGTCGGCGCAACACCGAGCGACAAAGTTGCCGTGCTGATCAAGAAGGTCAAGGCGAACAAGTGGGGTGAGGCATCTGCGCCTCCGCCGCTAACGCCGCCCAAAGCACCACCCGAGCCGGAACCTGAAGCTCCTGCAGAGGATGCCAATGCGACCACCGAGGAAGCTGCAGAAGCGACGGCCGAAACGGAAGAGAAGCCGGCGGAAGATGCTGCAACCGACGGCGGCGAATCCTGAAGAGGCGGTTAGCAGCGACTCGAAGGGGAGCGTGAACGGTCAATGCGGTTCGACGTGCTGACACTCTTCCCGGGGTTGTTCGACAGCTATCTCGATCAGAGTCTGCTCAAGTTGGCGATCGATCGCGGACTGGTCGATGTCAGACTGTGGAATTTTCGGGATTGGACAAAAGACAAGCGAAAATCGGTTGACGACAAGCCGTTTGGCGGCGGTCCGGGTATGTTAATTTCCTGCCCACCGGTGTTCGATTGCGTCGAAGCGGTGCAGGCCGATGGGCCCGAGCCGGGACAGTTAATCATGCTAACGCCACAGGGGCGTCGGTTGGATCAGAAGTTGGTAAGCGAACTATCGACGCACAAGCGTTTGTTGTTATTATGCGGTCGTTACGAAGGATTTGACGAGCGGATTCGCGACGGACTGAAACCGCTGGAGATTTCGGCAGGCGACTTCATTGCCAACGGTGGCGAAGTCCCCGCCATGATGGTGATCGACACAGTCATCCGGTTAATTCCGGGGGTACTGGGAGACGAAACTAGCAGCAAATACGACTCATTTTCGGAATCCGGTCTGCTGGAATATCCCCAGTACACCCGCCCGCGAGAATTTCGCGGCATGCCGGTCCCCGACATTTTACTCAGCGGAAATCACGAAGAAATTGCACGCTGGCGAGACGAACAAAGCCGGCAGCGCACCGAAAAACGACGACAATTGGACGAGCGGGGGGCGTAAGCCTTCCGATAGCTGTGAAATACGGCGAAGTTCTGACGCTCAAATTTGGGCGGCAACGGGACGCCACAGCAGGGACAGGAAAGCGGACACATGAATGAGTTGCTAAAGAGCGTCGAAGCATCGAGCCTGCGAGAGAATCCGCTGGAATTCGAGGTCGGCGACAATGTGGACATCCACACGCGGATTCTGGAAGGCGAAAAGGAGCGGGTCCAGATCTTCAGTGGAACCGTCATCGCCCGCCGGGGCAGTGGCACGCGGGAGACATTCACCGTGCGTCGGATTGTCGCCGGTGAGGGTGTCGAACGGATTTTCCCCGTTCATTCCCCCAAGATTGCCTCAATCGAAGTGAAGCGTCACGGCGTCGTCCGTCGCGCAAAGCTTTATTATCTCCGCGACCGCGTTGGCAAAGCAACACGGCTGAAAGAACGCCGCGTCGTGCGGAAGAAAAAATAGCAGAGACGCAACGCACCGCAGAAAGACTATGCGGCGTTAACGCGGCGATTGGACTGTCATGGCTGGCCTGCTCAACCGACTGCTCGGTAACAAAGGCGAACGGCGGGCCGCCAAGTTTCTCCATGGCCGTGGATTCCGGATTCTTGCCCGTCAGAGTTCTGGTCGGCTGGGTGAAATCGACCTCATCGCCCGCGACGGCGAAACGATTGTGTTCGTCGAAGTCAAAACCCGTCGTTCCAACGCCGCAGGCCATCCGGTCGAAACCATCACGCCAACCAAGCAGAAGAAGCTGACAGCCTTGGCGTTGGTCTACCTCAAGCGTCACGGTTTGCTGGAACGCCGGGCGCGGTTCGACGTCGTAACGATCGTTTGGCCGGAAGGTTCACGCCAGCCGGAAATCGAACATTACGAAAATGCCTTCGAGCCAACGGGATTCGGGCAGATGTTTTCTTGAGATCCGTGGGAATGCTGTCCCACGGTTTTTTTGTTTCAATTCACCTTAATTCTGTTGATTGCGTCGTACCATGAAAGCTGGCCTTGTTGGATATCAGGGGGGTGGCAAAAGCGCCCTGTTCGAGTTGCTGACAGGGCTTAAGCCCGATCCTTCCAAGACCCACAGCGGTCAGGTGGGCGTTGCCTCCGTTCCCGATGAGCGATTTGACCGGCTCGTGGATCTTTATCAGCCGAAGAAAATTGTGCCGACGAAAATCGAACTGTTCGATACGCCCGGCCTCAGTCGTGATGAAAAGTCAGGCAACGGACAACGGTTAAGTATCATCCGTGAGGCCAGTGTACTCGTCCAGGTCATTGGACAATTCGCCGGATGCGATCCGATTGCGGAAGCGTCGGCGTTCATCGACGATCTGATCCTCGCCGACTTGCAAGTCGTAAGTAATCGCGTTGAACGGCTCAAAAAAGATGCCGCCAAACCGCGCCCCGACCGCGACGAGTTGCAGGCTGAGCTTGACGCTCTCTTGCCCATCGCCGAACGGTTGGAAAATGGCGATGAGTTGGCCGATATGGAATTCAGTGAAGCCCAGGTGAAAGCGGCTTCGTCATTCGCGTTGCTTACCCGCAAGCGCCGTCTGATCGTGTTGAATACGGCCGACTCCGATATCGATGCGGCAGCGCTGGCCGACATCGAGGCGGCCGGTCACGCTGTCATCGCTGCACCCGCCGGCCTGGAGTTGGAAGTGCTGGCCCTGCCGGAAGAAGAGCAGGCTGAATTCGGGGCAGAAATGGGTCTCGCCGAACCCTCGCGAAGATTGCTGCTGCGCAAAATCTTTGAAGTGACCGACCAAATCACATTCTATACGTGTGCCGAGAAAGAAGTTCACGCCTGGCTGTTGAACCGAGGGGAAACGGTTTTGGATGCCGCGGACACAATTCATAGCGATCTGGCGCGTGGTTTCGTGCGTGCCGAAATCTGGTCGGCGGACGACTTATTGCGTCTCGGATCGGAACGCGAACTGAAAGCCGCCGGGTTGCAGCACGTCGAGGGAAAAGAGTACGTCGTACAGGACGGAGACGAGATTTTCATTCGCTCCGGCATCTGACCGTCCATCAGATGTGCGAAAGTTACAGTGGCATTCGTGTGGGCAGAATGGGGCAGCTATTCCAATCGTGGCCGAACAAACGGGCAAAGCCGTACATCTTCCACCGAAGTTAGCAAAACTCACAGAATTCAGTTAAGGACGTCAATCTCTTGCGGCGTGTGCGTCGATGACTGAATGAAACGGTTAGAAAGAGTTTATCGGCAGAGGTATCGCGAGGGGTTGTTTGAACCTGTTGGAGACAATCCCACTGCGATTGAGAGTATTGGATCACCGGAAATCGAGCGGTTGAGAGAAAGTCGTTAGTCGACTGCGCAGCTTGGGGCTGGGTTGTCGCCCGTTTATGGCCTGCATATAATTCCTTGGAATTGTTGAAACCAACCGACTGCGACGAAAGACCTTACTGCTGCCCCTTCTGGATGTCCGGCTTATTTGACGCATTGCCGAAAGAAACACGACCACTTTGAGCATCAATCCCGCACTCAGCGGAGCGAAACTTCCCGTGCCAGAACATTCCCGGCTACTCGTATTCGGACGCGGTGACGAACCGGCGACTCAAGTCATTGAGGAGTTGAGCGAGCAGAATGAAGTGGTCCGTGTTGAGAACCTGCCAGATGCCTTGGAGAAACTGCGGCAGGAAAAGTTCGACGGCGTGTTGCTGCTGGGGAACGCGGTTTCCCGAGAAAGTAGTCTGATTGAATCGGGCGGCATTCTCGAATTGGTTCCCGATGGCATCGTGTTGCTGGACCCCCATTTGAGAATCCTGTGGTCGAACGAGCGTTTGTTAGAACTCACAGGCCGCAGCGAATCGGCCATCGGCTGCAGTTTTTACGATGCGTTCGGCACCCCGGAGATTCTGGGTCCCGACTTCTGCCCGTTCCATACGGCATTGGGTTCCGGCGAACCGGCCCGGAGTTCTCTGCGCGTCGGCGATCAATCGTACTTCGAGGTGCATACTCGACCCGTTTTTGACGAGGATGGAGATTCGCCGCTATTTCTGGTGGTGGTTGTCCGCGACGTTTCGGCAGAAGTGCTGCAGCGCCAGAAGCTGAACGCCATCTATCAGGCCGGTTTGGAACTGGGCGACCTTTCGGCCGAAGAAATCCTCGACATGTCGGTCAGCGAGCGGATTGAACTGCTCAAATCAAAAATCCTGCACTACACTCAGGATCTGCTCAAGTTTGAAACCGTCGAAATCCGGTTGCTCGATCGTCAATCGAAACGGTTGGAGCCATTGTTAGCGGTTGGCATGCAACCCGTCGCCGCTGACCGCGACCTCTTCGCCGACGCCCGCGACAATGGCGTGACCGGTTTCGTCGCGAACACCGGCAAGAGCTACCTGTGTGAAGACACGGAAAACGATCCTCTGTATTTGCCCGGTGCGCCCGGCGCCCGCAGTTCGCTGACGGTTCCGCTGGTGCTGCACGACGAAATTCTGGGAACGTTCAACGTCGAAAGCAAACACCCCGGCGCGTTCAACGAAAACGATTTGCAGTTCCTGGAACTCTTCAGCCGCGAAGTGGCCGTTGCGCTGAATACGCTGGAATTGCTGGTCGCCGAAAAGGTGACGACCGCCACAGAGAACACCAAGTTAATTCTCCGCAAAGTCGCTCAACCGGTCGATGAGATTATCAACGACGCCGCCTGGGTTCTCGAACGCTACATCGGTCACGAGCCGGATGTCTGTGATCGGCTGCAACGCGTCTTGAAACATACGCGCGACATCAAGCAGTTGATTCAAACTGTCGGCCGTTCGATGACGCCCGACATTGCGCATTCCCTGCCGTCGCGTCCCGAGCGTCCCAAACTGTGTGAAAAGCGAATTCTGGTTGTCGATAGCGACGACTCGGTGCGGGGCGCCGCTCACGAGTTGCTGGGTCGATACGGCTGCGATGTCGAGACGGCGCACAACGGCGAAGAAGCGTTTCTGATGGTCCGCAGTTTTCATTACAACGTGGTCATCGCCGACATCCGTTTAACGGACATGACCGGTTACGAATGTTTTCATGAGATTCGGCAGATGCACGTGCACCTGCCGGTCATCCTGATGACCGGTTTCGGCTACGACCCGACGCATTCCATCGTCAAGGCGCGGCAGGAAGGCTTGAAGGCGGTTCTGTACAAGCCGTTTCGGCTCGATCAACTGCTCAATGAAGTGGAGCAGGCGGTCTCGACGCCAATCGATCTGGCAAAAAATCCGTAGCATCGAATTAATTGACGGGTGCGATGAAGGCAGTCATTCTGACGTTCGACCGATTGCCCATCAGTTTCCTGGGATGTTACGGCCACTCGTTAGTCAAGACGCCTCATTTCGATCAGCTGGCGTCCAAGTCGGTTGTTTACGACCAACATTACGCCGAAAACATCGATCCCGCCGCGCCGGCGCACGCGTGGACAACCGGCTGCTATCACTTTCCGCGCCCCGCCGACCGTCAACTGGCCATGCCCAATGTCGGCGATGTCCTCAACCGAGCCGGCGTTGATACGACTCTGATTTCCGAACACGATTCTCACACTCCCTCTGCAAATTGTGGAACCGCCGTTCGTGTTGCAGGGCAAGACGGACTCGCGGTTTCCCTCGAGGCCACCCCCTTCGCACAACTCGTTTCGCAAGCGGAGATCACGCTCAACGATGAGTGGTGCAACGGCACTTCAGACCAACTGTTGTGGCTGCACTCAAAGGGCGTTCCGCCAGAGTGGCTTCCGCCACGAGCGTTTGCACGCGCCGCGATGTCTCGCAGCTTCGCGGCGGAGGCCGATGCAGACGATGAGCAATCACCGTCGGACATTCCGGCAGAGTCATCCAGCGAGAAGTCATCCGACTCCGAATCAAACGACAGCATCGCCGAGCCGGAAACGGACGCGACAGAAATCGTCATTGAAGAATTACCCGACGAGTCGTTTGACGATTTCGTCGAGGCGCTTGTTGGCGCTGCGTTGGACGAAAGTGGCGCTGCGAACCTTTCCATCGAAGAATGGCAAGTCGCGCGCGCGGTTCTGGCAGGATACGTGGAACTGTTGGACCGCTCTCTCGGCCGATTGCTGTCGGCGATCAGCGAACGGGCCGGTGAAGATGCGATCTTGTTCATAGTGACCGCCAGAGAGGGCATTCCCGCCGGCGAGCGAGCGATGATGTCACTGCCGGCCGTGTCACTGCCCGAAGAGATCATTCACACGCCGTTGTTCGTGCAGCACCCTGGCGTGGAACCGGGAACACGCCGACAGCAACTCGTGCAAACGGTCGATTTGGTGCCGACGTTGCTCGATTGGTTTCAGGTCGATGCCAGCGAACTTCCCTGCGAAGGGCAAAGTCTGCTTTCATCGACGACGTTGACCGAAAACCGGGAACGCGAATACATTTGCCTGGGAGACGGCACAAGCAGCTGCGGTATCCGCACGCCGCAGCGCTACCTGATTCAAGATCGGGCCGACGACAAACCCTCTGAAATCGCACCACAACTATTCGTCAAACCGGATGACATCTGGGAAACGAACGAGGTGTCGGCACAGTCGCCCGCCGAAGTGGAAACGCTCACCGCCACGCTCGAACACTGCATCCAGCAGGCGCAGAACCATATGCCTGCCGATTTCCCCGAAATGACGATGCCGCAATAACGATTCAACACGCGCCCCGCATCATCTGTCATGATGAATTGATTGGCATACCAAAACAGGAGATCACTTCAACCATGACAAACACCGCCCGCCGAGGTCGTCGCATTGGTCCGCCGCTGCTGGTAATCGTCGCTGGAATTCTGGCCGCCATTTCCCCACAGAATGAAGCCGCCGCGGAGGACGGGGACGAACGTGTTTGTCGAGAACTCCGGCGGTTTTCGGCCGCCGAAGCACATCAGGCAGTCGCCGTCGATAAAACGCATTTCTTTGCGATCACGAATCGGGCCGTCGGCAAGTACGACAAGTTGACCGGCAAACGCGTCGATGGTTGGCAGGCTCCGGCCGGCTCACCGTTGAAGCACATGAATAGCGGCACGGTTCATGAAGGTACGTTGTACTGTGCCCATTCCAACTGGCCCGCCGTCCCCACGAAAAACTCGGTGGAAATGTGGAATGCCAAGACACTCAAGCACACCGGTCGCCGCGAATTCAACGACACAGAAGGAGCGATGACGTGGATCGACCGGCACGATGGCCACTGGTGGATTGCGTTTGCTTTCTATGGCGACAAAAAGACGGTTCAACGCACCCGGCTGGTCAAGTTGAACGACCGCTGGAAAACTCAGGCGACATGGACCTTTCCGGCAGCCGTTATCGACCGGTTTCTGCCGTTCAGCAACTCCGGCGGATCGTGGGGACCGGACGAACTGTTGTACGTGACCGGTCACGACCGCGCGGAATTGTACGCGCTGCGAATTCCGAAAAAAGGATCAACGCTGCAACTGGTCGATGTCGTCCCCATCAAAGCAGCGGGACAGGGGATTGCCTGGGACCGCAGTGACGCCGGCATGATTTACGGTATTCATCGCAAAACGAGAACGGTCATCGTGTCGCGGCTCAAAAGCCCACGGGCTACGCCCCGTGGGATCGAGTGATCGATTCCAGCGCATCGCCCATCGCGCGAATGCCTTCCACGAGCGCTTCATCGGGAATGACCAACGGCGGGACGACTTTGAGTGTGGAGCGGTTCACCTGGAACAACATCACGCCATGCTTCACCGCGGCCCACGTCCATTCGCGGGCCAGTTCGACACTTGGTTCCCCAGTCTGCGGATCGGCCACATGGATGGCGAACAGCAAGCCGGTTCCACTGATTTCGGAAATGTGCTGCGGAAAGCGCGATCGCAGTGCTTCGAGTTCCTCACGCGCGATCTTTCCCTTACGGGCCGCTTCTGAGATTAACTGTTCCTCTTCGAGGATATTCAGATTTGCCAGCGCCGCCGCGCACGAGAGCGGATGGGCCGCGTGTGTTGTTGTGATCTCGGCCGGCGTGAGCACGTCGAGTATCTCGGCGGGACCAAGCACGGCCGCCAACGGCAACGTTGATGTGACTCCCTTGCCGACACAAATCAAATCGGCACGCACCCCGTAATGCTCGTGGGCGAACCATTTGCCCGTGCGGCCGAAACCGGTTTGCACTTCGTCGAAGACAAGCAATACGCCCTGTTCGTCGGCCCATTCACGCATTCGCTGCACGAAAGCCACCGGCAGTGGCAGCGCCCCCCATCCCTGAAACGTTTCAATGAAGACGGCGGCAATTTCTGTTGAGGAAACGCCGTCATCAGCCAACTGTTGAATCTGCTTGTCGAAGCAGTTTCGCCAGTCGGCGTCGGTATTGTTCGCCGTTTGGGCCGTCAGCCGAGGAAACGGGAGATGGTGGATACCGTCATCGGCATTCGGCAGCCACGGCTTCTGTGCATCGGTTCCCGATAACTGATGCGCACCGAGCGTCCAGCCGTGATAGTCGCCGACGAACGTCAGTACGTGGCGTTTGACCGGGTCGCTGCGCAGGCCCCACTCACGAACGAGCCGAAATGCGCATTCAATCGCTTCGGAACCGACCGTCCAGAAATAGACTTTTTCGCAACCGGGTGGAGCCACCGCAAGCAGTTTTTCGGCCAGTTGCACACGGATGTCCGAGGCAAAACTGAACTGTGCCAGCAGTCCGTCGTCCACATGACGACGCAGCGCCGCGCGAATTTCCGGATGGCCGTGGCCGGTGTTCGTCATGACGGCGGTCGAACTGAAGTCGATCCAACAGTTACCCGTTTCGTCGAATACCTGATATCCCTCGGCTCGATCCCAGATGATGGGCGGCTGGTAACAGTTGACACGCGGAAAAACGCGTGCCGCATCGGCCAGCCGTTTCACCGTTGCCGGCGCCGGCAACTCCGTCAAAATTCGCCGATGCTGCGTCTCAATCCGCGCGGTCGGCTCGGGCTGGGCAGGGAATGAATTGCTCAGAACTGATTGTGATGTGTTATTCATGTTTGTCTCGGTGCGAGAAACCCGGTTTTTTGAAAAAACTGGGTTTCTGTGATGGGTGCCACGATTGATCGCGAATCAACAGGCCACACGATAACATTGAACCCGATGTGAGTGCCAACCCGCGGCGGGGCATTCTCTCTTGGAATTGATGTGCCGAGCAGAAACGCGAGAGAACGATGGCCCTGCATGAGAATCAACCTCCGGGAAAAGTTGCCGTTGTCACCGGCGCGTCGAGCGGTCTTGGTGCAGAACTGGCCCGTGAATTGAGTCGGCAAGGCTGGAGCGTCGGTCTGATCGCGCGGCGGGAAGACCGGTTGGTGACGCTGGCCGATGAAATTCGCCATGCCGGAGGACGTACCGCGATAGCAGTTGCCGACGTGTCGGACAAGGCGATGTTGTTGGCGGCCTTTGATTCAATTCGTGGCGAACTGGGAGCCGTCGATCTACTGCTTGCCAATGCCGGCGTGGGCAAGCCGGATTTTCTTGACCCCTTCACAGTTGACGACATCGAGCAGATGATCCGCGTGAATCTGCTGGGTGTGCTGTACTCAATTGCCGCCGTGTTGCCGCAGATGATCGAGCAACGCCGGGGGCACATTGCGGCTGTTTCCAGCGCCGGCGCCTACAAAGGCATGCCCGGCTCCGCCGGTTACTGTGCAAGCAAATCGGCCGTAAATACGCTGCTGGAGGGGCTGCGGATTCAACTCCGGGAATACGGTGTTTCGGTGACAACAATCTGCCCCGGTTTCATGCGAACCGACATGACCGACGCAAACAGTTTCCGTATGCCCTGGTTGCAGGAACCGGACGCGGCCGCTCGAAAGATTGTGCGCGCCTTGCATCGCCGTAAGAAGGTTTACAATTTTCCCTGGCAGATGGCCCCGCTGATTAAGCTGCTGCGTTGGCTGCCCGACTGGCTCATTGCACGCACACTGCCACGCAAGAGCGATGTGGGAGGAAACGATGAATTGTAAATGATGAAGGATGAGGAACTACTAAAACCACAAAGACCACTTCCTTCTCTTACCACGACCCACTACCCGGATTCCAATCATGAAATCGATTCGCGTTGCGACTTGCCAGTTTTCCGTTGAGCCTGACATTGCTCATAATCGTCGGCAGCTCTTGCGGCAGATTCGTCAGGCAGCCGAGCAGAAAGCCGATGTTGTTCATTTTTCTGAATGCGCTCTCTCGGGTTACGCGGGCGTCGATATCCCCAATATTGCCGCGCTCAATTGGGACGCCTTGACCGCAGCGACCGAAGAGATCCAGTCGGCTGCGAAACAACACAAAATTTGGGTGCTGTTGGGATCGACGCATCGACTGACCGACGGCAACAAACCGCACAATTGCATTTACGTCATCGACGCGCGCGGCCGCATCGTCAATCGTTACGACAAACGGTTTTGCACCGGATTGGGGGGCAAACGGCCGACGTTCGATTTGAAACATTATTCGCCGGGAAACAACTTCGTCACGTTTCGCGTGCGCGGAATCACCTGCGGCGTTCTCATTTGTTACGACTACCGTTTTCCGGAACTCTATCGCGAATACAAGCGGCAGGGAGTCGAGGTTCTCTTTCAGTCGTTTCACAACGCGCGAACGACGGTTGTCAAAGACACAACGTATGACATCTGGCGGACGATTGTGCCGGCGACGATGTCGTGCCGCGCGGCGGAGAATCACTTCTGGGTTAGCGCGAACAACAGCACCACACGGCCGTCACGTTGGGCCAGCTTTGCTGTCCGTCCTGACGGGGCGATCACCGGCCAACTCAAACGGCATCAAGCGGGCGTGCTCATCACCGACATGAAGCTTGATCCGAATTTGTACGACGCACCCGGCCCGTGGCGCGAGTCGGCCATGGACGGTCAACTTCACAGCGGACGGCTCATTGAAGACGAACGGTCACGCGACGTCACTTGTTTGTGACGCGGTTGGTCACAGGAGCCTGAAGCGCAAGCGAAGGATGATTCCAAGGTGATGCCAGAAAGCCCCCTTTGCTTGCGCTTCAGGCTCCTATTTTTGCGTTTTTTGTGAGGTATTCGCTCAAACGCTCGCCATTTTTACTCGTGACTGTGCGCGTCGTCGGGAAACGTTCCTTCACGAACTTCCGTTACGTATTGAGCTGCCGCCCGCACCGCTTCGCCGTGTAATTCCGCATATCGTTTAAGGAATTTCGGCTGAAAACCGTCAGTCAAACCGAGCATGTCATTCAGCACGAGCACCTGCCCGTCACAATCGGGGCCGGCACCGATGCCGATAGTTGGAATCTCAAGTTCCGCCGTGATCGCGGTGGCGAGCTGTCGCGGAATCAGTTCCAATACGATGCCGAACGCGCCGGCATCCTGTGCTGCGCGGGCGTCGGCGAACAATTGCTGTTCGTCGCGCTGAATTTTTCCCATGCCGCCCAACATTCGTACCGACTGCGGTTTCAAGCCGACGTGCGCCATCACGGGAATGTCGGCAGCGGTCATCGCGCGAATTGTCTCTGCCTGATTGACTCCCCCTTCAATTTTGACGCACGCTGCGCCGGTCTCTTTCAGGATCCGGCCGGCGTTGGCAATCGCTGTTTCGGGGCTGACCTGATACGTCATGAACGGCATATCGACGATGACCAACGCACGTTTCACCGCGCGCGTGACCATCTCGGCGTGATAGATCATCTGGTCGAGAGTCACCGGTAGCGTCGTGTCGTGTCCCTGCACCACCATGCCCAGTGTGTCGCCGACCAGAATGGCATCGACTCCAGCCGCATCCACAATGCCGGCCCACGTGTAATCGTACGCCGTCAACACCGCCAGCCGACGCTTCTGCCGTTTCGCGGCAACGAATCGTGGCACCGTAACAGGTGCGGCTGACCTTGGATCAGCCGGCACGTTTTGCTTGTCGTCCATTCGAACTGGCCTTTGCAGACAGTGTGGCTTCGTCAAGGCGGCCGTTGAGGAAACTCGGTGTGATTCAGCTTCTGGCGACAATTTCATGCCGACCTTCGAGTTGCCGCTCCACGCATCACAGTATCTCAGCCACATGCAGGAAGACAAGTTCGGCACCGGAAAGCAGACGGACGATCAGCGGTCCATGGCACGGTTTTTTCATGATCGAGGGTGATTCAAGCTTGTAGGATGAAGTATCAAGCGGATCAGAACCATCGCAATGCGCAAAATGATACACACCATAATGCAACACGTGTTGCATTATGCCACCATTTTTGACCGCCGTCGATCTCCCCCGAAATTTCACAACTCACCACAAGTAACTGATAACAAACATCTTACAACTATTGTCTTGTTTTCAATAGAAATTGGCACGGTGTGTGCTATTACCTATTGTCGCCACGGTGGCAGGCGTTGGCCCGCACTTGCTGCATGGCACTTTTAGAAAGCGTGTCGAACATGTATATGTTCGAGACGCTTTCTTTTTTTGTGCGCCGCTGGATTTTCAATTCACGCAACCGCGCCGACACGTTTCACTTTTGCCATGTCGAGTTGACGGTGATCGCGATCAGGTGAGCAACGCCCGAGGGGGCAAGCCCCTCGGCTCGCGGCGGGGCTTAGGCGAATTTGCAATTCAAGGGACCGGGTCCGCAATTTCTATCGGCTTGACTGCCGCCGGGCGCCCGTTTACCGTGCAGCGACGACCTTTCTCACCCGCCGCGAGGCTGCACGCATCGGGAGCAATTTGCCGGATGATCGACAACGATTTCGACACGGCCCAAGAGTCCCCGCACCGCGGTGCCACACATGTGCGACATTTTGTCGTGCTGGCGACGATGGCGATGGCGATGCTGCTGTATCTCGATCGCTTTTGCGTCTCGTTTGCGGCCGAGTTTATCCGCGAAGACCTTGAACTGACGCAGTCGCAGATTGCCGATTTTCTGAGTGCGTTTTTCTGGTCGTACGCGCTGGCCCAGGTTCCATCCGGTTGGTTGAGTGACCGTTACGGTTCGCGGATCATGCTGGTCGTCTACATTTTGTCGTGGTCGTTGTTCACCGCGCTGATTGGCGCAGCCCCAAGTTTCATCCTGTTGCTGTCAGCCCGGCTACTTTGCGGATTGGGGCAGGCGGGGGCTTATCCCACCAGCGCCAGTGTCGTCAGTAAATGGGTCCCTTTTTCAAATCGCGGAACGGCCAGTGCGCTCGTTGCGTTCGGCGGCCGCGTCGGCGGCTTCATTGCACCGCTACTGACGGCGTTCCTCATTCTCCTCTTCGTGCCGCTCAGCACTCCCACCGAACTGAAGCCGAAGGAACTTCTTCATGGTCCCCGTCTGGCGGCCAAGTTGGCCCCAACCGATCCGACTACAGATCCGGTCAAGGGGCTAACGGTCCCGAATGAAGTCGGCGATCACGTCTGGTCGTTGCTGCCGGACGATGTGCGCCCAACACTCACCGCTGCCGCGATTGAGTTCCGAAAGCGCGACACGGAGTTGCTTGCCCTCAAGAAGGCCGCCAAATCGAATCCGACAGACGATGCCCGGAAAGCCGCACAAGTGGCGGCCGATTCGCTCGAAGAGATGAAACTCAGCGCCGGCGATAAAGAGCAAATACTCGCAGCAATGAATGGTTTGCTGAGCGAACCAGACCTGTATGACAAGCAGGCCTATGAAAATATCAAGCTTGAAAAAGAGACGCGCAACTATATCGAAAAGGGCGAAGCCGGTGAGACTCTGGATATCCAGGAACAGCGGCGACTGAATCGATTCCTGCTGGAAGCTTCGTTTCGCCGTGAGATCGGCAAGTTGTACGTCAAGGGTTGGAAGCCGGTGATGTACGTGTATGGTGCAGCCGGCTTGCTGGTGGCCGGATTTTTCTGGATCTGCGTCCGCAACCGGCCCGAGGCGCACCCTTGGGCCAACGATGCAGAACGCCGCTTGATTTCGTCAGGCCGTCCCGCCGGTGCACCAAGCCCACACGGCAAGCCGGGGACAGTGCCCATAATGGCGCTGCTGAAGAGTGTGAGCATGTGGGCCGACTGCTTCATGCAAGTGGGAACCAACGTCGGCTGGATTTTTCTGGTGACGTGGCTGCCGCGATATCTGGACGACGTGCATCATGTGCCACTGCTGCAGCGGGGACTGATGTCGTCGATTCCGCTTGGCGTCGGCTTTGTCGGCATGCTGATTGGAGGAAAGCTGACCGATGTGCTGACAGCACGGCTGGGGGTCAAGTGGGGACGTCGCGGCCCGATGATGTTCACACGGTTCACCGCGGCGGGGGCCTATGTGATTTGCCTTTGCTTCGCCCACAGCCCGACCGGTTCCGTCTTCAATTCTCCGTGGGCATTTGTGTTTGCCTTTTCGCTGGTTGCGATGTCCACCGACATGGGAACTCCCGCCGGTTGGGCGTTCAAGCAGGATGTGGGAGGGCGATACGTCGGCTCTGTCCTGGGCTGGGGAAACATGTGGGGCAATTTGGGTGCCGCCTGTTCGCCACGGATTTACAATTATTTTCTGGGCGAGACTCCAAGCATCAACGACTGGAACAACATGTTTCTGGTCTGTATGGGGGCGTTCATTTTTGCCGGCCTGTGTGGAATACTGATCGACGCCACAAAGATGATCGCGCCGCCCGACGACGCCCATGAAGACGAAAAATAAAACGACTCCCCGGAGGGATGAGAACACCCCGGGGAGTCGTTGCTCTTGGCGAGCAGCTATCGTTTCGTCGCAGTGGGCCAATATTGGCCGTGCGACGGTTAGCGGATTCGCAGTGAGAACGAAAGGCGACCCGATCGGCCACTGCGGCGAATCTCAAACCCACTTCGTCGTCCGACGGGTGAACGCGGAAAAACAACAGGTGCAGGAGGCGCGACGGGCGGAACAACCACCGGCGGACCATTCAGAACGGGTCCGTTCGATTGGCTGTAACCCACCACGTCCTGCAGTTCATGTACAGTTTCGACAATGCCGTACATCAAACTGTTCAATCGTCGCAGGTGGTACTGGTTGGGTACACCGTAGCCGCGATGTCCATGCGTCGCGTGACCGTTTCCACGTCCCGACATTTCTTCGATCAATTCCTGCGTGTGGTGAATCAGCTCGTCCAGTTCCTGCACGTCGTTCAACAAGTGCTGGCGGTTAGGGGAATTGTGTGAGACGTCGTGCACGTGTTTGGCCGCGCAGTACATGTCGTAAACGTCCTGGTACAGGTGCTTGAATTGTGGAGAACGCCGAAAGCCAAACCGGACCTCGCGAGTGGCGGCGGCGGTCTGCCGCATCAAGCTGACAGCGAGCTCGTCGATGGTCTCGTTGTGATCCGCGCGAGCATCGCCCGCGAACAGTCCGGCGGTTATCGTCAGTGCGGCGATGGTTGTTGAGCTGAGCTTGTTCATGGCTTGGTCCTTGTCATGGTTGTGCTGGCGGAATCAGTTGCAGACGTCGCTCGTCTGGCCCCTTCCTCAGTTCTGTCCGCGAACTGGTTATCAAGAAACGCAATGACTATGCCAAAGTTACAATAATCGCCTAAAGTGTTCCATAACATCTATATGTGATGAACTTTACGTTGTCTCCATTCTTCCAGAGATGTTTCTTGCGGAACAACCGTTTTGTCGCACATTTGATTTACACACTGTCTGGATGCTGTCTTATTGACGACACATGCCGAGTCATGGCCTTGATCAAACCATCCGATTTTCTCGTGGCTGACCGCTGGCAATTGCGAAAAGCGGTTCTCGGCCCCAAAATGATGCCCTACAACAAGCGTGAGGCAGAGAATCTGCGCCGCGTGCCTGAGCACATTGGCACGGACATCACAAGACGAGGAAAATGCAGCGATGAATGTCGAAACAACGGAACTGGGTGGCCTGAAGTGTCATGTCGTCGATACGCTGGCTCCCGGCGTGCGCCCTTCTTTAGCCGTTGTTCTCTGCCATGGATTTGGTGCGCCGGGGACGGATCTGGTCGCCTTGGGGCCGGAACTCCTTCATTCCGCCCCTCAACTGGCAGCATCAGTGCGGTTCTATTTTCCAGAGGCACCGCTTTCGCTCGATGATTTGGGGATGTATGGCGGGCGGGCCTGGTGGCCGTTAAATATCGAACGTATGGCGGCGGCGGTTGAAAACGGCGACATGAGACATCTCCGAACCGAAACGCCCGACGGGCTGGACTCGGCGCGAAACCTGCTGACCGCCTTCGTGAGCGACGTCTGCGAGACCGATGGAATTGATGCCGCGCAGGTCGTCCTGGGAGGTTTCTCACAGGGTTCGATGTTGGCCACCGACGTTGCGCTGAGTTTTCCACAGCGACTGGCGGGGTTATGCGTTCTTTCCGGTACCCTGTTGTGTGAAGACAGATGGCGGGATCTGGCCTCTCAGCGGGGACCACTTCCCGTTTTGCAAAGCCACGGCCGACAAGATCCACTGTTGCCGTTCGTCGCGGCCGAATGGCTGCGAGATCTGCTGATCGAAGGCGGCCTTTCGGTGGAGTTCTTGCCTTTCGATGGCATGCACACAATTTCCGTCGATACACTACAACGCTTTGCAGAGTTTTTGATCGAATTGCTTCCGGATTGAGGCCCCTCGGCGGCCAATTCCGAAAAACATTACTGGAACGCTCACAGATGGTGGCCAAGTTGCGTATTATTAAGGGTTGAGATCGCTGTCGAGTTCGTTCATGGCTGAACCTTAGCCTCAACAGATCGCTGGTCCCGCTCGCTTTGGTGGCGAAGGCTGAGCGAGCGTTGAAACCGCAAGAAACGTCCCTCTTCCTCAGGGAGAGGGAGAAGAGTTTGGAATCGAATCCCTCGTGCATCATTTCGCCTGCCGTCATTTTTTCAGCTGCCATCGCTCGATGTTGGTGTTGACCGCCATTTCGGTGATGTCGGGCATGGCGACGCCAGCACTCGCCGTTGAAACTCCCAGGCAATCGTCGTCGGAATTGAGTATCGAGCAGATCCGCGTCGGGTTTGGTGGAAGTTTCAAGGTCGGACGGTGGACGTCGATTTCTGTCGAAATAAAAGTCAAGCGTCCCTGCACGGTGCATTGGTCGATCGAAGTCCCCGATCCGCACGGAAACCCGACACAGTTTCCGGGACCCGCAACGAAATTTGCCAACGCGGGTTTGCAAACATTGAAGACGGTTTTCCGAACGGGACGGTTGGATGGCAGTCTGCGCGTGCGTGTCGGCAGTGACGGCAACGAAGTCGAACGGCTACTGAGAACGGGCGACGATGACATAGCCGCGCTGCGGCCTGCGCTGAAACAGTCGGTCGTTCTCGTGGGTGTGCTGGGACAACCGGCGGGCCTTTCCGACCTCCAGAAACTGGAACGGCCCGTGCAGATCGTCAATTTAGACGACGCAGCCGATCTGCCGACCGAGTATTCAGCCTATGAAGGTTTGGATATTCTCATCATCAACGGCAGCCCGGCAATTACGCGCCCGCAAAGTGATGCGATTCGTGATTGGGTATATTCCGGCGGCCGCCTGACTCTGGCGGTTGGGCGCGATACGACCGCCTTTCAGAATGGATCGATATACCAATGGGTGAGTGAGTTCATTCCGCTGCTGGGGACCAGAGAATTACGGAAACTCAGAGGATTGGAGAGCTTCGACAGAGGGACGACGCCGATTACCGTCCGGCGGGGTCAACCGGTGACCGCGGCGCGAATCGATATTGGAGACAACGAATCCGATACGCCGACATTCGCCGGCCATGTGTTGGTGACGGAAGAGCGGGAACCGTTGGTGGTGCGATCCGCTTGTGGATTCGGACGGATTACTTTCTTGGGCGTCGATCTCGACGTGCCACCGCTGTCCGACTGGAAACCATTGTCCGATGTGTTGCAGAGGCTTGTATTCGACGAATTTCCGCCAGCGTCCGATCAGGGCAGCAACCGGGGACAACGGCTGTCGCAAACCGGCGTCTCCGATTTGGCAACGCAGTTGCAGTCGGCATCGGAAGACTTCCCCGGTTTGGATCGGATCTCCACCTGGACGGTGATGACGTTACTGATCGTCTACTTGATGCTGATCGGCCCGGCCGATTATTTCCTCGTGCACCGCGTGTTTCGCAATCCACGAATGACCTGGGTGTCATTTCCAATATTGGTCTGCGTAGCGGCAGCGTTGGCCATATGGACGGCGCATTCAACAAACAGCCAGGACGTTCGTCTAAACCAGATCGATCTTGTCGATATCGACGCGGCCCCCAATGGTCCACAGTTTGTACGTTCACAAAGTTGGTTGACCGTGTACACACCCAGTACCGTGCGAAATCAGGTGGCCGTCTTGCCACGCTCGCTTCAAGCGGAAGACAACAATCTTCAGCCGGATGAAACGACCGCTGCCAACACTGACGTCGCGCGGGAAAACGGCCCGTTTCGTCTCAGTTGGGCTGGAGTGCCGGAGACCGGTTTTGGGGGCATGTATCGATCCGGCGGCATCGAGTTCGGCCGGCCCTCGTATCGCTACACCGCAGGGGGTGCGGGGATCGACGATCTGCCGACGGCAATGTGGTCGACGGCAAGCCTGACCGCCTCGCGAACACACCGCAGTGAAGGTCTGGTCGAAAGTGATTTGACCAGCCGGGGCTTCGGGCTGCTATCGGGAACGCTAACACATCATCTGGGCGGACCACTGCGCGAATGGATGTTGGCATATGGCCCGGGAGTCTACTTTTCAAAAGTCAATCCGCGCACCGGCGAGGCAGCGATCATCGAACCGAACACCGCCTGGTCGCCCGATGGCCCCTCCGTTCATCAGCAGGAACTGCTTGGTTACTTGACGCAAACGCGATTGAAGGCGGTCAAGGGTTCCGACGCGAGCAACAGGAAGACAGCCGAATACCGGCTCGCCCAATCAACGTACGACCCGTTCAGCCGCGAACCGGCTGGAATTCTGCGGATGATTACGTTTTATCGCCGCGCCGGTGGCGAGAAGTATACACAACTCAACAGCGATAGCCTCAGACATTTTGATTACACCGGCTTGTTGGAATTGGATCGGGCCATTCTGTTTGCTCGAGTTGATACTCCGGTCGCTGATCTCAAATGGAACGACAAACCGCTGACATCGACAAGGCGTTCAACCTTCGTGCGAATCGTGCTTCCCGTCAGACAATCGAAAAAGTAGAGCACTGCGAAAAAACTCCTATCAGAGAGAAACCAGCCTGCAGCGCAAGTAAGGGTTTGAGTCATCCAAACAGACAATGCCCCCTTGCTCCCACGACGGCTGAAACGTATTGACCAGGCATTGGCAACAGAATCAACTAAGAACAATTTGGGTTTGCTGTGATAGAAACGCGACAACTGACAAAACGCTATGGCGATCTGATTGCCGTCGATCATATCGATCTGAAACTGGAAGAAGGCGATGTGTTCGGATTCATCGGCCCGAACGGGTCGGGCAAAACGACCACAATGCGGATGCTCGCCACGCTGCTCAATCCCGATTACGGCGAGGCCTACGTTTGCGGAAAGTCGATCTATACTCACCCGCAGGAAATCCGGCGGTTGGTGGGTTACATGCCCGACTTTTTCGGCGTGTACGATGATATGTCTGTCATCGAATACCTGGAGTTTTTCGCAGCCGCCTATCGCATCGACGGTCCCGCTCGCCGTAAGATTTGTGAAGAAAAGCTGGAACTCGTCGATATGTCGTTCAAACGCGACGCGATGGTGAACCAACTTTCTCGCGGGCAGACGCAACGAATTGGTCTGGCACGCGTGCTGCTACACGAACCGCAGGTGCTGCTGTTGGACGAACCGGCCAGCGGTCTCGATCCGCGCGCACGCATCGAGATCCGCAATCTCTTGAAACGCCTCGGCGAATTGAAGAAGACCGTGATCGTCTCCAGTCACATTCTGCCGGAGTTAGCCGACGTCTGCACGCGGGTCGGCATGATCGAAAAAGGCGTGCTAATTGTTGATGGTTACGTCAATGAGGTCATGAAGAAAGCCCGCGAATCGCAGATGCTCGAAGTTCGCGTCACGGAGAATTCGGAGCAAGCCGCCGCGCTGTTGGAACAGCACGACGACGTCGCACGGGTGTCGATGCGGGGCGAAACGATTGAAGTGACGCTGAATCAAAATGTTGATGACTACAGTTTCCTCCCGCAAATGATGTTTGAAGCGGGCTATCGGTTAACCCTGTTCCGCGAGGAAGAGGTCAACCTGGAAACGGCCTTTATGGAACTGACACGCGGCAAACAGCAATAGCCGCAAAACGGTGCGGATCGGCAGGGGCGCTGCGGGCATTCTCTGCGTTGGGTTTTTTCACGCGGAGATGCAAAGGAGGGCAAAGAAACGCTGCGAAAAGAAGACGAGAAGGTTTTGGGACAGACTCCGCGTTCGTCGTCGCACAATGAGGTCCACAACTTGTGTATTGCGCGCACGCATTGGCCGGATGGAAACCTGCCTTGACCGGCCTGCCGATCGCGACTATTCTCCCCGCCTCTCCCCCTCATTTCAACATCCCTCCGCTGTTCCTTTCGGGTGAAACCTGTGTTGCGCTCACTCCCTCGATGCGCCGCCGGAGCGACAATTCGGCGCTATTTTCAGTTCTTCCTGCTGGTAGTTCTTGTGGGAACCGTGGTTTCCGCAGGCGAGGTGGCAGCCGGTTCCAATGACCGCAATGTCCTCGTGCTGACGAACGGCCGCGTTATTTCCGGTCGCATCAGCCAGGGGGCCGGCGGTTTCATAGTGAAAACCGAATCCGGCGGCAGTATTCTCGTTCCCTTCGATCGGATTCGGTTGCGCGCATCGGACATGCACGATGCGTACCTCCGATTTCTGGAATCGTTTCCCAATCCGTCGCCAGAGACCCACGTTGCGCTGGCAGGTTGGTGTCTTACGCAACAACTCTATGACGAAACAAAAATTGAATTGCGGGCGGCCCTCAAGGCCAACCCGAACCATACGGAAGCTCGCAACATGCTCCGTCGGCTGGAAGTCATTCTGAAGCCGCAGAGTTCCCCACAGGAAGCGACCACAAAAGAGCGGTCGCAAACCGGCGATGGATTTGAGTCGCCGCCGACAAGTTCGCTGGCGGGTCTTTCTCGAGATGCGGCCCTCGAATTCGTCACCAAGGTTCAACCATTGATGATGAATAGTTGCGCGATGGCGGGCTGCCACAGCGTGGGAAGCCGGACTGCGTTTCAGTTGGAACGCGTGCGACTGGGACGCCGCAGCAGCCGTGTGCTGACACAACGAAATCTGGCTGCGACGCTGCAATACATCGATCGAAGCGACGCCGACGGCAGCCGAATGTTGACCGTTCCGCTTGAAAATCATGGTCGCGGCGGGCGTCCAATATTCTCGCGATCGCGAGACACCAATCAATTCCAACTGCTCCGCAACTGGGTGCGTCGTATCGCCGCCGAATCTCCGGCTGAAATAAGGACGGCCAATTCCGGCGATCGTCGCCGCGACAAATACGCCGAATCGCGTACCACGAGAGGCAAATTCACGTTGCAGCCGGGTCAACAACCGAGTTCGACATTGCGCCGGAAGGACACTCTGCGAGGAGAATCGCCGAAGTCGATTCTCAACGCTCGGCCGGGGAACGCAGCCTCTTCCAGGTCAAAAGCCGATCGTGCTAGAGAGGCGACCGGCGGGGACGCGTTGCTCGAAGCGATTGTGCGCGAACAACGTCGCGACGCGTTCGATCCGGCAGAATTCAACCGGAAGCCGACAACGGCTGCGCCTCGCTGAACCGGCAATTCCAAGTTGGCCCCGTCTCTACTGTGCACCGAAAAAACGCCCGGTGCTACCGCCTTCTTCCACGATTGGAATCCGCGTTTGTTTTGCGCAACGACCACACCAACCGACGAATGCGCTGTTATCGTGGTTAACGTAGGCACGAACGTAGACATTGCAGCACTGCATATGTACGCCAACGTACGGACGTTCCTGGCCGGACGGTAGTTGGTGATCTGCCACGTCGGTACCCCGTAAGCAATTCAGCAACGCTGCTGACTCAATGAATGGACTGCCTGGAATCGATTCCGTGCGGTCGCCGCCTTTTACGATAAAGCGATCGGCGAGATCAATACCAAGTCATCTTGTTCGGTTCTTGCGGGTTCTGCCGACTGTATGAGTTTGGCGACCGACTCAATGTTACCCCGTTGCAGGACCGTTGTTATCGTGTGAATCGGCCGAGTCGCTCGAGCCGCTATTCAGCGGGCGGGGATTTCACTCAACCGGTTATTCTGATTGCGATTGGTGTAAAAAACGTCGATTCTGTTTGACAGTTGACGCTAACGACGTAGGTTTCTAGTGGATTGTCACTACATCTCGCCACACGAAAGAATGTTGGACTCCAGGTACTTGATTGACATGTCACTATTTGCCCCCACCTGCGGTTACTGAAAAAACGAAATCGAGCGGCCGCCCTTCTACCGCTCGAACAGATCACGACACATGAATCCGGAAGCAAGGATAACTCGGATGTCTGACGAACAGATCATTTCGCAATTCGTAGATCGCCTGCACGAGGAGTATACGAAGACCGAAGTCGTACGATCATTCGATGCGATGGATCAAAACCAGAGTGCACCTCCTGACCAGTTCAGCACCCAGATTGTGACCGCCTGGGATGGCGAGTCACCATTGGGTGATGCAGAGTTCGTTCGGGTCTCTTGTCGGGAGTTGAGCGCCAGCGAAATCTCGTTTTGGATTGGGCATCCCCCCACAATGCCGTTCTTCGTCGTCGTGTTCGAGACGAACGATGAAACAGTTTTTATCAAGACTCGCGTTTCAGATGCCAAGCCCGACCCGAATATGGAAGGCGAGCCCTACCTTGTGGTTGCGGAGTTTGATGGCCGAGTCGACTTGGATTTCATGCCTTCATTGGCAGCGGCTCACCAGAACGAAGATTGGTCTCCCAAATCTGACGGGGCGTTTCAAAACGCCGTCCGATAGACAGTCTCGAGAGGTATTGTCAAAACTTGTGTTCTTGAAGAGTTGAGAAAAAGCGGGGTATCCTGCTGAGGTAACCACACTTCAGCGGCCCGATAGGGGCACAAGGACACGCCATGAGCAAGATTACTACAGAC
>CAUZOL010000052.1:0-28445 GCA_963581435.1 Planctomycetota bacterium
ACATTCGGCAAACATTCGACCATCTGGTAAACTCCTTACCAGACGCTCCTACCGAAATCACCAAATCCAGTCCATACCAATCGCCGGTGAGTAGTAACCAATCATTCGACGCCCGGCCTGCCCAACAGGCCGGGCGTTTTTTATTGTCGGCCGACGGTCAATGACTCACCAATTGTCACCCGAAGCGTAAGTTTTGCAGTGTTGCCCACTTGGCTTTTCGGGAGACAAAAACCCCCAAGTATTTAAGCCTGAAGCGCAAGCGAAGGAGCTTGCTGGCATCGCCTTGGAATCATCCTTCGCTTGCGCTTCAGGCTTCGATAAACGGGGGGCCCATTCTCCGACCTGAACACTGAACTTCCCAACTTCAAAGAGCGTAAGCGAGGCTCGCTGGAACCACACGCTCCCTCGCTTACGCTTCGGGTTACGATCATCCGCAAGCCGCAACTTCAAGACTGACGCTGCAGGCTGTTTCTCTCCTGCCAAGTCAACTTACAGGCTGGTGCGTTCCATGCCGTCGCCGCTACACTGGTTAATTGTGCTGTCTGCCAAGTTGTCCGCAGAATGCAACCACACAACCGTTCAATTCCAGCTTGCGAGAAAACGAGATAATGAGAAATACAGCACGAACCAATTCCTCTTTTGCATCAATTCCCCGCCTGAAATGCTTTGCGTTTCTTCTGATCGTTTGTTGTGCCGGTCGGCTGATTGCCGCCGACAAGCCGGAGTTCTATGACCCCGTCGAAAAACAGATTGAAGGATGGACGATTGCCGTCGATCCGCTGTTGCTGTCGAAGGAACACGAAGCAACCGGCAAGAAAGCATTCGAGGCGTTGGCGAATCATCTGCAGCGCGTCAAATACATTGTGGCAGAAGATCGCGTGAAGCAGTTGCAGAAGCTGCAGATTTGGATCGAGTTGGATAACCCGAAGCTGGGCAACATGCAGTATCACCCCGGTCGCGGTTGGCTGATTGCCAACGGGCACGATCCCCGGCTGGTGAATCACGTGCACATTCCGCGGGCGAAACAATTATTTGACCGCAGAATGTGGGCCAAGCATCCGTACGTCGTGCTGCACGAGTTGGCGCACTCATATCACGATCAAGTCTTGAGCTTCGACCAACCGGCAATCGTCGCCGCGTACAACGATGCCAAAGAGAAAGGGATCTACGACAAAGTGCTGCTCTTCACCGGCGCGAAGGTCAAACATTACGCGCTGACAAACCACAAGGAGTACTTTGCCGAATCGACCGAGGCCTACTTCGGCGTGAACGACTTTTACCCGTTCGTCCGTGCCGAATTAAAAGAGCACGACCCCACAATGTTTGCGCTGATGCTGAAACTCTGGGGGCCAATCGAGTAGTCCAAAGTCTCCGTCCGACTTCCTGCTCTAGGCAACCACCGGACTGGTCGCGGCAGCGGTATTCTGCTTCGACTCTACTGCTTTCTTTGCCAGCAATTCCTTCAATTGGCGTCCAACTTCATCTTCCGGTCGCGCAATCGGCTTGCCGATTTGGACGGCCTTGTGACCTTTGTACGCCCCGGCTGCCCCGAGGAACATGGGGCGTCCCTCGACCGAGACCGACAGCCCCCCCTCGATGGGCTGTTCGGTCATTATGACGTCGCCAACCCCCAGACCGCGAAATTCGGTCGCCGTAAGTTTTGTTGAAGCCAACTGCACAACCATCTCGACCTTCGCCTGTTTGACACCGGATTCCAGGTTCAATTTTTGCGCTGGATCGACCGCGCGTTTTGTGTAGGACGACCACGTGTCGGACGAGAGTTTTCCGGACAACGGTTCGATGGTGTTGAACGGCATGCAGAGATTCATAATGCCCCGCATTTCTCCCATGATGACCTCGAAACTAATAAGTACAATGACTTCGTTCGGGGGCACAATCTGAATGAGCTGCGGGTTACTCTCAACCTGAGTCACCTGGAGTTCGAGTTGACATAGATTACTCCAGGATTTTTCCAGGCCGTTGATGGCCTGATCGGTAATGCGTGTGAGTAATTTCAACTCAATTCCGGTCAGCGGGCGACTGGGGTAATTTGTGTGCTGCGCTCGACCCCCACCAAGCAGCCGGTCGAAAATTGGGAAGATGATCGACGGGTTCAAATCGAGAATGATGCTGCCTTCGAGTCCCGCCGACCACAACAGATTAAAGCAGGTGGGGTTTTCCAAACTGAAAACGAATTCGCTGTATGTCAGCTGATCGACACTGATCAGCTTGACTTCGACAATTGTCCGCAGCATGCCGGACAACGTTGCCCCGAACTCGCGGCTGAAACCATCGTGCAGCGCCTGAAAGGCGCGCATTTGCTCTTTGCTGACGCGCTCCGGCCGTTTGAAATCGTAAAGGCTGACCTGCGCATCGACCAGGTCGTCGCGTTGCCGACCAGCTCCCAACGACTGGCCGTCGGAAGACGCTGGATCGAGCGCAGCCAACAGCGTTTCCACTTCCGATTGGCTTAAAACATCGGCCATGAAGAACATCCCAACGAGGTGACAAGAAACCCGATTCCTTCAAGAAACCGGCTTCTGATTCGTGTCTTACGTAGTCCGACCGGAAACGGCGGCTGCTTGCTGCTCATTCGCCCGTGGATATAGAAAAAACAACGCAATTGCGCTTGCGGTAATGGCGATATCGGCAACATTGAATATGCCCGTGCGAACCGGGCCAATTCCTAAATTCAAAAAGTCGATCACCAAACCATCGTGGCCAACGCGATCGATGAGATTGCCGACTCCGCCGGCTAACAATAACGAGAGGGCTGCAAACCGCGCCGCGGGCATGTCCCACTTCGCGACAAGTAGATAGGCGACGACCGACAGAAAGAGTACGTTGACAACGACTAGCAGCCAGAACCGGATCTGCGGCGATAGAGAACCGCCAACGCCCAGAAACGCACCGGGGTTCTCGGCATACTGAATGCGAACACAGTCGCTGAGATATGAATGTCCTGCCTGGCCCTTCAAGCGGGACGTGGCCAACTGCTTGGACGCGCGGTCACAGCCGATGCAACTGGCGAGAATCACAAACAGGCAAATTGCCCGCATGCGGCGGCTGGCATGTTGATCCGTCATCGAAGTCATCCGTGACTCTTGGAAGGGAATATCGCAAACGTGGTCAGTCGTTCATCCTCGAATCTGACCGCTGCCGTGAACAATGTATTTGTAGCTGGTAAGTTCCCGCAGGCCACAGGGACCACGGGCGTGAAACTTGTCGGTGCTAATGCCAATTTCTGCGCCGAGACCGTACTCGCCGCCATCGTTGAATCGCGTACTCACGTTGACGTGGACGGCGGCCGAATCGACCGCAGCGGTGAATCTCTGCGATGCCGCAAGATCGTTGGTGACGATCGCGTCGGTGTGATGTGAACCGTATCCGTTGATGTGTGCGATTGCGGCTTCTATGTCATCGACGACAGCAATTGAGAGAATCAAATCGAGGTACTCCGTACGGAAGTCCTCTTCGGTCGCCGGCTTCGACTTTGGAAGAATCGCGCGAGACCGTTCGCAGCAGCGCAGTTCAACGCCCTGCTCTTCGAGTGCGGCGGCGACCTCGGGAAGAAACGAATCTGCAATTGCCGCGTGCACCAACAGCGATTCCGCCGTATTGCAAACGCCGGTGCGCTGGCATTTGCTGTTCACGGTAATCTCGCGGGCCATTTTCGCATCGGCACCGCGATCGACGTAAACGTGACAAACACCGTCGAAATGTTTGATGACCGGCATGGTCGCCTCGGCGGCGACGCGCTCGATGAGCGACTTCCCGCCCCGAGGAATTGTCACGTCGATGAATTCGTTGAGTTTCAGGAAGTGGCCAACGGCATCGCGGTCGGTGGTTTCCACCAACTGCACGGCATACGGCGGCAGACCGGCATCGACCAGCGCTTCGCTGAGCAAAGCGTGCAGCGCGCGGTTGCTGTGAAACGCCTCTTTGCCACCACGCAGAATCACGGCGTTGCCACTCTTCACGCACAACGCGGCGGCATCGACGGTGACGTTCGGCCGCGATTCATAAATGAAGAAGACGACCCCCAGCGGCACGCGGACGCGCGTCACAAACAGGCCGTTTGGCCGCACGCTGCTATCGATGATCTCGCCGATCGGATCGGGCAGCATCACGATCTCTTCAAGCGCTGCGGCAATTGCTTCGAGGCGATCGTCGGTGAGCCGCAAACGATCGATGGCGGCCGGACTGAGGTCGTATTCAGGAGCCTTTTCAATATCCTGCGCGTTGGCCCGCTGCAGTTCGGCAGTGCGTGATCGGATCAGCGCAGCCGACCGCTTGAGCCAATCGCTCTTCTGATTCCCGGTTGCGGTTACCAATTCACGCGACGCATCGCGGGCGCGCAAGGCAACCTCTTTTGTGTATTCTTCCAAGTCAGCCATTACGTAAACCGGTCACAGAACAGGGAAAACGTGCGAAAACTGCGGTGTTTTATGGGGAATACATGATTTCAGTCGCGAAAACCCCACATGATGAAGTATCCGCAATGTCGAATATCGTGTCAACGTGCGATCACAGACGGGAATTCCCGTGGGACGCGGCCCGCGGGCTTTGAATTAATCATCCAATTGTTCATCGTTCATCATTTTTTCCGCGCTCCTCGTCGCGGGCTTGCGCGATGGAGTCGAGGACGTAATCGACATACTTCTCCTCGGAAAACGGGCTCATGATGTACGACTTCAAGCCGACAATCGGCTGGCCGTATGACGTCTCGCGGTAACAATCGGTCAGCGAAATAACCACTCCCCTGCCCTTCAGCGCTTCGCGGTTGATGATTTCAAAGATGCGGCGGTTGTAGTCGTTGTGAGCCAGCAGTTGGTCGCGGTAGCCGGCATCGTTCATTTCGCGATTCGGCACACTAAACGTATCAATCCCATCGGGATAAACGCGGAACAGCGTCACCGGTCCGAAGTTCGCGTCGTTCAGCACATGGGTGGCAGAATGCCCTTCCAGGTGTTCGCGAAGCACCTCGGCCATCGTCACCAAATGCCCCAACAACGCCTGCATTCCCTGCCGGCCGAACAATAACAGGTTTGCGAGTGCCGCCATCGGCCCCGATCCGCTGCGTGTCGTCTCCAACGTAAACTTGCCCGGGTGGTAATGCCCCGACTGAAACAGGTAGGGCATCGATTCATCGGCACGCGCAATTCGGCTGAGATCGGCCGTATCCTTTGCTATGAACAAACTCGACACGTAGGGCGCAAAGCCGGTTTTGTGAAAATCAACGCCAATCGAGTCGGCTAATGAAAGATGCTGAATCCGCCGCGCTGTCCCCGCCAACGAGCGGACCGTGCGATGGCGGAATCCCAGCGGGTTCTCTTCGAAATCGTAATCGTTGAAAACGCTCCAGGCCCAGCCGATGACGGCGTCGGCGTGAAGATGCGGCACGTAATCGAGGCTGAACTCATCGACGAGGTTATCGCGAATCTCGCGGATTGCTTGCAGATCGTCCAACCCGAACGCGTCGGTGGTCCCCATCGTGGCGACGATGCAGGCGATTTTACGGCCCTCTTTCAATACATCGCGCAAGAACGATTCGAGCAGGCAGGGGCGAATTTCGTTTTCTTCGGTCGTCGGCACGGCGATGACATTTTGCTCGCCGAGTCCCATCCAGGCGGCAATCGTGCGGCAGGCGTAATGAGCCTGATCGGAGCAAACGATGACCGCCGGTTCGCGCAGCCCGGTTTCCCCCGTGTTGGGACAGGCCTTTTCCAGTCCGATTCGCGTTGCGTACATCAGCGTGCCGGTGCCACCAAAGGTAAACACGCCACCGGCCCGCGCGGCATCGTAGCCAATGAGATCGGCCGTCATCGCCGTCGCTTCGACTTCGGTGGTCGCCACTCCCCGCGACGATTCATCGCTGCAGAGATTGGGGTTGTAGATGGATGGCAACATGCCGCCGATGATGCTGGGAATGGTGGGCGAGGGGACAACGTTGATTTGCGAACGGGGATGCCCCCAGATGAACATGCCCGACAGCCGATCGACGAGCTGTGCCGACACGTCTTCCAGCGTCTGCGGATCGTCGGCCATCCGCGCGAGGCGGGCGGCATCGAAATCGGGATCTTCCGGCTCCCCCAGAATCGGGCTGGCCGACTTCATCGCATCAACACGATCCAGAGCACGCATGAACGAGAACACGAAATACGCATCGTGCATCCGATCGGAGATCGGCTTGGGAAACGCCTGCCGGAGCGATTTGACGATTTTTTCGTAAGGACTGGTCATAAGTTCGCTGTTTCTCTGCAAATTTTGACAGCAGACATCGATCATCCTACATCATAGACATTGACTCTCTCCGCGATAACCTGTCGCTCGCCCGGTTGACCGTCTGCGGACGGATTGTTACAACAAACGCAGAGGCGAACTGCCGCCAGTTACCGTTACGGCCGGTCATTTCAGCGATTGAAGGATGGCCGGCGCAAGATTTAGGAATTGAAACACCCATGGGACGAGTGGAACGCGGTCGTGAATTGGCACGCAAACGCAAGCGCCGAGCGAAGTTGAAGAGATATCGGGCGGATTTTGCGAAAGCCACCAACGAGACGGACAAGGCCGAGATTCTGGAAAAAGCGCGGAAGATCAGCCCGTTCGCCGTGCTTGAAGACGCGCCGTCGAAGTAATCCGCTTGCGTCGTATCGCCCGTTTTGCGGTGCCACTGGCGTGTCGCCAGTGCCGACCGCAACGCACTGGCGACACGCCAGTGGCACCCGTTAACTTTCGCCGGTTTGCGCGACTGCTCCGTGGTTCATCGCGGCGGCTACGTGAAAATCGCATCCCTGCCATGTGGCATCGGCCGTAAGTTCGGCGGCCAACTTGTCGGCTGAGTCTGGGGTTTCGACCAGCGCGAACAACGTCGGCCCCCACGAACTCTGCCCAACACCACGGATGCCCCGCGCACGCAACACATCCGCAAGGCGGCACATCAACGGGTTGGCAAAAACGCCACCCTGCGCCGGTGCGAAGTAACTGCCGACGATTTGGCCAAATTCGTAGAGTGCTTCGCTGAAGTTCGCAAAGTCGCCCGCAGCGACCGATGGCAGCAATTGCTCGGTCGCGATGTGCCGTAGTTGCTGTGTCGTCGTGGCCGACATGCCCGGCAGGCGGGCGAATGCTTTTTCCTCGACGGCACCGAACAAGCCGGCAACATCGCGCGGCACGACGAGTACGATCCGCCAGTCGAATGGGAATTCGACACGCCCCGCCAGCGGAGCGATTTCCCCCTGGTCGGCTTTGCCTGCATCGACCAGAAATCCGCCCTGCGTGAAGCCGTGGATTCCAATGGCCGACCGCGCACCCCGGCCGACACGCCGCGCCAGCGCGATCGCGTCCGCTTCGTCCTCATCAAACAGATTTGACAATGCTCGCGAAACCGCCATGCCCAACTGTGTTCCCGACCCGAATCCGGAATGTGGGGGGATGGAACGCGAAACCCGAATGCGACACTGCGGAATGACACGATGTGGCGTACTCGCGCGGATACGTTCCAGAATCTGGATGATGCGACTACGGTATGGCTCCTCTGCTTCAATGTTGTCGCGGTCATCTGGCTGAACGACGAGTTGAAAACCCGGCGAGTCAATCATCAACCCAGCCCCGCCGAACTCACGGCCACCGGACGGCACATGCGACAGAATTCCAAAGTGCAGTCGCGCTCCGGTGGTGATTTCAACCTGCGATGTCATTCTGATCCGATGAAGAAGTGAATGGAATCTCGCATCGGTTGCGCAACCAAAGCGAGAGAAGGTTTTGCCAATGCGACAGAAAAATGTTAGTCTACTTGCACACGAATTGTAATCGGTCAGCGGTGTCAACAACATTGCATCCGCAGGAGACGGACGGTTGCCGATCGACGTTGGAAATATTCTTTTACAGCAAACGCCGGTGAGCGTGAGGCGGCCCTGGTATCATGCGTTGGGCGTTTCGACGCTGGCGCATGTCAGCGTCATTCTGCTGCTGTCCGGTTTCGCATCCACTGGGCTTCGCCAACAGGAAGCGTCCGTCGATACGCGATGGACCGCCGATGATGAAGATCAACCGTTAACGCAGACGGTCGAACTGCTTTCGACATCCACCACCCCGACAACGCTCGCTGCCGGCGGTAGCCGAGCGGCGGCAGCGTCCATATTGCCTCCACGTCGCTTGCAGGTCACCTCACCTTCTTCGAACGAAACGTCGATCGACGGGACCGTGGATCGCGTGCTGATGTCCGGTTCGCTGGCAGACGACGTCGGCATTCTCTTGACTGCCAGCAGTGGTGATTCCACTGGATCGGGAGCGGGCGAAGGCGACGGCCAGGGAGACGGTTTCTTTGGCATCGGCGCGCAGGGCAAACGATTTGTCTACGTGGTCGATTGCTCGCTGAGCATGAACCACCCGCACGCCAGTCCGTCGAAGACCCGGTTCAAGCGGTTGAAACTGGAATTGGTCAAATCGATCGCGTCGCTGAATGAGTCGCAGGAGTTCTTCATTATCTTTTTCAATCATCAGGTGGTGCCGATGCCGGCCCGATCCATGCAACGGGCGCTTCCGGAGACGAAGCAACGTTATTTGAAGTGGGTGACAAAGATCCGAGCCGAAGGCGACACCGATCCCCGCGACGCCATTCGTTTTGCAATGAAGTTTCAGCCCGACGTCATTTACTTCCTCACCGACGGCAGCTTCGAGTTTCGCACGAAAAAAGAATTGAACAAACTCACGCAACAACGAGTCGCCATCCACACCTTCGCCCTCGGAAATCGGGAAGGCGAACCCATACTGCGCGGACTGGCAGATCGCAACCGCGGCATCTACCACTACATTCCGTGACCCCACCGACTGAATTATCAACAGGCGAGCGGGGGGCGTAAGCCCCCTGATCCGTTGAATCACCTGCGACATCTAACACCGAAAACAACATCAATGCCAATCAGTCACGCGCCCCCAATTTCCCGGCGGTCATTTCTATCGACAACGGCCGCCGCTGGTGCAGGTTCGATTATCTTGACACCGCGCTGTTTGCAGGCTGCGAAAAAAACACGGTCGGCGCTTTCCTTCATCGTCGTTAGCGATACGCATCTGGGTTATCGCAACAAAACGTCTGCGGCGAAACAGTGGGAGAAAACCGCAGCCGAGGTCGCTAAAACGAAAGGCGATCTGGTGCTGCATCTGGGCGACGTCGTTGATGGGGGACGCGAGGATCAGTATCCCATCTATTTGAAGACGCGCGATTCCATCGGCAAACCGGTACACGAAATCCCCGGCAATCACGATCCGCAGCCGTTGTTCGAAAAGTACATTCGCAAGACGGTCGATACCACGGTTGATCTCAAGTGGCTTCGTTTTCTGCTGCTAGGCAACGCGCACACCGACTCGCACGACGGTTTTCTGGAAGAGCAGCAAATTGCATGGATCGACCGACAATGCCGCGACGCCGCCAAGCGCGACATGTTCGTCGCCATCTGCATGCATGTGCCGGCACACAAGAATCGCCATCCGGATCGCGGTTGGTACGTCAAGCCGGACCAAGGGCAAACCTCGCTCTACGAGACAATCGAACGCCACCAGGATCGCATTCTCGCGTTGATGCACGGACACTTTCATAACGGCATTCGCGGCTGGAACGATCACGCCCCGGTCCACGAAATCCTCTTCCCTTCGGTGTTGTACAATCTCGACCGCAAGCTGGAGCAGCAGAAGGCCCCCGGCTACAACCTGCCGGAGTTTCGCCCCGGTTTCACCAAGGTCACAATCGACGGCGGCGAGATGAAACTCACCTACCAGCCGGTCGGCAGCAAAGAAACCGCCGAGAAGAAATGTGCGTTGCCGCAGTTGACCTAAAAGGGTGCGACTGGCGTGTCGCCAGTGGCACCCATCTCACCAAACACAACTTGGCATCGCAACCGCCATCATCAAGTTGAATTACCACTGGAGCCCACCATGCCAGCACCCACTGCCCCGTCACGTTACCGCGAAATCACAGTCGGCGGTTCGCCGCGTGACATGGGTCGGCAAATTGGCGAAGCGGCCGGAGAGGAGATTCGTGGCTTCTGCGAGATTGCGCTCGCGCGCGTTAATCGAACGATGCGGGTCTCGCGCGATGCAGCGCGGGCCGTTGTGGCGGAGTCGATGGAACTGGCCGAGGACTACAGCGGAGATTCGGTGGACGAACTTCGCGGCATGGCCGAAGCGGCTCGAGTTTCACTGGAAGACCTGATGCTGCTGCAAGTTCGCAACCAATTGCAGGCCGAGCCGGAAGCGGGCTGCACGTCGTTGGCGTTGTCTCCCACGGCGCGGGCCGGCAGCATTGTCGCCCAGAACTGGGATAACGATGTCGCGCTCGATCCATTTACGGTCGTATTGACACGGCGGCCAACCGGCAAACCGGCGCTCACAACCGTCACGCAGGCCGGACTGATTTCGTATATTGGCTTCAACGATGCCGGCGTCGGCCTCTGTTTGAATACACTTCCCGCTCCCGCACGAACGCGCGGCGTGCCGCACTACTTCACCGTCCGTGGCATCTACGAATCGTCGTCGCTCGATGGCGTGGTCGAAGCCGTCAGCCGCGCCGAACGAGCGATACCGGCCAATATCATGCTCTCCACGCCAGAGGGTCCGGCCGACTTGGAAGTGACGATAGAGAACGTCCATGTCCTCACCGATGAAGGGCCGGGACGCATCACGCACACCAATCATTGCCTGCATCCGGAACTGGTCGGCATCAACGACGACTTCCCCGAGTTGATCGAATCGCACCCGCGCAAGTCGCGGATTGATTCACTACTAACATCGAACGGCGATAGCGGCTCGACGGTGGATGCTGTCAAAGCGGCCCTCCGCGACCACGACAATCACCCCCGCTCCATCTGCCGCCACCAGAATGACGACGAGAACACCGGCTTCTGGCAAACGGTGTTCTCGGTCATTATCGAACCGCAAGAATGCCGCATGCACATCACCCGTGGCACCCCATGCGATCGCGAATACGAAACGTATTCCATGAAGTAAACAAGACCAGCCCGCAGCGCAAGCAAGGGTTTGTCGCTGAAATCCGACGCACGTTGAGCATCTCTCGCATGCCGCGCATCCGCGTTGGCTACTTCACATACGCACAGAGGGTCTGGCCCTGCCATTCTGTCGCAATGCCGTCCGGTCATTGCAAAATCTGGAAATCACCGCCCGCGCCATGCGGCGTGCCGTTGGCGATTTGGGTTCGCATCCAACAAAGACTTCCGAACACACCTTCCAAGGCACCGACCTGGCCCATTCACTTGGCTCCAAGCTGTCCAGTGCTTTGCCGTTACTGTTGGGGCGGGAATCCAATTTCGATGGATTGCAACTCGACTCCACCGACGAACGAAACGAGGCCGCGCCGTTTGGCTCGCAGATCATTCAGGCAGCGAGCGAGTACGACGCCGTCATCACCGGCATGTACGACACGCCGGTCACCAACCCCTCGCAGGCGATTCTTAGGCTGAAAAACAGCACGCAATTCGAACTGCACCCGGTCGTTCTCCACGCAATGGAACAGGTCGTCGGTTCATCAACGATCGAAAAGCAACGCGAAGAGTTGGTTGCAGTCGGTTCATAGTGACTAATGCCACTTACTTTGGAACGGTTAGCATCATCAGCCGGCACGCGCTAGCGTCCGGTTCTCGATAAAAGCCGGGAACCGTGGGCTAGCGCCCTGCGGCTGATTCTGATTCAAAGTCCAAAGTAAGTGCCATTGGTTCGTCGTGACCGCATTCATGCGGTTCGATTGCTTCCTGCCGCGCCGCCTTTGTTGGATCCTACCCTTGTTGGATCCTAAAAGGGTCGATGAATCGGGTCACCACAATCCGCCGGAAAACACCGGTGAAGCGCCAGTAGCAACCCCGACGGCTGCGGGAAGTTATGGGCCGTTGCTATTGAGAGAGACTCTGCTCGGGCGTTATACTGGAGCAGTGGCAGTTTACGCTCTCGGCGTGTGCTGCCCTCCTGCCGATGACCCACCGCTTACCTCTTCTCCCGCCGGGCTATATGAAGAACCATCGAGACAAGTGGATTTGGCGAGCGAGTGCCGTGCTGCTGATGCTGGCATCCGTCGGGCAGAATCGTGCCAGCGCAGATGACATCTCGACCGACAACATCTCCGTCGCAAAGATGCAGCTCTTACCCCCCACATTCAGCCTGCGGGGACATGCGGCAAAACAGCAGATCCTGGTCACCGGCAGCGACGCGTCCGGCCGACTGTTCGATCTCACGCGAACCGCGACATATCAGTCGCTGACACCAAATATCGTGCAGGTCAACGAACGTGGAATCGTCACGCCGACAGGCGATGGTGCCGGACGAATTCTTGTGCGTGCGGGCGGTCAGCAATCAGAAGTCAGCGTGAAAGTGACCGCAGCCACCGGCATCTTGCCGGTCGATTTCGAGCGGGACATCCAGCCGATCCTCGTACGGCAGGGTTGCAACCAAGGAGCGTGTCACGGGAAAGCACGCGGACAGAACGGGTTTCAACTGTCGTTGCTCGGATTCGACCCGAACTTCGATCACGATGCGCTCACGAAGGAAGCACGCGGCCGTCGGCTGTTTCTCGGCGACCCCGAGGCAAGCTTGTTGCTGAAAAAGGCAACGTCCGTCGCTCCGCACGGTGGAGGCAAGCGGCTCGAATTCGAGGGCGAACATTACCAGACAATGCTGCGGTGGATCGACGGTGGAGCGGTTCGCCGCGTGGTGGGAACGCCAACGCTCGAACGCGTGACGATCGATCCGGGCGACCGCGTTCTGGAAAACAGAGAACAACAACAGTTGCTGGTAACGGCCTGGTATTCGGACGGCTCGCGGCGCGACGTGACGCGATTGAGTACGTATCAATCGAACGAGTCGGCCATCGCCAGCGTGAACGCCGACGGCTTGATCTCCGCCGGCACGATCACCGGCGATGCCGCGGTGATGGCCCGCTTCCTGGATCAAATCACCGTCTGCAACATCGCGGTGCCGTTGGCCGGCGATGTCTCTCCGGAATACTACCAGAAGCTGCCGCAGAAGAATTTCATCGACAAGCACGTCTGGCAGAAACTGGAACGGTTAAGGTTGTACCCGTCGGAGCCGGCGTCGGACCAGCGTTTCCTGCGGCGGGCCACCATCGACATCATCGGCCGGCTGCCAACTCCGACAGAGACGCGAGACTTCCTCAAAGATGGCTCGCCGAAAAAACGCGAGCAACTCGTCGACCGATTGCTGGCCGAGCCGGAATTCGCCGAACACTGGGCCAACAAGTGGGCCGATTTATTGCGGCCGAATCCCTATCACGTCGGCATCAAGGCAACGTTGAATTACGACTACTGGATTCGCGACTCCTTTCGCAAGAACAAGCCTTTGGATCAATTCACACGTGAGCTGATTTCGGCCAAGGGCAGTTCGTTTCGCAACGGTGCTGTGACGATGTTTCGCGACCGCCGTTCGCCCGAAGACCTGACGACAATCGTCAGCCAATTATTCCTGGGCGTCCGGCTGGAATGCGCCCGCTGCCACCATCATCCGTTTGAGGTGTGGGGACAGAACGATTTCTACAGTTTCGCGGCTTACTTTGCTCAAGTGGGCCGCAAAGGAACCGGAATTTCCGCCCCGATTTCTGGGTCGGAAGAGTTCATCTTCAATCGGTCAACCGGCACAGTCAAACACCCACTCACCGGCGCAGTCATGCAGCCGCGCCCGCTCACTGGAATCGCACCACCTATTGCCGAAGGCGAAGATCCCCGGGCTGCACTGGCGTCGTGGATTACCGCTGACGAGAACCCGTACTTTTCCAAGGTGATGGTGAACCGTGTCTGGGCCGACATGATGGGGCGCGGAATTGTCGATCCGGTCGATGATTTGCGGGGCACGAATCCGCCGTCCAACGGTCCGCTGCTCGACGCACTCGCCGCCGACTTTCGCGAGCAGAAGTACGATTTGAAGAAGCTCATTCGCCGCATCGCCAACTCTCACGTGTATGGGTTGGGCTCCCTTCCCAACGAGCGGAACGTGGTCGATACACGAAACTACTCGCGATATTATCGGCAGAGATTGCGGGCGGAAGTTCTGCTCGATGCCATCACTGCCATCACCGACATTCCGGAAACTTTCGCGGCCATGCCGGCCGGTTCTCTGGCGAAGGAATTGTGGACGCACCGCATCGAGTCGATCTTCCTGGACGCGTTCGGTCGTCCCGATCCGAACCAGGATCCGCCCTGTGAAAGAACCGGCGATACAACGATCGTCCAGGCATTGCATTTGATGAATGCGCGAAACCTGTATAGCAAGGCGACTAGCGATAAAGGCCGTGCCGCAAAACTTGCCGGCGCCAAACAGACACCGGCCAAGATCGTCGAAGAGCTGTACCTGTTGGTTTACTCGCGTTTCCCCGACACCGAAGAGTTGAGAATCGGCACGGGACTTTTCTACAAAGACGGGACAAACCGCCGCATCGCGACCGAAGATCTACTCTGGGCGCTGCTGAATACGCCAGAGTTTGTGTTCAAAAACTAGGCTAACCGCGACGCGAATGCGGAGTGCCTCGGACGTTCGCTTCAACCAGGTAAGGATGAATTCATGGTGGGCCATCGGAATTGCGAAGGATTCTCACGACGCAGCTGCCTGCAACTTGGGTTGGGTTCGCTGCTGGGCGGCGGATTGACCAACGTGCTGCGGCTGCGCAGCAGCGCTGCCGAGACGAATCAGCCAACAGCAAAAGCCAAAAGTTGCATTCTCATCTGGCTGGACGGCGGCCCCTCGCATTACGAAACATTCGACCCCAAGCCAGCGGCCGCTGCGGAGATCCGTGGCCAATTCGAAGCCATCTCGACCAAACTGCCCGGCGTTCAGTTCTCGAAGCACTGCCGTAAGCTCGCCGAACGGCTCGATCGCTACGCAATCATTCGCTCGATCCGGCATAACCAGGGGAACCACGGCGCGGGCAATCACTACATGATGACCGGCTCTCCGCCGCGCATTCCCGTTGGCTGCGGCGCGTTTGTGAGCTTTCATCCCAGCCTCGGTTCGGTCACCGCGTACGAGCGACAATCGGCTGCCAGCCTGCCGGCGTACTTTTCGATGCCGCGAATGTCGCGTTCGGGCGGTCCCAATTTTCTGGGTGCGAAGTACGCACCATTTGTCGTTTCGGACAATCCATCGAGCGCAAATTTTCGTGTTCGTGATGTCGCATTGCCCGAGGGATTGACCAACGACCGATTCACACACCGTGCCGACTTGCGAAAGCTGGTGGATCATTTGCCGCGGATCGAACAGCCGGTGGCGGCCGATCCCGTTGCAGCACTCGATACCTACTATGAACAGGGGATGGATCTCGTCACTTCGCCCGAGGCGCAAAAGGCGTTCGACATTGCCTCCGAATCGGACTCCCTCCGCGACAAATACGGCCGCGATGCATTTGGCCAACGGGCACTGTTGGCGCGTCGGTTGGTTGAAGCGGGTGTGCCGTTCATCACGCTCTACGAAGGGGGTTGGGATCATCACGTTGACATCTTCCCCAAGTTCAATACACGTATGCCGGGGATCGATCAATCGGTTGCCGCACTCATCGACGATTTGGACGACCGCGGCATGTTGGATTCAACACTCGTCGTCATGCTGGGCGAGTTCGGGCGGACACCGAAAATCAATACCCGTGGCGGACGCGACCATTGGTCCAACGCCATGTCGGTGCTGATGGCCGGTGCGGGAACTCCGGGCGGAACGATTGTCGGCGCGACCGACCGGGCCGGCTATTCGGCTGTCGAAAACGTCAAATCGCCGGAGAACTTCGCCTCAACCATTTACCGTAAACTGGGCATCAATCCCAACCAAATGCTGTACACGCCCCAGGGCCGCCCGACGCACCTGGTTTCCAATCCCACGCCCATTGTTGAAGTGATGGGTTGAGACGTCCTTCAACCAGAGATCCCGCTGGCGGGGCATGATGGCGACATGCTGAATCGCCGGGATGACACAGACAATAGAAAACACCTGTTGATGGGTGCCACTGGCGTGTCGCCAGTGCAATACATGATCGGCACTGGCGACACGCCAGTGGCACCCGCTCGATCATTCGTTCACACATATGAGAATCACGACCGTGCAACGACGCATCTCACTCCTGCTCGCCCTCACCGCGCTGGTTACCAATTCCGCGTTCGCCGCAGCGCCGGAATTGAAGACGCTGTTGCCTGCCGGTGCGCAGCGGGGGCAGACGGTTGAGGTGACGATTTCCGGTAGTCTGGGAACTCCGCCCGTGCGCGGATGGTGCAGCCGCGACGACGTGACGATAACGGTTCCCGAGAAAGGATCGAAATTCACGGTTGCAGTGGCGGCCGATTCGCAACCCGGCCTCTGCTGGATTCGTCTCACAAATGCCGAGGGTGCATCCGCCCTGCGTCCATTCGTCATCGGCACTCTGGCCGAAACGCTCGATAAGGAACCCAACAACGAACTGGCCAAAGCACAACAACTTCCTTCCACGCAAGTCGTCGTTCACGGTGCGCTGGCGAAGGCTGGCGATGTTGATGTCTTCGCCGTGCCGTTGAAAGCGGGCGAAACGCTGGTTGCTTCACTCGATGCAAACGGCCTGTTGGGTTCTCCCATGGACGGTTTGTTGCAGGTTGTTTCGCCGGCGGGTTTCGTGCTTCAGCAGAACGACGACGCCCGCGGATTCGACCCGCAGTTGGCGTTCACCGCAACAACGACAAGTACGCATTTCGTACGCGTATTTGCCTTCCCGTCGAAGCCAAACAGTTCGATTCGGCTGGCTGGCGCAGCGACCTACATTTACCGCCTGACACTGACAAACGGGCCGTTTGTCGATCACACGGTTCCGCTCTCGGTAACGCGCGGCGCGGGTCGCTCGGTGGAATTGCGCGGATGGAACCTCAGCGATTCACTTCGGACGTTTTCGATTTCCGAGACCGGCGATGCTGAAACGGTGAGAGTGCATCATGCTCAATTGGCCAACACGCTGGAACTTCGCGTCGGTGAATCCCCTTCAATTTCCGAGTCGGAACCGGATGTCGCAGGAAAGCCGCTTGAGTTCACTCTGCCTACGACAATCACCGGTTGCATCTCGACGGCCGGCGATGAAGACGGATTTGCATTTGCCGCGAAGAAGGGAGAGCGACTCGCCTTCCGCATCGACTCCCGCTCGCTCGGGCAAGCATTGGATGCAGTGATTGAGTTGAAGGACGCAGATGGTAAGGTTTTGAAACGAGTGGACGATCCCAAACGTGGCAAGTTCGACCCCGCGTTGGACTATACGATTCCGAAAGATGGCCGATATGTTCTCGCGGTCTCCGACCTCTTCGGTCACGGGGGACTGCGGTATGCGTATCGTCTCACTGCGGAACTGCAGACGCCCGACTTCCAACTGGGCGCAGCGGCCGACACATTCAAACTGACCGCCGGGACACCGTTGAAACTTCCCGTGACGATAACCCGCGAGCGTGGGTTCGCTGGCGACATTGAAATCACCGCAACCGGTTTGCCGGAAAGTGTTGCCGTCACAACGGTCACCTCGGTTGCCAAAGACAAGACAACCGCCAAGAAAGTCGAAGTGGTACTGATAGCAGTGGAGGATGTCATCATCGACGGTCGATTCCAAATTGTCGGGACCCCCAAAGGCGACGATGACAAACGCGTCCGCAAAGCAACGGCACCAATTGCCGGCCTGACGGCAAAAACGTCCGACCTCTGGCTGAATGTCCTCAAACCGACACCAAAGAAGAAGTAGGCCGGTTGTCGGTCGCGTGTCACAATGCCGCAAACTCTGTTGAACAAAGTGGCCGTCATTACCGGGGGCGGCAGCGGCATCGGTCGTGCGACGGCTGAGCTGTTCCTCAACGAAGGGGCCAAGGTCGTTCTCTTTGCCCGCAATGCCGCTCCGCTGGATGAAGTCGCCGCGCTGGCACCGGCCCGTGTGCTGACGGTGACCGGCGATGTGACCGTTGGCGAAGACCTCGCGCGACTGGCGACGGCGACAGCACGGCGATTCGGCCAGATTGACATCCTCGTCCCGGCGGCCGGCATCGCCCGCCTTGCCCCGCTTGTTCATGCCAATGAATCACAGATCGACGTGCAGTTACAAGTCAACTTTCTGGGGGCCTTAAACACCGTTCGCACATTCGTGCCGCATCTCAATTCCAATGCCGCCGTAATTTGTCTTACCGGCCGAATGCGAGAGGGCTGCGGACTCGGCGCATTCAATACAACAAAAGCAGCCGTCGCTGCGACGGCCCGTTCGCTGGCAGTGGAACTCGCACCGCGCCGCATCCGCGTCAACTGCATTGCGCCCGGACCGACAGACACACCGATGTGGCACAGGACCGGCGTGTCACCAAAACAGACCGAACAGCTGCTGTCGAAAATGATAGGCCCGCTCAAGACCGCACAACTCGGCACGCCACAGGATGTCGCGGAAGTGGCGCTCTTTCTCGCATCTGAATCGGCCGGGCATATCACCGGACAGGAAATTGTGGTGGACGGCGGCGCTAACGTGTGATGTCAACCCGCTTCCACGCAAATACTCTTGCTTGCGCTGCGGGCTGGTGATTGACGAACGACACATGTTACGATGCCGCTTCGACACATCTGTTTTTGCCTGCCACAAAGGGGACCATGATGGACGCGATATCACGGCGAGGTTTCTCGAAGCAAGCACTGGGGTCGCTGCTGACGTATTCATTGTTGGAAACCGCATTTCAACAGGACCTGTTCGCAGCCGAAGTGAAGCCGACCGCAGCGAAGTGGCTGGTCGGTTTGCAGGAACTGGGACAAGACATCAAAGGTCAAAAAATCGAACAGATCGAGTGGCAAAAGAAAGTCGAGGAACTCTTCGCCCGCGTCGATTTGCCCGACCTGTTGAAGCTGCTCGATTTCGACCGTCTGGCCGCGGGAGCAAAGCTCGTCGATAACGGAGCACGCAGCATTCGCTTCCAATTCCCCGAGGTGGAAGGGTTGCCCAAAAAGATCGTGTTCGGAAAGCAGATCTTCGGTTTGAAGAAGGGCCGTTCCGTCGTCCCGCATGGCCACAACAATATGGCGACCGCGTTTCTCGTTCTGAAGGGCGACTTGCACGGACTTCACTACGACCGAATCGAGGATCAAAAAGAGCACATCATCATCAAGCCGACAATCGACCGCAAATTTCAGCCGGGCGAATACTCGACCGTCTCCGACTTCAAAGACAACGTGCATTGGTTCAAGGCGATCACCGAGCCGGCATATCTCTTCAACATTCACGTGTTGGACGTCCGCCCCGATAGCGAATTGCCGACCGGCCGAGTGTACGTGAATCCAAACGGCGAGAAGCTCAAAGGCAAACTGATCCGCGCTCCACGAATCGGCTACCGCGAAGCGCACAAAATGTTCGGATAACCGCGTGACGGTTCGTAGTAACCGCATTCATGCGGTTCCATCGGCCCAATACGCGTTGCATTGGCAAAACACAGATGGGCGGGATCAGGCCGACAACAAATGAGCGAAGAAATAAACGCCGCCACCCATCCCCTGCCCCTCAAAGGAGTGCGCGTACTCGACATCACTCGTGTCCTCGCCGGGCCGTACTGCACGATGATTCTTGCCGACCTCGGAGCCGAAGTTGTCAAGATTGAGCGGCCCGACAGCGGCGACGATTCGCGTCAGTTCGGCCCGTTTCTGCCGTCGGGATTGAGCGCGTATTTCGCCAGCATCAACCGCGGCAAGAAGAGCATCACGCTGGATCTCAAGCAGAAAATCGACCGTGCAACATTCCTGCAACTCGCCGAACGGGCCGATGTGCTGGTCGAAAACTTTCGGCCCGGCACGATGTCCGACTGGGGACTTTCGGCCGAACAACTCCAGACGCTGAACCCGCGACTCGTCTACGCATCGCTGTCGGGTTACGGTCATACCGGCAATGTCAATCGGCCCGCCTACGATGTGATTATTCAGGCGATGAGCGGACTGATGAGCATCACCGGCGAAGGTGAGGGACACTCGGTGCGCGTCGGCACCTCGATCAGCGACATATTGACCGGCATGTTCGGCGCGATCGCAGTTATCTCGGCGCTAAGACACCGCGACCAGACTGGCGAAGGCTGCGTTGCTGACATTGCGATGCTCGATTGTGCGGTCGCCGCGCTGGAAAACGCCATCGCCCGCCACTCTGTTACTGGTGATGTCCCCGTCCCGTTGGGGACACGTCACCCGTCGATCACGCCATTTCAGGCGTTTCCAACCGCCGACGGTTCCATTGTCATCGCGGCGGGTAACGATGCTCTTTGGCGTAAACTGTGTGATGTGATAGCCCAGCCGGAATTGGCCGACGATCCCCGCCTGGCCGATAACGCGTCGCGGACCGAGAACAGCGACTTTCTCAATGAAACCCTTGCGGCACGGCTGCGAGAACATCCACAAGGGCATTGGCTGGAATTACTCACATCGGCAGGTGTGCCGGCGGCCCCCATTCGGAATGTCGCCGAAGTGGTTGCCGATCCGCAATTGCAGTCGCGCGACATGCTCCGCGAAATGGAGAGTCCGGCGGGCGAGCGGTTTCTGGCGGCCGGATCGCCGTTGCGGATGAACGGTCAAGCTCCCCCGCTTTCGCCGCATGCCCCCCAGCTTGGCGAACACAACAACTCGGTGTTGGATGAATGGTTGAACGGGAAATAATCGTGCGCGCGGCAACCGCCAGCGATGCTGCCGCGATGGCCGGTGTCGATCGGCAAAGCTGGCCCGCACGGCTGGCGACCACCGCCGAGGAGTTCGCCGCGCGGATCGCCGCCTATGCGGACGGCCAATTGGTAGCGGTTTCAGCGGGACGAATTGTCGGCACGGCATCGGCCCAGCGAATTACGGCAAACTTTCTCGCTGCCCAATCCCACACTTACGATTCAATCACCGACGGAAATCGCTTCACGCGCTCGCACACCGGCGACGGCGAGATTTACCAACTTGTTGGCGTGGGTGTGCTGCCGGAAGTTCGCGGTCGTCGGTTGGGACGTTTGTTGGTCGATCGCCAAATTGAATTGGCACGCGGTCTCGTCGGCGTCGTTCGAATCGTTGGCTTCACGCGACCGGCGGCCTATTCGCAACACGCAACGATCCCAATCGAAGACTACATTCCGGCACGCAACTCCGATGGTGAATTGCTCGACCCGGTTCTGGCCTTTCACATCGACGCGGGTGCGAGAGTTGTGTCCGTGCACCGCGACTTTCGCCCGGTCGACAGCGATGCCTGCGGTTACGGCGTGTTGATTGAATACACCTGATTTCTTGCCAAGTCTTCGCCATCGAGTGCCACTGGCGTGTCGCCAGTGGCACCCACCCAATTCGTTAATCGAAACTTGACCTTTGAAATCAGTGCTACAGCCAATCGACGAACACCGCCAGCGCGATAACGACGACCATCATTGCACCGACGATTAGCTTGGCCATCGTCCCCAGCAGCCGTCCGATGAGAGCGGCCTTTCCAACGGCGATGCTTTCGGCCGACGTTTTGCCCTTCCAGGTTTCACCCAAATATGCACCGCAAAACGCGCCCAGCGCACCACCGCCAACTGCCGCAATAATGGAGCCGACGACGGGAATAATCGGTATTCCGATAAATGCGCCGACAACACTGCCCACAACCGCTCCCAGAATTGCCAACAGCATTCCGCGACGGCTGCCACCTTCTTTGGCAGCGCCGGCGGCACCGGCAGCGAACTCAATGACTTCTCCCACGACAGCCAGACCCGCAACGACCGCGACACCAATCCAGCCAACTCCGCGGCCTTCGGCCTCGGGGTAGAAGAGTGCAAAGACGACGACCAACAGCACCATCACCCAGTTGCCGGGCAACGAGAACAGCGTCGCGAACCAAGCCGCCACAGCGCACAGCACCAACAGTGCCGCCCAAATCCAGTAAATCACTTCTGACGACATTTCTGGCAATCAACGAAAAGGTGCAATCAACGGCCTCGGCCGAATTAACCGAACGGTTCACTTGATAATTGGCTACTGTAACATCATCCTCTTTTCTTCGGGAGAACAGACAATTCCCCTACGCCCTCATACATTTCTCCGAGGAAACCTGATCTATGTCAACGGGATCAACCGGCACTGAGTTTACGATCCGAAAAAAAATCATCTCGTTTCTTGGTGCAAAATTTCACATCTACGATTCCAACGACAAACTGATCGGCTTCAGCAAGCAGAAGGCGTTCAAACTGAAGGAAGACATTCGACTCTACACAGACGAGTCGACGGACGAGGAGCGGCTGACCATTCAGGCCCGTAAGGTGATCGACTTCAGTGCCGCTTACGATGTGGTTGACAGCAAGAAAGACAAGAAACTTGGGGCACTGCAGCGCAAGGGTTTCAAGTCCATGATTCGGGACGAGTGGGTCGTGCTGGATTAAAACGACGGAGAGATCGGGACCATCCTAGAAGACAGCACCGGCATGGCTTTGGTTCGTCGCTATGTCCCGTGGGGCCACTTGATCCCACAGAAGTTCGTGCTGCGAGACGCCGACGGTAACGAATTGGCACTGTTCCGCACGCACTTCAATCTGTTTGTCCGTCGCATGACTGTTACCGTCTATCCGGAATCGACCATCAGCCCCTATTTGATTCTTGCAGGCGGACTCTTGTTGGTTGCCATTGAAGGCCGTCGGTAGTAACGCCAATCGCAGCGCAGTTTTGAAAACCAGTCGCGAGCGGGAGTAACAATCGTGTCTGGATCGCGTGCGAAAATCTCGCGTTTACCGGATTCGGGCTTCGGCCCGAATGCCGGTGGACTTCCGGTGATTCCGGGAGGCTGGACGAGCCGCGAGGTTACGGTCGGTTCGCAGGCTTTTCGCCTGACGCTGCCTGCCGACCCCAATCAGTTTCTTAGCGACCCGGTTACGTTGGCGTCTCGGCCAGATGACGACGACTATGCGCCCTACTGGCCCCACCTTTGGACATCTGCTCTACCGATGGCCAGTGCGATAGCGTCGGCCAACTGGACCGGTGCGACGCGAACGCTGGAACTGGGATGCGGCGTGGGGCTGGTTGGCCTGGCGGGGTTAGCCAGCGGTCTGGATGTGACGTTCAGCGATTACGAGCCGCACGCCGTCCAACTGGCCCTCTACAACGCCCACGCCAACGGATTCGACAAAGCCCGTTCTCTCGTTCTCGATTGGCGAGAACCGATTTCTGAGCGTTACCCGCTGATTCTGGCGTGCGACGTCATTTACGATGTTCGCGACCATGTGCCACTGTTGGATCTCCTCGCAACCATGCTCGATGGAGGTGGTCGCTGCTGGATTGGCGATGCCGGCCGGCAGACAGCGGCATCCTTTATCGAACTCGCCCACCGACGCAATTTCGATGTCGAATTGCGCGACGAGCATGGAAACCGCATGCCGGAACCGCACGTTGGGCGGTTTCAGTTGATGCGGATTAGTGCAGGTTGATAGGCGCACGGAAACCGCATGAATGCGGTCACTACGAACCAATGGCACTTAGTTTGGACGTTGATTCAAAATCAGCCGCAGGGCGCTAGCCCACGGTTAGGGGAATCTGTCGAGAACCGGACGCTAGCGCGTGCCGGCTGATGATATGAAACAATCCAAAGTACGCGACGTTGGTCACTACGAACCCTCTAATTTTCCATCATCGTCACTGTCGCACCGCAGGCTGTCTGTGATGGCATCGAGTGTTTCGCGGGTTTCTTCGAGTTCAGCGTCAGTCCCTTGAAACAAGACAAGTGCCGTAAACCGATCCGCCTGAAATGCACGCAGGAACGCGCTGTTCATCAATTCCAGGCAAACGAATTCGACGTCGCCGCCGGAGGCCGGTCGCGCGCAAAGCTCGGCGCTGACGGGGTAAAAGTCGATTTCCTCGTACTCAGCACGAAACGCTTCGACGGCTTGAGAAATCACGTGTTCCGGCGCGGGAGCATCGAAAAACAACTGCAACGTCCAGAAACTGGTCCCGGGACCGGAAATGGTCACCGCAACCCCGTCGTCATTCTGTTGTTCGGTCAGCTCCCAGAAATCCGGATACCGAAATCGCACACCGTGGCCAGCAAATTCGTCTACCATGAAAAGACCGTTTGAGTCGAGAATTATCCACTTTTTCAACCGCCCAAGCGGTCGCGCGCGGACTTGTGACAGCCCCACCGATGGTGTAATCTATAGGTATTGAACTGGTATGCAAACTGAACCAGTTGTTGATGTCAATTCCGGCACTCATTGCGAGTCGCCGACCATTTGCTCAGGCTTTGAAACAGGGAAGTTGATTGTCGGTCCGAGATGGTCGGCAGGAAAAGCGTCTTGGCTTGATCCGGGGATTTTTTGCGTCCTCAGAGGGGCCTTCTGCCGTAAACCGGCTACGCGACGACTGATCTGAATCGGATCACTGTTCGTCGGCGACGAAGGTTGCAACGGACGACTCGAAATTGTTTTTCAAAAGAAGAGAAAGAGGTATCGGCTATGGTGTCCACGAGAGCACAAGAAGTGGCGGAAGTCCTGTGGGAACTGAAACGAGCCGACAAATTGGCGACATTTAGCGACATCGCAGGACGTGCCGGCTTCAGTGCTGGAACCAAAGGCCGGACGATGATGACCTGCCTGAAAACCGTTCGCCGCGATTGGCCCCACTTGCAGTGGTGGCGTGCCATTAACGACGACGGTTTGATCGAAGGCGAGTCTGAGCACGCCACAATGCTCTCCGAGTCGGGCATCGAACTTTCCGCCGCCGACGGCAAAGATGATCACATGGCGTTGACGGAACCGGACGACCACCTGATGGACTGGAAAGAACCAGAACCGGAGGGTGAGGAAGCCGCACAATAGGCTGGCTTGCTGATTCATCGCCGTCACGACTCGTCGCAGAAAGTCCCCCGTTCTCGATTCTTGATCGGCGAATTGGGTGCCGATCTACGGCACGAATTCACCACGTCGGTGGTGAGTTTTTGGTCGCCAGAACCTTGTCGTTTCACATGAGATGCCGACGCAACGCGCTGCCGGTGTGACCTTCGTCGATGGCTGCAATCTCTTCAGGCGTGCCAGCTGCCACCAATTGGCCGCCGCCGGATCCGCCTTCCGGCCCCATGTCGATCACCCAATCGGCGGCGGCGATGACGTCGAGTTGATGCTCGATCACCAGCACGCTGTTGCCCTGTTCGACGAGCCTTTGCAGCGTTGTAACCAGCCGCGCCGTCTCGACGGGATGCAGTCCGGTGGTTGGCTCATCGAGCAAGACGAGCGTGGGAATATTGGCCGCCAGTGTCAGTTCACCGGCCAGTTTGATTCGTTGCGCCTCGCCGCCGGAAAGTGTCAACGACGACTGCCCCAGTTCGAGATAACCCAATCCCACATCGCTGAGGGTTTGAAGCAACGAATGCAATTTCGGCACGTTCTCGAATCGCTGCAACGCATCGCTGACTTTCAGCCGAAGGACGTCGGCCAGATTCATGCCGGCAAATCGAACGGAAAGTGTTTGCCGGTTGAACCGATCCCCTTTGCACACCGGGCAGGTGACAAACAGATCGGGCAGAAACTGCATTTCGATGCGGTCGGCTCCCGAGCCTTTGCAGTGTTCGCAACGGCCCTCGCGTGCGTTGAAGCTGAAGCGACGTGCCTTGTAACCCCGCAGCCGGGCATCGCGAGTCCGCGCGTATAACTTGCGGATTTCGTTCCAAAGTCCCGTGTAGGTTGCGGCGTTTGATCGGCCGGAACGGCCAATCGGTTTCTGGTCGATCTCCACAATCCGCACTATTTTCCCGACGCCCTCCATCCGCTCAAACGGGCCGACGATCGGGTTGCCGGCAACTGCCTGCTTCAAGGCGGGAACAAGCGTTTGTGTGAACAGAGAACTCTTCCCCGATCCACTGACGCCCGTTACGCAGACCAGCGCGCCCAACGGAATCTCCACATCAATACCGCGAAGATTGTGCAGCCGCGCACCGTAAATCGACAGCGACTTTTCGTGATCAATGGTTCGCCGATCGGCCTTCACCACCGGCGAACCATCGCGGAGGAATCGAGCCGTTGCCGATTCCGCCCGGCGAACAACTTCGTCCGGCGTCCCGACCGCAACGACTTCTCCGCCATCCGTTCCAGCACCCGGCCCAATGTCGATGAGATAGTCGGCCCGCCGCATCAGTTGTTCGTCGTGTTCGACGACAATGAGGCTGCTCCCCTGATCGCGCAGCTCCTCCAGCACGAGAATCAGCCGCTCGCTGTCGCGGGCATGCAGACCGACTGTGGGTTCATCCAGAATGTAACAGACGCTGGTTAAGCCGGATCCAAGCCCGGCCGCAAGCCGCGCCCGTTGAAATTCGCCGCCCGAAAGTGTCTGCGTCGTGCGGTCGAGCGAAAGATATTCCAGCCCGACCTTCTCCAAGAAACCAAGGCGCGAAGCGATTTCCGGCAGCGTTCGTTCGGCCGCCAACCTTCCTTCCGGCGTGAGTGAACCGGGCTGACTATTCGCAATCAGTTCGTCCCGCATCTTGCCAATCGCGTCACTTGCTGCCGCGACCGACAACGCCGTCAATTCGTGCAGTCGCACACCACCGAGCGCGACGGACCGCGCAAACGGGTTCAGCCGACTGCTGTCGCATACCTTGCAGACCTGTTGCTCCACAATGTCGCCACTCAGTTTGCCATCCGCATCGCTGACGTCATCTGCCGGCACCTTGCCCAACCCTTCGCACTCCGGACATGCACCGTAAGGGCTATTGAAGCTGAATGTCCGCGGTTCCAACTCGGCAAAGCTTTCACCACACTCGACGCAGACAAATCGCTCGCTGTAGAGCCGATCGTGCCACGTTTCTCCATCGCGAAAACTCACCAGACACGCACCCTGTCCGTGGGACAGAGCGAGATCGACCGACTCCTGCAGCCGCGGGCGAATGCCTTCCTTGATAATAATCCGATCAACAACCGCTTCAATATGGTGCGTCTTGCCACGGCTCAACTCGGGTGGATCGGCGGCATCGATGACTTCGCCGTTCACACGCGCGCGAACGAATCCTTCGCGGCTGATCTTCTCGAACACCCCCCGATGCTGCCCTTTGCGCCCCCGCACCATCGGCGCGAGAATCATCACTTTCCGCCGCTCTTCCAGTTCGAGAATGCGATCGACGATTTGCTGTGAGGTCTGCCGCGAGACGGCAATTCCGCACTGCGGGCAATGTGCCTGACCGGCCCGCGCATACAGCAATCGAAGGTAATCGTAAATCTGAGTGGTGGTTGCCAACGTGCTGCGGGGTCGGACCGAACCGGTTTTTTGATCGATGCTGATGGTCGGGGGAAGACCGCTGATCGTATCAACGTCGGGCCGCTCCAACTGATCGAGAAACTGTCGCGTGTACGTCGATAGACTCTCGAGGTATCGACGCTGCCCTTCGGCGAACAGCGTGTCGAACGCCAGAGAACTCTTTCCACTGCCGCTGACTCCACTCAAAACGACGAGTTGATTGTGCGGGATATCGACATCGATATTCTTCAGGTTATTCACCCGCGCGCCGCGAACGAGGATCGCCTCGTCTGCGTCGATGGGAAGAACCGTCGCTGCGGTGGAGTTTTTCAAATCGGGCATGAACGATCGCGTTAACAGGCTACTGCTTCGTCAAGTTTTATTTGAGGGTGGAGCTGAGGCATCGTAACCCTAAGCGTAAGCGAGGACGAATCTGCAATTCGCGCCATCCCTCGCTTACGCTTCGGGTTACGATTTGAGCCACTTACCCTAATTTATAATCTTGACGCAGCACTAGTCGAGGTTTCAAAACAAATCGGGGACGGAAAGTAAAAAATGCCGTCGGACACAGAATTGACGCAAATCCGGAAACTAAACGGTGGTATCAGTGATCCAATCGGACTAAGCTGCGTTATACCAATTAGCACTCAACGTCTCCACGCCGGACATCGACACTCTCAGACACCCAGTCGCTGGCTGCTCGTCCGGCGCCGAATGTGGCTCGCGCTGCTCTGCCTTGCTCGCAATCGTATCCCGTTCAACAAGCGTGATTAACAAGGCAGCATTCCTGCGATGTGCGGGCCAATGTCTCGACTCAGGCGAGACATTTTCGTTTTCGACACGCCCCAGGAACATACGAAAGATCGGCGTCTGAAAGCGGGACGATGAGGGCGCGGAGTACAATCGTCGATCAAGTCACTCACCGGTTCGAGTTTGACAGGTGATTTAAAATGGCAAATTCAGAATTCTTCCACGTATATAAAACCGGCCCGTTGACAGTTGTCGGCTTTCAGGGAAAGCACCTGTCGGAACCGCGTGCCGTCGATGAATGCCGAGACCAACTACTCGCGTTATTCGGCTCGGACGTTTGCCAGATGCTGGTTGGAGCTATTGTCAATTGTTGTGTTATGAAAATGTTTCTAAGCGGCGAATTCCTGCAGAATTCCGTCTTGGAAGGAACGTCCTTCGACGACGAGCGTCATCTTTTCGTGGCTGCGTAAGCGGTTCCA
>CAUZOL010000053.1:0-28285 GCA_963581435.1 Planctomycetota bacterium
GGAATTCGCCGCTTAGAAACATTTTCATAACACAACAATTGACAATAGCTCCTTCGCCGCTCCAAGCGCACAAAAAAACCGCCGCTCGCGAGGTGCGAGCGGCGGTCTGCGATTCAAACAACAGTGTGGTTTTGAGTCTCTGTCGATCAGAAGCTCAAGATGGCATCGATGCCCAAGGTGGTGAAGTCGCCTTTGCCGTCGCCGTTGAAACGAATCCCTGACGGATTCCAGTCGTGGCGAATTTCCGGGCGAATGACCAGATTGGCCGAAGGCAGGTAGTTTACACCGAACGTTGCGGCGTACTGCGAGTTCGATCCGTTCTTCCACCATTCCATGCGGCTACCAACTTTGAGGCAGTCGTTGACGGAATAGAAGAGGTACTGGTTCACGCCATATTGGTGATTTGTACCTGCGCCGTTGGTTTCAACCAGGTCGCTTTGAAGAACGTAGTTGTAGTCGCAGCCCAAATCGACGTCGAGGACGAGACTGTGGCTGTAACCTTCACCCCGCGTGCCGAGATCACCAATTGTGGTGATGTATGTCAACGTCGCGTCACAGGTCAGCGTCAGAGCGGCTCCGCCCAAGAACGCACTACCTCGGGAGTTGTCGCCATCGGTGAACCGGTCGAATCCGGTGTCCCAGCCAGCGACCCAACCGCCGTACGCTTCGATATTGTCACTGACCTGATAGGTCCCGATGGCACCGGTGTGCGTGAAAGGCTCACTGTTATTCATCGTGTAGGCGTGGCTGTAGAAGAAGTTTCCGGTTGCCGGAACGACTTCGTAACCAACCAACGTGTAGAAGTGACCAAACTTCACCGACCAGTCGCCGGAGGCAAGTTCGCCATAGAACTGCGGCATGGCCCAGCCGTAGATCCCGTGATCCCATGAGTTGTCCCAGTGATCCTGGGGAGCGGGTTCACCAAACGCCTGCGTGTCCTGAGCATCAACACCGTACATGAAGTCGGCGCGGAAACCCCAGTCGAGTCCACAGCTGCCGTCGGCCACTCTTTCGGCGTAGAGCCAGCTCTGGTGCATATTGATTCGGCTATCGTGGCTGTTGAACAGGCCGTTCGATTCCGTGTGATAACCAAACTGCGTCCATCCACCAATGGTGAAGGAAGACTCTTCGCAACCGCAGGAATTGCTGAGGAGTTGGTCGGACAGCAACCACTTGTCGCCGAGGTTGCACCAGTCGCAACATGGGTCGGTCCCACAGGTGTTGCATGTGGCACCATCCATCATGACCGCTTCCGGCATGGGTGCCGCTTCCGCAGCCGCATCGGGCGGTGGTGCCGCTCCATCTTGAGCAAACGTGGCGGATGTGGCCATTAAGGTCAATCCACCCAGAAAGAGGTTCAACACGCACGCCGTGCGTAGCTTTCCTCTTTGGAAAATGCGTCTCTGCATTGTCTTCTCCTTTAGTGTCGGGCCGGAAAGTCAATGGAATCCATTCCCGAGTGACAAGTCGGTTCTGCCAGTTGAAATGGACACTCTCGCGGACCAGGGTAGCGCACTGTAGGCGCGAATGGGAACTCGTTTGGCTGCTTCGTCACAACCGCAATGGGGGATAAAAATGTGGTTAGGGAATGATTGAATCGATGGTTGAATCGATGAGCTCAAAAGTTGAGTGAACGTGCCGGTTTCAAAGTTATGAACAGACCGCACACGAGCGCATCGCGTCACTGTTCGTTAGAGGGAGTTATCGGCCTGCCACCGACAGCAGATTGACGGATTTGAAGAGCGAGGAAAGAGTTAGCGTGACCGGACCGCTTCACGCGACCGCAATAGTCAGTGTAAACCCCCGCTCTTAGCAGTGGCGTATGAGGTTTAGCGGATTGCTCGACGCTAATTGCCTAAATCATGACATTTCGCCACGATTCGACGACGAGCGCACTCCCGCGAGTCGCGCCCAACCGGAGTCGCCGATCAGTCGGCGATCAACGCATCGACGAAATTGTCGGGGTCGAACGGTTCGAGATCGTCGATTTGTTCGCCCACACCGACATATTTTACAGGAATTCCCATCTGCTGACGGATGGGCACTACCACTCCGCCTTTCGCGGTGCCGTCAAGTTTCGCCAGAATGATGCCCGTGCATTGGCTCACTTCGGAGAAGTTGCGGGCCTGGCTGACTCCGTTCTGTCCAGTGGTTGCATCAAGTACGAGCAGGCTTTCGTGGGGAGCACCCGGAATCTTCTTGCTGATGACACGGTGCACCTTGGCGAGTTCGTCCATCAGGTTCTTCTGAGTCTGCAGTCGGCCGGCGGTATCGACAATGAGATAATCGCTGTTGGTCTCCAGCGCCCGTTCACAGCCGATGTGTGCCACACTGGCGGGGTCGGCACCGCTCGCCTGCTTCACGATTTCGCAGCCAAGTCGTTCGCTCCACATCGTCAACTGTTCAACTGCCGCCGCGCGAAACGTATCGCCGGCAGCCAGCACGACGGTTTTTCCCGCACCCTGTAACAAGTTGGCAAGTTTGGCGATCGAGGTTGTTTTTCCCGCGCCATTGACCCCGGCGACGAGAATGACTGTCGGGCCGGCCTCAGCGCTTTCCAGGGGCGACAGCGGATCGGAGGCGTCCCAGCCGGTCTCCGCGTCCCAACACAACTGAGCCTGTAACTGCCGTTTGACGGTATCCCAGATTTCATTCAGCACGACCGTTCGACCACCGTGGTGTTCGCGCAGGTCGGCAACGATTGCGCCGGCGGCTTCGACGCCCATGTCGGTCTTCAGCAAGCGGCTCTCGAACTGCAGCAGTTTCGGCTCGTCGAGAATGTCGCCCGCCTTGAACAGATCGCGGACATCGGTCTGCAAGACTTGTTTCGTCTTGGCCAGACCGCGTTTCAGCTTATCAAAAAGCCCCATCAACTCTCCCCTGGGTGAATGCAATGGCATCGATTTAGCCGCCCCGCTTGTGGGGCGTGACCACAAATGTGCGACCGAAAACACACGGGGCAAGCCCCGCGGCTAAATGAAATCATGCAATTCCCTAATCTCGTCGCAACTGACGGATTGTCGAAACTTTGCTGCCAATCGTCAATTGCCTGGCGCTGCGATTCGTAACTGTTGGAATCTTTCCAAAGCCGCTTGCCACGCCTGCCGGTCCTGCGGCTCGTAATGCAGCAGCTGGCTCGAATTCCGCACGACGCTGCGAATTTCCGCCAGCGTGCCAATTTCACCGGCCGAACGGGCCTGAACGAGCACATTCCCCAACGCCGTCGCTTCAACCGGACCGGCGATGACTGGACGCCCACAAGCATTTGCGGTGAACTGATTCAGCAATTCGTTCTGCGAACCCCCACCCACAATATGGATAACCTCGACGGTTGTTCCGCTCAATTCTTCTATTTGTTGCAGCACGAGGCGATATTTCAATGCCAGACTTTCCAGCGCACATCGTACGAGTTCACCCATGGTTTCCGGCGCGCGCTGATCGGTTTGTCGGCACCATTCCTGCATCGCCGACGGCATGTCGTCGGGCTTCAGAAAACTGGCATCGTCCGGATCGACCAGCGAGCGAAACGGTGGAGCGGCCTCGGCTGCCTGCACCATTTCGGCATAACTTGGCGATGTTCCCCGCCGCTCGAAAGATCGCCGGCACTGCTGCACCAGCCACAATCCCATCACGTTCTTCAGTAACCGGTATGTGCCGTCGATGCCCCCTTCGTTGGTCACGTTGAATTCCAAGGCACGTTCCGACAGCGCCGCATCGGGGACCTCGACACCAATCAGCGACCAAGTCCCCGAACTGATGTACGCCCAACGAGCGGTCCCCGTCAGTTCGGTTGGAACGGCAGCGACGGCGGAACCGGTGTCGTGTGTTGCCGGCGCGACGACTTGCACACGTTTCAAACCGGTCAACTCGGCCACCTCACCACGCAGCGATCCTAACTTCGTTCCCGGTGAAACAACATCGGGAAAAATGTGTGACGGCAACTCAAGTTTTCGCAGCAAATCGTGCGACCACTGTCCGCCCACCGGGTCGAAACACTGTGTCGTTGTGGCATTGGTGAACTCGACAACACGACTGCCCGACAGACACCAGTGGAAGAAATCGGCGATCATCAGAAACCGATCGGCCTGTGCCAGCAAGTCTGCGTCGGTCTGCTGCATGGCCAGTAACTGGTACAGCGTGTTGATCTCCATGAACTGCAAACCGGTGGCGGCGAAAATTTCCGACCGTGAGACCCTCGACGTTGTGGCTGCCAACAGGCCGTCTGTTCGCGAATCACGATAGTGGTAGGGCTGTCCGAGCAGTTCGTTGGTTTTCGACAGCAGCACGTAATCGACACCCCACGTATCGACACCCACCGAGACGACCGATTCGCCCGCGGAGTCTGCTGCCGCTTTCGCCAATCCGGTTTGAATTTCCGACCACAGCCCCAAAACATCCCAACGCATCGTTCCCGCCAGTTTGACGGGACCGTTGGAAAACCGATGCAGTTCGCTCAACGAAACTTTCGTGCCGTCGAATTCGCCGGAAATCACGCGGCCGCTTTCCGCGCCCAAATCGACTGCCAGATACTGCTGTTTCGCCGTCATGGCTGCTTTCCTCGATGCAGATAGTCACATACTTTCGCCCACCAACCGGAATCATCATACCGATAGAACAGGTTTCAGGCACGTCCACAACGCCCGCCCAGAAATCGGGTGCCGCTGGCGTGTCGCCAATGCTGCCCAACGGACGATGGCCGGTATCTCACGACCAACAAAGACATTGACCAGCCGACGACGTCGTCCTAAAATTTTTCCATACAATGTGTTACGCGATGTTGCACATACAAAATACATCCAGAACCCCTTGTAACTTTTCAGCAACAGAGTAACTTTTCAGCCACAGAGATCAGGAAGAGGCGGGCCTTGGCACAGAAACTCATTATCGACGCCGATCCAGGCATCGGCGACGCGCTGGCCATCGCGATGGCCATGCTCGATCCGGAACTCGATGTCCTTGCCGTGACCGGAACGGCAGGGTGCGTTTCGGGTCCAGACGCGACGCGCAATATTCAGGCCATCGTCGAGTTCATCGACCCACCCAAATGGCCTCGGCTGGGAACGGCCGAATCGGAAGTCGGTCGCGCAGGCCAAGGGCACGCCCGCGATGTCTCGCTTCCCGTCTTGCTGAACGGTGAAGGCGGTTTGGGCGACTTTGAATTCAACGTCGCCGAGTTGCATCATCCACACAATTCAACGCGGCTCATGATCGACATCGTGCGCAGCCATCCCAACGAGGTGACGCTGCTGACTCTCGGCCCGTTGACGAATGTTGAATTGGCAATGGAGCGCGCACCCGACTTTCTCGGTCTGGTGAACCGACTCGTCTGCATGGGGGGGGCGATTGGCTGTGGCGGCGACGTGACGGCTGCTGCGGAATTCAATATTTTCGCCAACCCAACAGCGGCTCGAAATGTCCTGCTCGCGCCGGCAACAAAGACGCTCGTTCCACTCGATGTCAGTCGTCAGGTTGTCCTCACCTTCAGCCACTTCGACCGTATGCAATCGCAGTCAGCGTCTTCGCTCAGTCGTCTGCTTGCGCGATTGTTGCCGTTCGCATTTCGATCGTATCACGAGCATCTGGGAATCGAGGGAATCCGACTGAACGAACTGGCGGCGTTGGCGGCGATCTCGCAGCAGCGATTATTCGAATGCGAACCGGTTGCCATCGACGTTGAAGTGCAGGGCGACTTGACGCGCGGCATGACGGTCTTCGACCGCCGGGGCGTGGCCCAATGGCAAACCAATATCGAGGTCGTTTCCGATATCGATTCGCAAGGCGTTCTCGATTACCTCACGCGCACCGTCCGTCGCGCCGCCGCCTGAGCGCAAGACCGAAACGATAAAAGCCTGAAACGTAAGCGAAGGATGATTTCAGGAAGCTCCTTCGCTTGCGCTTCAGGCTTCGATAAACGCCGTCTCGCAGAGGTTGAGCAAAACGTTACCGCTGCCAAATCACCAGGCGTGTACTTTGCATGCCGTTGCGATGCGTTCGGACCTTCAACACGACGGAGTCACCCGATTCGCTGTTGGAAAGGGCCTGCTCCAGATCATTCACGGATGCGACTTCTGTGCGGGAGACTTCCTCAATGATGTCATAAAGCTGTATGTATTTTCCAAGCGGACCGAGTGAATCGACGTTGAGTACCAACAGTCCTTTCGCCGCGTCGTCGAAGCCGAGTTGATTGGAAATCGAATCATCGACGGGATGCACAGTTAGCCCCATTGTTTGTACCGGCACGCCAACCCCCGGCTGCGAAGACGATGGGACCGCCGATTGTCGGTTCAAGTCGTCGCGGTCGGTCAGCAGCACTTCGACGCTCATCTTCTTCCCGTTGCGTAATATCGAAAGTGTGACCTTGCGGCCAACCGCGGTCAGGCTGACAAGATTGATCAGATGATTCTCGTCTTCAACCTTCGTGCCGTTAAATTCCAGCACGACGTCGTCGAACTTCAGGTTGGCCTTCGAGGCAGGTGTTTTCGAGTAGACTTCGACGATCCGCGCTCCACGCACGCGATCAAGTTGCAGTCGGCGCGCTTCATCGGCTTCAAAGGAAGGATCGAGTTTCACTCCCAGATACGCCCGTTGGACGCGGCCGTGCTCCAGCAACTGGTCAACCACGCGGCGAACCAGATTGCTGGGAATGCTAAAGCCAATGCCGTCGTTGCCGCCGCTATTGGAGGCGATGGCGGTGTTGATTCCGACGACCCGCCCGTGCAGATCGATCAGCGGCCCACCACTATTTCCAGGATTGATGGCGGCATCGGTCTGTAGGAAATCCTGATTTAACACGGTGGTTTCTTTGCCGAGTTTCAGTGAGCGACGTCCCTTGGCGCTGATAATGCCGAATGTTACCGACTGACTCAGCCCGAACGGGCTGCCCATCGCCAGCACCATGTGCCCAATTTCGAGCTTATCGCTGTTGCTCCAACGAGCGGGGTGCAGATTCGGGGCGTCGATCTTCAGTACGGCCACATCGGTCGCCGAATCTTTCAAAACGTGCGTCGGATGAATGAGACGCCCGTCGAAGATTTTAATCGCAATATCTTTGAGTTTCGCGTTGGCAATCACGTGCCGGTTCGTCACAACAAATGTATCGCTCGATTTTGGGCTGGTCATAATGACGCCCGATCCCGTCTCTTCCACCATTGACCCACGCGGCGAACGATACTCGCTTTGAATGTGAACGACGCTGGGGGTTGCCACCTTCGCAATCTTGGTGAGTAAACGACTACTCTCCATCAGCGAACCGGTGTCGCTGTCCAATTCTGCGAACAGGCGGTCGGCATCGCTGTAGCTCAGTGCGCTGGCGCGAACACGCGATGGCTGCAGCCAACCGTCCGCCGTCATGCCAATCACGAATCCAACTGCCAGTACCGAACTGCAGAGAATGAGCGTTGTTGATCGTTTCATAGGAGATCGCCTCGCACGGCGGAGTTTCAATGACGGTTAGACAGAGTTGTTGTGCTGCTGCTGAATCGGATGGGGAACGACGGAGCCAATGACCGCGAGAGCCGTCCGATGACGTAGCGTGCTGGGTGTTTTCAAACCGGACCAGCGACACGATGACCACGCCATGCGCCGCGGCTGCATCCAGATCAACTTGACTGCTGGAGTATCCGAGTCCACACGAAGCGCTTGAGTCGAAGAAAGTGTGTTCTTAGTCGATATCGATGTCGCCGAGCGTCAGTTCTTTTTCGCTCATGCGTCCTTCGTGCTCGTACGCCGACGACCAATCGACGTCCGAATCGAATGCGTCGCCCCCCAGTTCTTCCTGCTCGCGTTGGCAATCAACACAAAGCAGCGTGTAGGGAAGCGCCTTCAATCGGGTGATCGGGATCGACGCGGAACAGACCTCGCAGCGGCCGTATCGACCGTCGCGAATCAGTTCGATTGCACGTTCGATCTGCACAAGTTCGCGGCTTTCGAGTGCCTTCAACTGCGTGTTCAATTCATTCTGCGACCCACTATTTGCCGCATCGCCCACATCGCCGCCGGTGTTGTAGTTTTGGACGTCGAATTGAGCATCGCCGGTCAGTTTCTTGCGCAGGGTATCGCGTTTGGAAATCAACCGCTCGTGAAGTCGCAGCAGTGCATCTTTGCGAGCCATGATCTGCGTTCCTTAGTTGTCACACATTGGGAAACGCCTACTGAAAATCGCCCTTAAGGGCTGTGAATTCAGTGGGTGTTCTAATTATTCGTTTCTGGTGCAGTTAGCCAACTATAGCTCGGATTTTTGCAAATCAAATCTGGCAGAATGCAAAATCGCTGCTTCATTGCCCACACAAAACGCAGAGGGTGACAACTGCATCCCGGGTGATGTCGTAACACATGCTATTGCATTATCTTACGCGTTCTGCTCGGTGGGCGGTGCCGTTGGCGTCGGACTGCCGCATGGCAAAACAAATGTCGAAAATTGGCCACGAAACAGGCCGATAAGGCCGTGTTTCCCGGCATCTGCCTTTCCTACGTCGGATGACCTGACTTATCGGGAAATTCCATCAACTGGATTTGGCGTCGTCACGATTCCAGTGTCACAACTCCATTGACGGTAGGGGAATACACTGACTGAGGAGAAATCGGGTATGAAATGGGTCCTCAAACGGCTGGCATTTCCACGGCTGGACGCGGGCAATTCACAGCAGGTGAGTGGGAGACCAGCGAGAAGTGAAGTGGCGCAAACAACTGTGATAGTAACAGGTTGTGTCGGAAATTCGGGAAAATTCTCTGGGCATCCAACAGCGCTGACGCGACTTGCACGGACCGATTTCGCTGCCGAAATTCTGGATGGCCAACTTGGTTTTTCGGATTCTGCCGGCCCAAAACGAGTCGGACACTTGGGCAATTCGAGAGCGTTCTCTCGGGGTGCTGCCCCGACTGTGGCGATCAATTGCCAAACCCCATATTGACCGTCGTTCGATTTTCGCCTGTAATCCGTCCCGCGCTGCACAAATCGAACTCACTCAACGGACTGAACGTGACCACATTTGACCGCTATTTGCTGCGACGATATTTGCACGTGTTTCTCGTGTTCCTGCTTTCGACGTTCGGGCTGTTTGTCGTCATCGACGGATTCTCCAACGTCGATGGATTTCAGGAGGACACGACGAGCGCGACCGCTGTGATGGTCCGAATGGCAGATTACTATCTCTACCGATCGAGCCAGTTCTTCGACATGGTCGGCCCGATTCTCTCGGTAATTGCCGTCATGGTGGTTTTTGCCATGCTGCATAAAAACAGTGAACTGCATCCATTATTGGCCGCCGGTGTTCCCACTTATCGACTCGTCGTTCCCTTGCTTGTCGGGACGGCATTCATCACTGCGCTTCTCATGGTGAATCGTGAATTAGTCATTCCGCGCATTGCCCACCACTTACGCGCGCCGCGCAATGAGGAAAAAGCACAAACTGAGGATGTCCAGCCAATTTACGATCACGAATCGAATATCTTGATCGGTGGAGCGGAACTGATTCGTGGGACCAACCGTCTGAAGGAAGCAGAATTCGTACTGCCGCCGGGAATTGCCGACGATCTTACGCCGGTCAGAGCGCCAATCGCGACTTTTCATCAAGAGGCGAAGAATCGGCCCGCCGGTTGGGTGTTGCACGACGTTCAACCGCTGCGCAGCCAACTTCATCTCTCGGAGGCAGGTGAGAAAGTCATCCACGCGATGCCGAACGAAAATCAACTGTTCATTGCAACCGACGTGAGTTTCCATCAGTTGTCGAATCGGGGACAAAGTTTTTCCTACGCATCGACGACTGAACTGGTTCGCCGCGTGCAGAATCCTTCGTATGGCAACTCGTCGGTCCGCAGTCTGGCGTTGCACGTCCATTCAAGGTTGATGCAACCTTTGATGGGGTTCATTCTTGTGTTTGTGGCCATTCCGCTGATCGTCAGGAAAGAGAGCCGCGGTCTGGTGTCGAATATTGCCCTGTGTACCGGCGTGATGGGAGCGATATTCGGCGTGACACAATTGGGCATGTACCTGGGTAAGGTCAGCCTCATCAGTCCGTCGCTGGCGGCGGGCGCGCCGCTAATTGTCAGCGGAACGCTGGCGGCCTGGCTTTCCGACGCCGCCCAGTCGTGAGGTCGCCCCAGTGACTTGATCCACCAATCGAAGCCTGAAGCGCAAGCGAAGGAGCGTTCTGGAGTCACCCTTCGCTTGCACTTCAGGCTCCTATGGTCAATCCGGCGTTCAGGCAGCGCGAGACTGTCCCATCGGGCGTTGTTGCCGCAGGCAGTCGGCGAGCATTGTGAGCGTGTCCTCGTCGGCTCCAGCAAGTTCAAACGACTTCAACAGTTTTCGGTCGTCGCGATCGAACGTTCGTTGTGTCGCGCGCGGATGCACGCCTTCGCAATCGATCACCCACATGTTCCAGTTGCCGTTCGCGGTCGCTTGCGGGTAGAAGTGTCCGACCGAGGTTCCCCGCCAACCCAGTCTGGCCGAGTGAATCGTTCGCATGACGTTGACAATTCCCCACAGCACCTGCTGCCGATGGCCTGTCTTGAGTTGGGGCCATTCACCGTTTTGCAGTAAATCGAACACGGAAGCCGTCGGCGGAATTGCGCGCACGATCACGGCAGATCGGAACGTGACCAGCCCACTGTGAATGATGGCGAGTCGCTCGGGTACGTTGATGCCGAGTCGCCCGAGTGCATCGATGCCATGCCACTCACGCACGGGGTGGCTCTGCAACCACTGGCCGTTTTGCAGATCGGACATACGCGGCCATAGTCGTCGGCGTCCCCAGTTCATTTTGATATAGACGTGAATGCTCTTCCCGTCATCGTTGTGCAAATGCGTATCCCAGACGCTACGCCCGGTGTGGCGCAGGTGGGCATCGGTCGCCTGCTCGTAAATCGCATCGAGTTCAGCCAGGTTGTTCCGAACCAACAGATCGCGGACCTGCTCGCTTGCAAAAACAGCATTGGTTCCCACCGGCAATCTCCCGTCGCTGGCGAACCAGCAGCATTCCATCAATTACAACACCTGCTCGACACAATCGTTCGATTGCCCATCGCCGGCACGAACGGGCCTGCAGGCCGTGTCGATCAAGGGTGACGGAGTCTATTCGAGACGGTAATTCGTGACTAGAGGGAGTTGAAACTCTCTCGGCGAATGGTCACCGCAGGATCGGGATGTTAGACTAGCGAGCCCTGACTGAAACGATTCGCGACTATTTTCATTTGGAAATCTGCCGCCGGTGAGTTTCTCGACCGCAGATTCGATTTTCGACCCTTTGGACGAGCCGTGGCTGATGATGGCAACGCGTGGCATACGAGGCGCGACGACCGTTGAGCGCGACGACGGGCAACTGATTGTCGCCGCGACGCTGGAGTTGCTGGAGAAAATATTCCAGTCGAACGAAATCCACGACTTCGATGAGATTGTTTCCGCGGTATTTACAACGACATCCGATCTGTCGTCAACGTTTCCAGCGGAAGCGGCACGCAAACTGGGAATGAATCAGGTTCCCCTGCTGTGTGCGCGGGAAATTCCGGTACCCGGCAGCATGCCATTTTGCATTCGTATCTTGCTGCACCTGAACACCGAGAAGAAGCAGAACGAAATCGTTCACGTCTATTTGCACGAAGCAAAACGGCTGCGCCCCGATGTGACAAGCGCCCAATGATTGACGGCGTGTGTTTCGGTGTCACCGCCAAATTCTCGCAACGGCTTATTGAACCGCAAGCATTCAAATTCCGGTTCAGTTGGTGGTCGAGAATTGCGACGAATCGGTTCCCACCGTTGCTTTTGTTTTCTGACTTTCTTCGTCAGCCGCATCGGTGCCAACGGCGACATCGTGGGGGTCCCATTCGATCTCCGCGTCGCTGCCGCTCTCAAAAATTTCCTCGAAAGGCATGCCTTGTTCCTCTAGCCGGTCAGCGACCGCTTCGAGGGGATTGCTACCAAACTCTGCGGGAAACATCGGCTGCAGCATGTCGAGATGCGTGCGAACGAGTGCGATGTTTTCCGGCGGCACTTGCGTCAATCTTTCGATGCGGTCGACCCGGGTGATCCATGCAGCCTGCCGCAGAACATGATGTTTCCCCTCGCGTCCGAGCGATGAGAACGGGCGGGAATCGCTTTTGAGACGTTTGATCGCCGTGTACCCCTTGTGGAGCACCTTGTCGAGATTGCGGTCGTCTTGCAGCGTGTTGCGGGCAAGTGCTGCGCCCACCGCCAACGTGAGTCCGGCGAATTGCTCCACGGACATGCGTTCGCGTCGTAGCGCGCGCGCCAGTCTGCGATTCTTTTCAAAATAGCGGGCCAGCCATTCGGCCGACCAGCGTTCGGAAATCAGGTTCTGTTCTTCGTTGACCAATTCGCCCACCGGCAGCGTTCGCGCCTGGTTCCACTCAGGCGGCGGCGCAAACACAAGCGGCAATTCGGGCAGTTTCTCATCGGGTAACGAACGAATGACGCGTACATAGGCCTTCAATTCAACGTCGGTCACCTTCTCGTCAATCCGCTTGGTCTCTGTGAATGCCGACTCGTCGCCCGCGCAGCCGACAACAACGGCGCAGAAAATCAAAACACCAAACAACTCTTTCAGCCTGCCGTGAATTTCGTGCATAATTTGTCAACGAATCAGGAGCCTGCAGCGTCCGAATCGACGCCGACCAGTGAACGGACCAAGCATTGGAATCGGTCAGCGTCAACGCGCATCCCGGCTGGTCTAAGATTCGTATCGGAATAGAAGCGGTCGGCGAATCAGGCGAGCCGACTTCCGACGAGAAGTCTTCCGATGGACTGCACCGGTTCTGCCGATTGAGCGGTTTGTAAAGCCAACCGCTACCGTTCAGGTTCTCACATCGATACAGGCAGTTGAATTCAACGGACAGGAATGCCGGTCGTTTGCCTGAATGCACACATCAGAAGTTCGGTTTAGAAGATGCCCAGTTGATCGCGGGCATCGTCGGTCATCCGCTCGGGCGACCAGGGGGGAGTCATCACCAGTTGGATCTCCGCCTCTTCAACGTCGTCCAACCGTTCGAGGGCCATTTTTGCCTGCTGCATGAGCTGCGGCCCGACGGGACAAGCCGGACTGGTCAGCGTCATGTTGACGTTGACCTTCGGCCCTTCCTGCTCGACATCGTAGACCAAACCGAGGTCAACAATGTTGACCATCAGTTCCGGATCGATCACTTCTTTGAGGGCTTCGAGTAATGCATTGTCTTCGGCCATCGCGTTGCTCCGTTTTTCCATCAAGTGAATTACGTGTTATTCCGAAGTGCCGACATAGACTGCTCCGTCGCGAACTTCAACCGGGAAGGTCGCCACCGGCTCGGTCGCCGGCATGCACATGGGTTTGCCATCGCGAACATCGAAGCGTGCACCGTGCCTGGAGCAAGTGATTTCACACCCTACGAGCGGCCCGTCGGACAACGGTTGCCCGTCGTGTGTGCAGACATCTTCAATGCAGTAGAAGTCATCGCCCACCCGTAACAACAACACGGGCACATCGTCCACAATCAGTGACTTGCGCCCGCCATCGGCGATTTCATCCACGCGAGCAACTTGTTCAAATTCAGCCATGATTCGTTAAGCAATCCATCGAAAAGCATATGACTTCCGACTATCGAACATACTCGTTCCCAAGCTCCGGCATGGGAACGCTCGGTCTCGAAGCTCTGCTTCGATCTGTCGGCGGTCTGCGATCAAGTTCTACTCAGTCCATCACTCGCCGATACCCAGTTTCCGTTCAACTGCGCGACTTAATGTTTCGCGGACGATGCGAATTGGATCGCCACCGGCTGCGTTGCTGTCGTCGAATTCGGGATTTCGGTTTTCCGGCGTGATGCGGTCGTAGATTTCGTGGAAGAAGCCCTCGACGATCATGTGCATCGCTTCGTATTTCGACATGCCCCGGCACATGCAGTAGAAGACTTCTTCCTCATCGACGCGGCCCGCCGTGGCCGCATGCGTGCAACGGACGTCGTCGGCTTCGATCTCCAGGCCGGGAACCGCATCGTTCCGGGCTGTGCTGGAAAGCAACAGCGCGTCACTCCGCTGGTAGCCATCGGTTTTTTGCGCTTCCGGTTCGACGCGGATCATGCCCCGCCAGATGACACGCGATTTATCCCGCAGCACTTCTTTGTACAACAGGTCGCTGCGCGTGTCGGCGGCATTGTGCGATTGCTTGGTGTAGTACGAAAGCAATTGCCGATTGACCGCAAATGTGACACCGTTGACTTCGGCTTCGGCGCCGCGTCCATCGAGATGAACGTCCTGGTGAATGTGCGCCAGCTTCGCCCCGATCCCGCCGACGGTCCACTGCAAAGAGCCGTCGCGTTCGACACGTCCGGCCTGATGAGCGAAGTGATACGTTTTTTCATTCCAGTTTTGCAGCTGCACATACCGCAGCCGTGCGCCTTGCCCAATCAGCAATTCGACCGCACCAACGTGCAAACCGGCAATGTCGGCAGTGGCCGAGACGGTCTCTTCCAGCAGCGTGGCGGAGGCGCCTGCTTCCAGCACAACCAGTGTGTGACTCAAATCGGCCGCCCCGGCGGTCGAAAGTGCAATCAGGCTGTGTAACGGTTCGGTTAGTTCAACGTTTCGCGGCACGTACAACAGGGTTCCGCCGGTCCAGAAGGCGGCATGCCAGGCCGACATGCGATCGGCGTCCGCTTGAACTGCCCGTGTCATGAAATAGGGCTCGAGCAGTTCGCGGTGCTCGTGAACCAATTCCGACAGGTTGCCGAACAGTACGCCTTTCGCTGCCAATTCCTCGCGCAAATTTGATTGTTTCGAGGTGCCATCGACATGCACCACCGAACCGGAAAAATCGGCTCGTTCGCTCATCAGCGTGTCGAACGTCGCGACGGTTTCTGTACCCGATTGACTGCCGGTTTGGACGGCAAAGTTCCCGGGACGAAACGTGCGCAGATCGACTCGCTTCCATTCTTCCGGATCGAGCGGTTCGTTCGACTTCTCCTGAAAAACGGCGAAAGCCGTTCGGCGGCGGTCGGTTACCCACGCCGGCTCGTCGCGCGATTCAAGAAACGCTTCAAACGCGGATTCATCAAAAGTGGTCGGAAGTATCGCAGCGGTGGCAGTGGCGGTCATGTCGTTTTGTTCGTTCAGTTCGGTTCGTTAGCGCAGTGATAGAAATCGATCACGAGTTTGTGATCAGATCATCCCACGCTGCCTTCCATCTGCAATTCAATCAGCCGATTCATCTCGACCGCGTATTCCATCGGCAATTCCTTCACCAGCGGCTCGATGAAACCGGTGACGATCATCGATGAGGCTTCCACTTCGCTGAGTCCGCGGCTCATCAGGTAGAAGAGTTGTTCCTCGCCGATCTTCGATACGCTCGCTTCGTGCTCGATGGCGACTTCATCCTCTTCGATTTCGATGTAGGGATAGGTGTCGCTGCGGCTGTCGGAATCGAGAATCAACGCGTCGCAAACCACGTTCGACTTGCAATTTGTCGCGCCGTTGTTCACCTTCACCAAGCCGCGATAACTCGCGCGGCCGCCGTCTTTCGAGATGCTCTTGGAGATGATGCGGCTCGATGTGTTGGGAGCACAGTGCACCATTTTTGCGCCGGCATCCTGATGCTGTCCATCGCCTGAAAATGCAATCGACAGCGTCTCGCCGCGGGCACCCGGTTCCATCAGGTAGATGGCCGGATATTTCATCGTTAATTTTGAACCGAGGTTGCCATCGACCCATTCCATCAAGGAGTCGCCGTAGGCCATCGCCCGTTTGGTGACGAGGTTGTAGACGTTGTTCGACCAGTTCTGGATGGTGGTATAGCGGCAGCGTCCGCCGCGTTTGACGACGATTTCGACAACGGCCGAATGCAGGCTGTCGCTGCTGTAGGTTGGTGCGGTGCAGCCTTCCACGTAATGGATGGCCGCCCCTTCATCGACGATGATCAGCGTCCGCTCGAACTGGCCCATGTTTTCGGTGTTGATGCGAAAATAGGCCTGCAGCGGGAATTCAATCTCCACGCCCGGCGGCACGTAGATGAACGAACCGCCCGACCAGGCAGCCGAGTTCAGCGCGGCGAATTTGTTGTCGGACGACGGAATGATCGTGCCGAAATATTCGCGGAACATTTCCGGATGGTCCCGCAAGGCGGAGTCGGTGTCGGTGAAGATCACTCCCTGCTTCGCCAGGTCTTCCTGCAGACTGCCGTAAACCACTTCCGATTCGTATTGGGCTTTCACGCCGGCGAGGAATTTCTTTTCGGCCTCGGGAATGCCCAATCGGTCGTAAGTCTTGCGGATGTCGTCGGGAACGTCGTCCCAATTCTGCTCCTGCCGGTCGGATGCACGGACGTAGTAGTAGATGTTCTGGAAGTCGATCCCGCTCATGTCGCCGCCCCAGGTGGGCATCGGCTTCTCGAAGAAGATCTCGAGCGCCTGCAGGCGGAAATCCAGCATCCACTGCGGCTCTTTCTTCATCGCCGAAATCTGGCTGATGATATCGACATCCAGCCCTTTGCGGCTGACAAATACATATTCGTCGGTCGGATCGTGGAATCCGTATTGGTAATCGTCGACGCCGACGTCAGGTTGCAGGTCGGTTGACATGACTGATATTCCTTCTTCACCAGAGGTGTTGAGGATTTCGTTGCGTGGGATAGGTTGAGATTATCAGGGGGCTTACCCCCCCCCGCTCGCCTTCTAAGTTTTTGCAGTGACTTCCTGTTCGGCTTCTTCCTCGGCGGCGGCTTCGGGATGCCGCTCGCGGATGGCGTCGTAGCCGTTGGCATGAACGTCGTGTGCAAGAGACGCGTCGCCGGTTTCGACGATGCGGCCTGCAAGCATGACGTGTGCAAAATTCGGGTTGTTGTATGTGAGCAATCGTTCGTGGTGCGTGATAATCAGCACGCCCATTTCGGGTCCGCTGAGTCTCGCGATGCCTTCGCTGACCACTCGAACCGCATCGGTGTCCAGGCCGCTATCGGTTTCGTCTAGAAACGCAAACCGCGGCTTGAGCATCGCCATTTGCAGAATTTCCATCCGCTTTTTCTCGCCGCCGGAAAATCCGTCATTGAGATAACGGCGGGCGAAGTCCAGTTCCATGTCCAGTTCGTCCATTTGTTCGCGTAGCTCTTTGCGGAACTCGCGCATCGGCATCAGGCCTTCACCCTCTTTGCGGTCGGGGTTCCGCACATTGGAAATCGCGTGACGCAGAAAGTCGGCGACTTTGACACCGGGAATTGTGACCGGGTATTGAAACGCCAGAAACATACCCAGCCGTGCCCGCAGGTTGGCGTCGAGTTCGAGAACATCGACTCCGTCAATTTCCACGCGGCCCGATGTGATCTGGTATTTGGGATGTCCGACCAGCGCGTAGGCCAGCGTACTTTTCCCCGAACCGTTCGGCCCCATCAGTGCGTGGATTTCTCCCTGCTTGATCTCCAGGTTCACGCCCTTGAGAATCGGTGTCTCACCGACGGAAACATGCAAGTCTTCGATCTTCAGCGTACTGCTCATTGTGTCTCGTGATCTTTCACTCTTTACTTATACGTCAAACAAAAATCGCGCAAGGCGAGCGGCCGGCGTGAACCGACTGATGCGATTGGCTGAGAGCCGAATGTCGGGTCAATCACCCGAAGTTGTCCACTTCTCAACAATCGGCTCTCATTCCTAAGTTTAGCTTACCAGTTCGGGGACATCGGCCATGCCGCTGTGGTGGGGAACCGGAAGGACTTCCTGTGTGTCTTTGGCGATGCGTCTGGCTTTGATTTTGTCCTGGATTCGCATGATGCCTTCCAATAAGGCTTCCGGTCGCGGAGGGCAACCGGGAACATAAACATCGACCGGCACCACCAGATCGACACCTTTAACCACGTGGTAACCCCACTTGAAGTAAGGGCCGCCACCCACCGTGCAGGCACCCATCGCAATCACGTATTTGGGGTCCGGCATCTGCTCGTACAATCGACGAACACGGCTTGCCATTTTGTACGTTACCGTGCCGGCGACGATCATCAGGTCGGCTTGTCGCGGCGACGCACGAAACGCCCCAGCACCGAAGCGGTCAAGGTCGTAACGGCTGGCACCTGTTGCCATCATTTCGATGGCACAGCAGGCCAGACCGAAAGTCATTGGCCAAATGCTCGACTGCCGCGCCCAGTTCATCCCCTGTTCGAGCGAGGTCGTAATCACATTTTCTTCAAAACGTCCGTCGATCCAAGTCATCGGCGTGATCCATCCTTCTCCGAAATGTCAATCTGATTCGTTGCAGCCGCAGTCGTGCGGTTTCTCGTTGTTGGAGAGTTCGCTCTCGCAATGCTCCACTCTAGCACCTAACACGACAGAAATCCCTCAACAACGACGAGGTCGCAAACCGCAGCACGAAATTATAAAGCCAAATTACGAGGAAGCCGTCACCGGCTGAAATTCACAGCAATGCGATCCATCAAGGCAACAACTCGTCATTTCAACATCGACGCCCAAGACGCGCTGAAACACCTCGCGTTCCAATTCACAAATTGACGAGTCGTGGCTGGCCATCTCCAGAAACGGGCAGTTGTTTTCCCGCAAAATTGGCAGTGGCCCGGAATTATCGACTTCGACATCGAAACCTCGCTCGACGAGAGCCGCTTGCAACTGGTCGAATCGTTCGTTTAGCGATTCCCCTTGCACTGAACGGCTGTAACGATCGGCAAACGCCCCTTGCACCCGTTCGAGAATACGAGCCCGAACCTCTATTGGCTCAATGTTCCGAACTTCGTTCCACAGAATCATCGCCAAATCGGCGTAGTTGTCTCCCAGTTCCCGCATCCCCGCATCGGTAATCCGGTACGAGTGGTGTGGTCGCCCACGACCGCAACGAACCGTCTCGCGTGTGACAAATCCGAGCCCCTGCAGCCGATTTAATCGCTGACGCACGGCGGTAGCCGTCACGCCGATTTCCTCGCAGATCTCCGGCACAGTTCCCGATTCCAGCCGGTGCAGGCGGTCGAGAAACTGCCGATCGTTTGGATCTAAGGTTGCTTTCATCGTAACACCATCAGCAACAGTGCGCTGTGAAATATACGCGGATACGAAAAGGCGGGTATTGACTCTCTGCACCCATACTAGTCCCACATCGGCTTTTTGACAATGTACCCTGTCAAAAGTCTGCCAAGATTGATGAAATCGTCCCGATGGTGGGGCAAGAACCATTTGACAGTTTCGCCGTAAACCATTGACTGCTATATTGGTGTCGATTTTCGACAGATCACGCGCCCACGCGAAAGATTGATGTACAGCGTGCGGCGCGGTTGTTCCCTGGCGTGAAAATTCGTTCGATTGGCAGCCGCCCGGTAGAAGTTGAGAGGGAATTATGAAGATTCACCCCTTCAAGACGGCACCTGTGATTCTGGGTAGCCTGTTGTTCTTCGTGTCGATTGCCGCCGTTTGGGCGCAGCCATCGAACGAAGAAGCCCAACCGGCGAACGCAACTGCCGACGAGAATGCCGATACGCTGGAAACAACCAGCGACGAGAAGGACGCAAAAAAGCCGCTCACCGCAATGCGACGGTTTGAGGGCAAGGTGGATGACGCATTTGAGAAGTTCAATGAGAAAGTTGGAGGCGTCATGTTCTATGACGTTGTCTCGTTGTTCTCCGACGATGCCGGCGTCAAAGTTCCGTTGGCCGTGTTGTGGTTGGTGGTGGGAACGCTGTTCTTCACTGTTTATATGGGTTTCATCAACATCCGCGGGTTCAAGCATGCGGTGATGATTACCGCCGGCCGGTTTGATAACCCGGAAGATGCTGGCGAAGTGACGCACTTTCAGGCGTTGACCGCCGCTCTTTCGGCAACCGTCGGCTTGGGAAACATCGCCGGCGTGGCGATTGCCGTTTCCATTGGCGGCCCCGGCGCAACTCTGTGGATGATTGTCGCCGGCATGCTTGGTATGTCGGCCAAGTTCGTTGAATGCACGCTCGGCCAGAAATACCGTGAAGTCCGCCCCGATGGTCGCGTGATGGGTGGTGCGATGTACTACCTGTCGAAAGGGCTGACCGAGATGGGCATCGGTCCCATTGGCAAGGCGTTGGCGATTGTGTTCGCCGTCTTGTGCGTCGGTGGATCATTCGCCGGTGGCAACGCCTTTCAGGTCAATCAATCTCTCGATGCCGTTCAAGCAACAATTCCCGGGTTGGAAAACTATCGTTGGGTGTATGGTCTGGTGATGACCGTCATGGTGGGCATCGTCATCATCGGCGGCATTCGCCGGATTGCAACGACGGCTGAAAAGATCGTGCCGCTGATGTGTGGTGTTTACGTCCTGGCGGCATTGGCGATTCTGCTGATGAACTTTTCAGAAATTCCGGCTGCGTTCGGGCTGATTCTTTCTGAGGCATTTTCGCCGGCGGCGGTTAAAGGCGGAGCCATCGGCGTGTTGGTCGTCGGATTCAAGCGGGCGGCGTTCTCCAACGAAGCGGGAGTCGGATCGGCGGCAATCGCCCATGCGGCAGCCAAAACCGATTACCCCGTCCGCGAAGGACTCGTCGCTCTGCTGGGGCCGTTCATCGACACGGTCGTCATCTGCACGATGACGGCATTGGTGATTGTTATCACTGGCGCGTACGCAGACCCTGCCCTGCAGACTCTCGTCGAGCAAGATAAGGGAGCAGCGTTAACGTCGCATGCAATGGGGGGCGAAATACCGGGTTTCCAATATGTGCTGGCAGTCGCCGTCGTTCTGTTCGCCTATTCGACAATGATTTCCTGGTCGTACTATGGCGAGCGATGTTGGGCGTATCTGTTCGGTGACGGGGCTTCGATGTCCTACCGTATAATTTTTCTGGCATTCGTTTTTCTGGGATCGATTGCCTCGGCGACCAACGTATTGATGTTCGGCGACTTAATGATTCTGGGCATGGCGTTTCCCAACATTCTCGGCGTTGTCTTGCTGGCCCCCAAGGTCAAAGCCGACCTCAAGGATTATTGGGCCCGCTACAAGGCGGGTGAGTTTCCACAGAACAAGTAGGGGATGTGGCCGACGTTGAATTCGACGCAGTCAACACCGAGGTGCAAACATGAGTTGGTTACCGAAGAAGAAAGTCGTCGTGCCGGTCGATTTCAGTGGCGAATCGGAGCATTCGATTGCCGTCGCGCTCGAGCTGGTATCAGACTCATCGGAGCTTCATCTGGTCCACGTGCTGTTTCCGCTCGACAGTGTTTCGCCCGGCGTGTTGCTGGGCGACGTGACCGACGAGAAACGGGCTGAGGCGGTCCGTGAGTCGTTCGACAAATTGCTCCAGGGACTCAATGTGACGGGTGCCAACGTCGAAGTGCTGTTTGGCAACCCGGGATTGGAAGTGGCGGAGTACGCCGCGAAGATTGGTGCCGATCTGATCGCAATTCCGTCGCATGGATACCACGGTGTGGCGCGGCTTGTGCTTGGTTCGGTCGCCGAACGTGTCATCCGTCACGCCGAATGTTCCGTCCTCGTGCTGCGTCGCAGCGACGCCGAATAAACATACTCTGTAGGGAACGCCACAAAGGGCGTTCCCTACAGGTTATTTAGCCGCGCCGCTTGCGGGGCGCGTCTCCAAAACGCCATGAAATACGTTCTCATTATCCCCGACGGAGCCGCTGACGAGCCGCAGGACTCACTCGGAAATCGCACACCGTTGCAAGCCGCGCACACGCCGGCGATGGATGCGGTTGCCCGAATGGGAGTGGTGGGACAGGCCGACAACGTTCCGCTCAACATGACGCCCGGCAGTGACGTCGGCACGATGAGCCTGTTCGGTTACGATCCGCACCGCTTCCACACCGGCCGCGCACCGCTGGAAGCCGCAGCACAGGGAATCGAAGTCGGCCCCGACGATTGGGCGGTTCGCTGTAATCTGGTGACGGTGGCCGACGGCCTGATGAAGAGTTTCACCGCCGGCCAGATTCCCAGCGAACTTGGCAAGCAACTCATCGGGCTGATGCAGGCCGAAACGTGCGGCGATGGGCATTGGAAATTCCACGCGGGGGTTAGTTATCGCAATTTGCTGCTCTACCGCGCCGATGGCACGCCGGCTCCGTTGTCGTCGGAAACGCAAACCTACCCGCCGCACGACATCACTGACCAACCGATCGCCGGGTTTCTGCCGCAAGGTCCGGGGTCGGATGTTCTAAATCGGTTAATGGAACGCAGCACCGAATTATTCGCAACTTCGCAGCCCAATTGCGAACGCACCACACACGACGAGTTGCCGGCAACGCAAGTCTGGCTGTGGGGTGAAGGCTGCCGACCCGCGTTGACGCCGTTCGCCGAACGCTTTGGTGTCCGCGCAGGCGTGATTACCGCTGTCGATTTGCTACGTGGAATCGGCCGCCTGCTTGGTTGGGAAATCATCGAAGTTCCCGGCGCGACCGGTTATCTCGACACCGACTACGCCGCCAAAGCGCGCTACGCCATCGATGCGCTGGACAAATTGGATTTCGTCGTTGTCCATGTCGAAGCAACGGATGAAGCGTCGCACGAAGGAGACGCAGACGCCAAAGTCGAAGCGCTCGAGCGAATCGACGAGGACATCGTGGCCGCAGTTCACGCTTGGCTCAAGCAGCAGGGTGACTATCGGCTGCTCATCTCGCCCGATCATCCAACGCTGCTGAGAACGAAAACGCACAGTCACGGCTATGTGCCGTTTGCAGCGTGTGGGCAGGGGATCAATACGGATGGCGCTCAAACCTACGACGAACAAACGGCCGGCGCGTCGGCGATCACATTCGATGCCGGCTGCGATTTGATGCCGTGGATGTTACACAAGACCATTTAGCCGACGGGCTTGCCCGGCGTGGATCACGGCCCGCAAGCGGGCCGGCCAAATATCAACTGTTAGTGTGATGCAGGTATGCCCGAATTCGATCATCTCGACGCGGTCGATTCCCTCTGGCTGCAGCGCTTTCGGCGCAATCTTCGCCGCTGGCACAAACGAAACGGTCGCGATCTTCCCTGGCGAAACATTGGCGAACCGTATCGCGTCTGGATCAGCGAAATCATGCTGCAGCAGACAACTGTGGTGGCGGTCGTTCCCTATTTCAATCGATTCCTCGACCGCTTCCCAACAATCCAGTCGCTTGCCGCCGCAGACGAAAACGAAGTGTTGCGGCACTGGGAGGGGTTGGGGTATTACAGCCGCGCACGCAACATTCACAAAACGGCACGGCAACTCGTTGAATCAAACGACGGCGAGTTTCCGCGCGACGTTAAGCAATTGCAACAGTTGCCCGGTATTGGCCGATACACGGCCGGCGCGATTGCGTCGTTCGCCTTTGATCGGCCTGCGCCAATCGTCGAAGCCAACACGCTGCGGTTGTATTGCCGGCTGCTGGGATTTGCCGACGATCCACGCACGGCAGCGGGGCAGCGACTGTTGTGGGAATTTGCCGAGCGTTTGCTGCCGCGAAAATCTCCCGGCCGTTTCAATCAGGCGTTGATGGATTTGGGCGCAACACGTTGCACGCCGACCAAGCCCGATTGCCCGACATGCCCTGTCCGTAGTTGTTGCAGGGCGGTTGCCGAGGGTTCGCAGGAATCGATACCGATGAAGGCCGTTCGGCCGCAGATCACCAACATTGCCGAAGCGGCCGTCGCCGTGCATCGGAAAGGACGTTACTTACTGCGTCGCATTCCCGATGGCCAACGTTGGGCGGGACTGTGGGACTTTGTTCGCTTCCCGCTCGATGATCATTCGGCGTCGAAGCCGCCTGGGCGGAGTGAAATTTCATCACGGCTGACCGAAGCAAGCGGGCTGGTCGCGGAGATCGGCCCACGGTTGGCGAAAATCAATCACAGCGTGACCCGCTACCGCATCCAGTTGTTCTGTTTTCCTGCGACGTATCATTCCGGAGACACTCCGCGCACATCGACGTACCGCTGGGTTTCTCCGAAACAGTTCGCCGATTACCCGCTGTCGGTCACCGGCCGCCAATTCGCCGATCTGTTGGTGGGTTCGTAGTGACCGCGTTCATGCGGTTGAATGCGGATACGGATTATGAAACTTGAGGCGCACGGACACTCCGTTTTTTGACGCAAAGGTGCAAAGTGGCAGAGGTTCGCAAAGAAGCCACAAATTCAGAATGGGGTGTGTGGAAGAACGCTTCGCAACAACTGGTCATGCCGCCGTGTAGACCAGAAAGTGGTGCGAGCTTTGTCTTTCGATACAGATGCTGCCTGTCTTTGCATCATTTTTTCTCTGCGGTGCTTTGCCGCTTTGCGCCTTTGCGTCGAGAATGAGACGTTCGCAAGGAATGCCGCGTTCCCGGAGTCTGAAGAATCAAAGCCGCACAAACCGCCTGTCAGTCAGCATTTCCCCAGTATTTCTGCTCGATCCCCGACTTTTTTTCGAGCAATGCTGTCCCCTAACCGAAACCAATAGGTATATACTATGTTTAAGGATGGTGCGGTGAGTGCGCGATTTTAGCGGATTGGTTGACGTTTGTTTGGCGGTTGTTGAATTTTGCCGCCGGTTTGCGTTAACAGTGGAATGAGCATCGCCGAAATTAAGTCACCGCCCCGTAGCGGGCCACGGTTTGCGGAACCGATCGATATTCCTGCCGGATGGCCGAGAATGACGTTCGACACAACAACTGATCTCGCATCGAGCGAATCGCCGTCGTCACCCATGACGGACGGTGAACCGGTCTTCCTCGAATTGGATGAGGCCGAGGGTGCGCCGCCGGACAAGGCTGTCGAATCTCCAGTTCCCGGTTGGTTCAGCCGCAAGCGGGCGAAATCAAAAGAGCCGGCAAAGTCGAACAGAAAAAGTTACGCCAAAAAACTGCTGCCGGCGATTGCCGTTCGTCCCGAAGACCAACCCGGGACGATGTGGCAAGAACCCACGTTGCTCGAAAAGCTGACGTACCTGTTCCGCGGGAAACCGGTTGCGCAGCAAAGCGAGTCGGTCGAGAACCCGGGATACCAGCGGTTTAAGCGTTTGCTTGCTTTCGCGTTTACCGGGTATGGCGTCTCGTTAATCTTGCATACCCTCGTCACTGGAGCGCTGGCGTTCATTGTTGTCGAAGCGGCACAGTCCAACGATTTCTCGCTGCTGCTTTCCGAATCCAACAACGAAGTCGTCGAGTTCGACAACATCGACACGACACTCGAAATGGCCGGTGGTGCGGAACAGCAACTGAAATTGCCGCAGATGCAGGTGGTTGATATTCAAGGCCCCGAAACCGTGCGGCCAACCCTTCCCGAGGAGTTGCGGCCCACACTCAATGCCGTCGGCAGCGGTGACGGCGGCGCGGACGGTGATGGCAAAGGACTCGGTTTCTCCATGCCCAAAAGCGGTAAGGCGATCACCAAAGGCAGCTTCACCGTCTGGACCGTTCCCGAAGATCCGGCGCCGGGGCAAAACTACCTCGTCATTATTCAGGTGAAGTTGCCCAAGAAAATCACTCGCTACCGCCGCAGCGACCTGTTCGGGACGGTCGTTGGAACGGACGGATACAAGCGGTTCATTCCGGGCGTACGACGCGGCTATTTGCCCGTGAAAGAAAACAAGGCACAACTGGCGATTTTCGTTCCCGCTGCCGCCAGCCTCGTCCGCGACACGATCGAAGTCCGCTCGAAAATCCTCAAAGAAAAGCAGAAGCTCGAAATCGAGTTTTGAGGGTGGTGTGATCCCTCGGGACGCAGCCCGAGGGCTTTGGGACCGCCCGGCCGGTGATATCATCGGGCGTTTCGTACAGCGGGAAAAGTTACCGTTTACTGAGAAGCTTCTTTTCCAACTCCGCAAATTGGCCGCGCAGCTCATCGCCGCCCAAAGCCGGGTACAGCAGTCGCGTCACCGCCAGCAGCTTGCGACATTCGTCGTGCTGTTTGAGTGCGAACAAGCACCATGCCACCTGATACTGCGCATTCATCCATGCCGCCTCGCCTGCTCGCTCCATCGACTCCAGTTTCCGCCATTGGGTTTTGGCGTTCTGCAGGCATTCTCGTGTCCCGCAGTCGGTCAACAGTTCGGCCACCGTTTTTAACAGTCGTCGATCGTTGGGTGTCTGCGATAACAACGACTCGTAGACTTTAATCGCCTGAGTCGATTGCCCCGTGGCGACGTATGCCTGCCCGAAACAATGATCGAGCCGTTTCTGTTCCTGCGGCTTCAACTCATTTCGACGCCGATCCAGCTCCTGGGCCGCGCTCAATTGCAGCTCGCCCATTTCTTTCCGCGTCTTCGTGTCGGCGTTGGCCGTCAACTCGCTTAACCCGTCGAGAATTCCCAGCACATCGCGGGCATCCGCATCGGCCAGCGTTTCGATCAGTGATTTCGCCTCGTCAAAACGGCCACCGCCGGCCAACGTGACAATCCGCAATTGAGTCGCCGCCTGATACAGCAGCTTCCAGCGAGTCTTGACGGCGGCCGTCTCCGAAGTCGGCTCGCTCTGTTGCTCTCGCTTTTGCCGCAGTCGCGATGTTTCGATCAGGTCGAGTAATTTCGCTCCGCGGCGATAGTCGGGCCGTGCGCGGTTCAGACAAATTCTCGCGAAACGCAGACAAACTTCCGTCTGCTCGATCCCGAGCGAAAGCGTTTGTTTTGAATAGACCGATGTCATCGTCGTCAGCCGGGCGATCGCGTCGTTCTCCCATGTTTCAATCGGGCGTTCCAACTCACGAACGCGATCGAGAATCTTTTCGTAACATCGCGCGACGGCCACCTCGGCCAGTGGGCCGCGTCGATGATCGACGGGAATCTCTCGATACAGCTTCAACGCCCGCGTGACCTGCAGCCGGCGTTCTTCCAGCGACGCGAGCATCCACGTCGCCTCTGCCGTCGTTTCGTGTTTCGGGTAATCTGTTCGATGCCGCACGAGGGCGTCGGTGTACTTCTCCCGTCGCAACTTCGTCCGTTTTTGCTCGTAGGCTCTACCCAGGCTGTACGCCGACAACAGGTGAGCCGTCGCCGCCTGAGAACTCTTCGGATATCGGCTGGCTAACTGCTCAAAACCCACGGCAGCCGCGATAAAGTCTTTCGACTGAAGTTGCACCGACGCCCGGGTGTAGCCAATCTCCATCGCAATTTCGTCACTGCCGCCGCGCTCTGCCGCATCGTATGCGCGGCCATACGCTTCAACGGCTTCATCGATCCGCCCCGCGCTGTAGTTCGATCTCGCTTCCCGCACGACCGTTGCCAATTCCACGCCGTAACGTTTTGTTTCCCGCATCGTCTCGACCAGCAGTCGACAGCGGTACGCCCAGAACCCGCCGACTTCCGCTTCAGCCCGGTCGGCATGCGCCTCAATCTGCTCCATCAACTGTGTGGCAAGATCGTCTTGTTTTCGTCCCTCGGCGACGGCCCACAGCGACGAGAGCGACTTGATTTGCAGATACTGCAATTCACCCGGTAATCGCAATCGTTCGACGCGATACCGCGACAACAGTTGGGCGGCGTCGGTTGCACGATCTTCGTCGAGCCGCAAGCGGGCTTCCACCGCTTTCATTCGGTCGAGCAGTTTCCGGGCCAGGTTCTCCGACTGCATCGACTTCAAAACGGCTGCCGCTTTCTTTCGATCACCTCGCATGCGGCTCGACTCGGCCATCAACAGACGGCTGTCGAGTGTGAGTGCCTGCTCGGCCGACCGCTTTGCCAATCGACTCAACCACGACTCCGCCTGCATCAGCGTTGCCACCCGATCGGGCGAGCCGGCCGGCTCGAGTTTCGCCCGCTCGACGAGCGTCTGGCCGATTTGGAAACCCAAATGATGTGTCAGCGCGCGCAATTCATACGGTGAAAGCGCATCTGCGTTGGCACTGCGTCGCGGCTGTGTCTTCCGCAGTTGTTCAGCGGCGGTCTTTTCCGATTCCTTCAATTGTGAAACGGCTTGATCGAAGGCGGCAACCGCTCGTGGCTTTAACGTTTTGTCATAGGGAAACAATTCCACCTGCCAGCGAAGATGTTCGCCCTGGGCCGCCAGTGAAAAAGCACGCTGCGTTTCCAGTAACAGCCGCCGCGGATTCTGCGGGTTGCTCTTGAGCAACTCATCAATCGCAGCAGCCGATCGCTGCCACAATTCGGTTTGTTCTTTGCCCGAAGTAAACCGGGCATGCTCCGACAAAGTTCGCGACAGTTCGATCGTCAATTGCGTGCGTCGGCCCAGCGACAACTTTCCTTCCGACAGTCGCGACAGACAATAGCCTTCGGCCAGACTGAACAACCGCCGCTGCCGCATCTGCGCGAAGTACTTTGTCGTCGAGTCGTCAGCCGCCGACGAAACACCGGGTACCGTCAGACAGAACGCCACCGCGAATACGAGATTCTGGCAGATGCTCCGTTGATGGGTGCCACTGGCGTGTCGCCAGTGCAATACGGCATGCACT